>CAKSVR010000087.1 GCA_934504345.1 uncultured Agathobaculum sp. | reverse complement strand
GTCAGCGAAGAGGGCGAGCGCATTCCGCTGACCATCGCGGATTTTGACCGTGAAAAGGGCTCCATCACCATCATCTTTCAGGAGGTCGGCGCGACCACCAAGGCGCTCGGCGAGCTGAACGAGGGCGACTGCCTGCATGACTTTGTAGGTCCGCTCGGCAAGGAGAGCGAGCTCGAGGGCCTGAAAAAGGTCGCTGTTGTCGGCGGCGGTCTGGGCTGCGCTATCGCATATCCGCAGGCCAAGAAGCTGCACGAAATGGGTGCAGAGGTTGACCTGATCGCAGGCTTCCGCAGCAAGGACATCATCATCCTCGAGGATGAGATGAAGAACGCCTGCACCAATCTGCATATCGTCACCGACGACGGCTCGAACGGCCGCAAGGCACTGGTTACGCAGGTGCTCAAGGAGCTCATCGATGCGGGCAACCAGTACGATGCCGTTATCGCCATCGGCCCGATGATCATGATGAAGTTCGTCTGCGAAACCACCCGCCCGTACGGCATCAAGACCATCGTTTCCATGAACACCATCATGGTAGACGGCACGGGTATGTGCGGCGGCTGCCGTCTGATCGTCGGCGGCGAAACCAAGTTCGCCTGCGTTGACGGCCCGGACTTTGACGGCCACCTCATTGATTTTGACAGTGCGATGCGCCGCGGTGCCATGTACAAGGCACAGGAGCGCGCGGCGGTAGAGCGCCGTGAGGAGCATTGCAATCTGTTCAAGAAGGAGGTCAAGTAAGATGCCGAATATGAATCCGAAGAAGTGCCCGATGCCCGAGCAGGCGCCGGACGTCCGCAACAAGAATTTCGAAGAGGTAACGCTCGGCTACACCGCTGAAATGGCGGTCGAGGAAGCACAGCGCTGCCTGAACTGCAAGAACAAGCCCTGCATGACCGGCTGCCCGGTACAGGTCAAGATCCCGGAGTTTATCGCGCTGGTCGCCGAGGGCAAGTTCCTCGAGGCGGCTGCGAAGATCAAGGAAACCTCCGCACTGCCCGCTGTCTGCGGCCGTGTTTGCCCGCAGGAGAGCCAGTGCGAGTGCCACTGTGTCCGCGGCATCAAGGGTGAGGCTGTTGCTATCGGCCGTCTGGAGCGCTTCGTTGCAGACTATGCCCGCGAAAACAGCACCGAAAAGGCCGTCAAGCCGGAATCCAACGGCCACAAGGTTGCCATCGTAGGTGCGGGCCCGGCCGGTCTGACCTGTGCAGGCGATCTGGCACGCATGGGCTACGAGGTTACCGTTTTCGAGGCGCTGCACACCGCTGGCGGCGTACTCATGTACGGCATTCCGGAGTTCCGTCTGCCCAAGACCATCGTGCAGAAGGAGATCGACACGCTCAAGGACCTCGGCGTTGAATTCGTGCTGAACTTCGTTGTCGGCCGCTCCGAAACCATCGACGAGCTGTTCGGCGACGGTTACGAGGCCATTTTCGTTGGCTCCGGCGCCGGTCTGCCGACCTTTATCGGCGTTCCGGGCGAGAACGCAAACGGCGTTTACTCCGC
>CAKSVR010000086.1 GCA_934504345.1 uncultured Agathobaculum sp. | reverse complement strand
ATGCAGTGCGACCTGCGCATCGGCGAGGAGAATTACTTCGTTTATACCGCCATCAAGGATGCGGTCGGCATGTCTGCGCCGTTCACGCTCGGCTCCGCGCCGGTGCTCAAGGACGACAAGACCTATGTGCCGGTCAAGCTGTTCGTGCCGCTCTTCGGCAACAACGATGCGGCGGTTCAGATCACGGATACGACCGTTACCATCGATAAGGACGCCGAGTCCAGCGATTTCACGGAAATCCCCAATCCGCTGACCGAGCATGAGGACATCGCGGCCGTCAAGTAAAGCCGCGCACTTGACATCCGGCCCTGCGCGCTTTATCATAAAGGATAAAGTAACTTGCAGGAGGCAGCTATGGTACGGGAAATCATGAAGGACGAGGCGTTCCTCGCGGAGACGTCGGAAAAGGCGACGGCGGAGGACGCAGAGATCGCGCGCGATCTGCTGGAGACGCTCGAAGCGCACAAGGCAGGCTGCGTCGGCATGGCGGCGAATATGATCGGCGTGCGTAAGCGCATCATCGCGTTCGATAATGAGGGCAGCTATATGGTGATGTTCAACCCCGAGATCGTCAAAAAATCGGGCGCATACGAGGCTGAGGAGGGGTGTCTGTCGCTCACAGGCACGCGGAAAACCCGCCGCTGGCAGTCGATCAAGGTGCAGTATCAGAACGAGAAAATGCAGATACGGCTCAAGACCTTCACCGGCTGGACCGCGCAGATCATCCAGCATGAAATCGATCACTGCGAGGGGATTATTATTTGAGCTGCTATGGCATAAGAAAAGGCACACCCAATCGGGTGTGCCTTTTGCTTACGTTTTTAGCCCGGCGGCCAAGTCATATCGCGGCCGGAGAGCACATGGAAATGCAGGTGGAACACGCTCTGGCCCGCCTGTTCGCCGATGTTGGAAACAACGCGGAAGCTGTCCATGCCGCGCTCCTTGGCGATCTTCGCGATAACCTCGAAGCAGTGTGCAACGACAGCGCTGTTGGACGCATCAACGGCGGCAACAGACTGGATGTGCTGCTTGGGGATCACGAGAAAATGCGTGGGCGCCTGCGGGTCGATGTCGTTGAAGGCGTAGCAGAGGTCGTCCTCGTACACCTTGCTCGACGGAATATCGCCCGCGATGATCTTACAGAACAGACAATCCTCCATAGATGATCGCTCCTTTCTGAATGGGTGTACCGCGGGAGGATTTCCCGCGGTTTTGCCTTGATTACAGCATTGCATCAACGATATTGTTGACAGCTTCGAGCGCTTCCTCCAGCTTTGCCGGATTCTTGCCGCCTGCGGTAGCGCTGTCCGGACGGCCGCCGCCGCCGCCGCCAACGATCTTGGCAACTTCCTTGATGATCTTGCCGGCGTGTGCGCCCTTCTTGACGGCCTCAGCGCCGCAGACACAAAGCAGGCTTACCTTGTCGCCGTTGACTGCGGAGAGAACGGCAACCATGTTGTCCTTTTTGCCCTTGATGTCATCGCCCATGGTGCGGAGCATTTCCGGAGATGCATCATCCAGCTTGGTGGCAACAACGTCCACACCCTTGATGTTGCGGGATACGTTGAAC
>CAKSVR010000085.1 GCA_934504345.1 uncultured Agathobaculum sp. | reverse complement strand
AGATGCTCTCCCAGCTGAGCTAAACTTCCATCGGGTCGGTGCCGTCTTATCCCTGACGACTTGTTCAGTATATACCCAAATACCCGATATGTCAACGGTTTTTTCAAAAAAATTCGAAAAAGTTTTACTCGCCCGCATTGAGGCCGAGATCGGCCAGCAGGACTTTCATTTGTCCGCCGCAGACCATGCCTTCCTGCGCGGCCACATCGTTGCTCATGTCAACGGTGATACATTTGCTCTCGCCGGTGCCGATCAGATAATATGCCTGCCGCATCACTGCGCTTTCACTGCATCCGCCGCCGATAGTGCCCACTGTGGCGGTATTGATGTCCACGATCATGTACGAACCGGACTTGACCGGTGTCGAGCCGCTGGTTTCGCAGACGAGCATGAGTGTTTTCGGCACATCGCCGCGTGCGGCGGTTTCCAGCAGGGGAAGATCAATGTCCTCGGCGGTGAGGATACTGCTTTTGGAGCGGCGATCGGTATTGGAGCGGCGCTCTGCGATCAGTTCGGCAACGATAGAAATGGCGATCTCCTTGACCGTCAGCGCACCGATGTCCAGTCCGATGGGCGTATGGATGCGGTCGAGATCCGTGTGGGCAAAGCCTTCCTGTTCGAGCATATTGAGCAGGCCGACCGTGCGGCGCTTGGAGCCGATCATGCCGAGGTAGCGCGGCAGCGTTCCGCGCAGCAGCACACGCAGACAGTCGGCATCATAGCGGTGGCCGCGCGTAATGACGGCAACATAATCATTCTCCTGTACCGCCAACTGGGCGATGGCCGCCGGAAACAGGTCGCACAGGATGCGCGAAGCCGCGGGAAACCGCACGGCGTTGGCAAACGACGGCCGATCATCGACCACGACCACATCGAAGCCCAGATCGGAGGCATATTGACATAACGGCTGGGCGATATTGCCGCCGCCGAGCAGGATGAGCCGCTCACGCGGCAGAAAATTTCGCGTGTACTGCACGCCGTCCGCCTCCGCGGTGATCGAGGCGGGCAGACCTTTGCGGGCGTTCTGCGCGGCCTGCTGCAGCTGCTGAAGCAATGTCATCCGATCACCTCCTCGGCGTGGTATTCGCCGCTCTTTCCGCCGCTTTTGTGCAGCAGAAGTGTCTGGTCGATACGCATACCGCGGTCAACCGCCTTGCACATATCGTAGATCGTCAGCGCCGCGATGGAAGCCGCCGTCAGTGCCTCCATTTCGATGCCGCTTTTGTGCGAACAGCGCAGCGTGCTGACTATACGCAGCTGTGTGTCTGAGATGGCTTCGATCGCAACATCCGCGCTTTCGATCGGGATGGGGTGGCACATCGGAATGAGCTCGGCGGTGCGCTTGGCCGCCATGATGCCTGCAATGCGTGCACACGCGAACACATCGCCTTTTGGGGCGGTGCCGTCGAGGATCATACGCAGTGTTTTCGGCTGCATGGTGAGCACAGCCTGTGCCTGTGCCTGCCGCTGTGTGACCGGCTTTGCGCCGATGTTGACCATATGTGCCGCGCCATTTTCGTCCAAATGAGTGAGCTTCATGCTGTGCCTCCTGCAAAATGCTGTTTTCCCTGCTTTTATGATAGCACAGCACATCGGCCGTGACAAGCGGCAAAAAAGTTCTTGCATTTTGGCAATTTTCTCTTGCCAACCGGTGCAGTTTACGCTATAATAAACTATGTTATATGTCTATCTGCCGGTGTGATGGAATTGGTAGACGTAGTGGACTCAAAATCCACCGCTGGCGACAGCGTACCGGTTCGAGTCCGGTCACCGGCACCAACAGCGCCCCGTTTTCGTGGATTACGGGGCGCTCAAAATACCTATCCGGGTGTAGCGCAGTTGGTAGCGCGCCTGCTTTGGGAGCAGGATGCCGCAGGTTCGAATCCTGTCACTCGGACCAT
>CAKSVR010000084.1 GCA_934504345.1 uncultured Agathobaculum sp. | reverse complement strand
TGTCGGCACTGCCGGCTCTGCCAATATCGGCAAGCGCTACGCGATGTTCGAGGCCATCCACGGTTCCGCGCCGCGTATGGTGCAGGAGGGCCGCGCAAAGTATGCAGACCCGTCCTCCGTACTGCGTGCAGCGGTTATGCTGCTCGAGCACATCGGCGAGATCGAGCTGGCGAAAAAGCTCGACCGCGCACTGGACATCTGCATGGTAGAGGAGCGCAAGGTCGTTGTTAACGGCCGTGATACCGGCGCTACCGCACAGGAATTTACCGATTACGTTCTGGATACCATCGCAAAGCTGTAAGAGAAAACGAGAAATAGAATAGATCAGAGAGAGGGAGAGAGTCTGTGGATCGTAAGCAAGAGGTTTCCAAAGCGGTAATTCAGCGATTGCCTCGCTATTATCGGAACATTTGCGAGCTGAAGGCTGAGGGAGAGCAGCGTATCTCCTCCAAGGCCCTCGCAGAGCGCATGGGACTGACCGCTTCGCAGATTCGTCAGGACTTTAACTGCTTCGGCGGTTTCGGTCAGCAGGGCTACGGCTATAATATCGACAAGCTGCAGGAGGAGCTGGGCGCCATCATGGGTCTGCGTACCGGGCGCACCGCCATCCTGCTGGGTGCCGGTAACCTGGGCCGCGCACTGCTCAACAACTTTAACTTTTCCGCCAGCGGCTTTGAGCTGCTGTGCGCGTTCGACGGCAATCCGCAGCTCATCGGCCAGCGGTTCGGCGGGCATGAGGTCCGCAGCACGGAAACGCTCAACGAGTTCATCGAGCGCAACAAGCCGGATGTGGCGGTGCTCACCATCCCGCGCGGCGATGCGCCCGTTATCGCCCGCGATCTGGTCGAGCGCGGCATCCGCGGCCTGTGGAATTTCACCGGCGAGGATCTCCATCTGGAGGGACTGGGCGTGCCGGTCGAGAACGTACACCTGTCGGACAGCCTGATGACCCTGTGCCATCTGGTCGGCATGGCGGACGAAGCACGAGAAGAAGAATGACAAAAAGGGAGTGCCCGAGCGGGCACTCCCTTTTCTGTGGGTCAAAAGAGCCGTTCTCCGGTCGGAGAGCGGCTCTTTGCTTACATTTTGTCCAGATAATACGGCGTGGTCTGGTAAACATAGTAGTTGACCCAGTTCGTGTAGAACAGGTTCGCGTGGGCTTTCCATGTTACCAGTACGTCCTGATTGGGATCGTCATTGCGGAAATAATGGCGCGGCACCTCCGGGTTCATGCCCTTGGCGAGATCGCGCTCGTATTCCTGCTTGAGCGTGTTCGCATCGTACTCGCCGTGGCCCAGCACGAAGATCTGGCGGCCGTTCATCGCTTCAACAATGTGGACACCGGCCTCGTGCGACTCCGCGAGGATGGTCAAGCGCTTGTCCTTGCGGATGTCGGAGGCGCGCACCTCGGTGTGGCGCGAGTGCGGCGCACAGAAAATGTCGTCGAAACCGCGCAGCAGCGGCTCTTTCGGCAATAGAACGTGATGCTTGAAAATGCCGGACATTTTCTCGGGCAGCAGGTACTTCGGGATACCGTAATGATAATACAGTCCGGCCTGTGCGCCCCAGCAGATGTGCAGCGTGGAGTGAACGTGCGTTTTGGTCCAGTCCATGATCTCGGTCAGTTCAGGCCAGTATTCCACTTCTTCGAACGGCATGGTTTCAACCGGCGCACCGGTGATGATGAAGCCGTCGTATTTCTGGTCGCGGATGTCGTCAAACGTTTTGTAGAACGTGAGCAGATGATCCTCAGGCGTGTTTTTGGAGTGGTATGTTTCGGTCTGGATCAGATCGACCTCGATTTGGATGGGCGTGTTGGATAAACAGCGTAAAATCTGCGTTTCCGTGATGATCTTGAGCGGCATCAGGTTGAGCAGACCGATACGCAGCGGGCGAATGTCCTGTGTCGCAGCGCGGTGCTCGGTCATGACGAAAATGTTTTCGCTCTCCAGTACGGCACGCGCCGGCAGACTGTCGGCTATCTTAATAGGCAAGCCGACACCTCCTTTTGATTGTTCAAATCTTTATTATCGTAGTATCAGTATAGCAGATTTGCGGCATATTCACAAGGGTTTGACAAACATCAAAAATAATTGTTGACAAAGAACGGCAGGCGTGGTATTCTAATTGAGCTGTTTTCAAACAGCGGCTGACAAACACAGCTTGAAAGAAACGAAAAAAGTTCTTGACAAGCGGTTCGGTATTTGATATACTAAATAAGCTGTTTCGTCAGCGGTCAGAACAGAAAACGTGTCGATGAACAACGATTTACTGAAAAATAAATCAAAAAAAGTTCTTGACAAACGGTTCGAGTTTTGATATACTAAATAAGCTGTTTGATGAGCGGTTAAGAACTTGAAAAAGTTCGATAAAATGCTTGTTGTAGCAAATTGCACCTTGTAAATTAAACAACGATGTGCTTAAACTTTTGTTCATAATGAACAAGGTTGTAGTGCGAACCTGA
>CAKSVR010000083.1 GCA_934504345.1 uncultured Agathobaculum sp. | reverse complement strand
CCCTAAGCAGGTTATCGAAAAGAGGTTTTGACCATGAACCAGAGCGAAACAAGACAGTTTCTCATCCGGTCGCTTTTGAAGGAACGCCCGGAATATCGGGATATGGGCATACCGGCCGATACAAACAGCCAGCGCCAGCTTTTGCGGGGCCTGATGAACATTCGAGCGCCCCGGCGCACGGAAGCAGCGTTTCTGAAAACGCAGGACGAGTATCTGCAAGGCGAAACCGCCGCGAAGGGCATCACGGATATTGCCGACCTGACACCCATTCAGCCGGGGCTGTATCTCTGGCAGGGTGATATTACCACGCTTCGGTGTGATGCCATTGTCAATGCGGCAAACTCTGGCATGACCGGATGCTATATTCCGAACCACCGCTGCATCGACAACGCCATTCATACCTATGCGGGCGTGGAGCTGCGCCTTGCCTGTGCGGAGCTGATGGAACAGCAAGGCTGTCCCGAACCCACCGGTCAGGCAAAAATCACGCCTGCGTTCAATCTGCCCTGCCGCTATGTACTGCATACGGTCGGCCCGATTATAGGTGGGCGCGTGACAAAAAAGGACAAAGAACTGTTGGCTTCCTGCTACCGCTCCTGTTTGGAGCTGGCAGCAGAAAACAAGCTGGAAAGCGTGGCATTCTGCTGTATTTCCACGGGAGAATTTCATTTTCCCAATGAGCAGGCGGCACAAATCGCCATTGAAACCGTCAAAGAATTTCTTAAAAAGCAAACCAGTGTAAAGAAGGTGATTTTCAATGTTTTCAAGGATTTTGACAAGGGAATCTACGAAAAGCTGCTCTAAGCAGCTTGAACGGCTGCAAACAGCTTTGCAGGACTGTGATTCCGTTGTGATCGGTGCCGGAGCCGGTCTTTCCACCTCTGCCGGATTTGTTTACACCGGCGAACGGTTTGAAAAATACTTTTCCGATTTTGCGGCAAAGTACGGTATCAAGGATATGTATTCCGGCGGCTTTTATCCGTTTGCCACGCCGGAGGAGCATTGGGCCTATTGGAGCCGCTATATTTACATCAACCGCTATCAGGACGCGCCCGTGCCGGTCTATGAAACGCTTTTGAAGTTGATTGCCGACAAAGACTATTTCGTTATCACAACCAATGTAGATCATTGTTTCCAGAAAGCAGGTTTTGATAAAAAACGACTGTTCTATACGCAAGGCGATTACGGTCTGTTCCAGTGCAGCGAACCGTGCTGTCAGGAAACCTTTGAGAACGAAGCTGCGATTCGTAAAATGGTCACACGGCAGGAGAATATGAAAATCCCGACCGAGCTTCTTCCGACCTGTCCTCACTGCGGCAAGCCTTTGACCATGAACCTGCGGTCAGACAACAAGTTTGTCGAGGATGAAGGCTGGCACAGAGCAGCGGAGCGGTATGAGAATTTTTTCCGCACCCGAGCGGGTGGTAAAATCCTCTTTCTGGAATTAGGCGTCGGGTATAACACCCCGGTGTTCCGTTCTTTGCGCACCGGAAACAAGAGAACGAAAACATTGAGAAAACAGCGTATTTTAGGACATTTGCAAATTATTACCACAAACTATCAGGAAAGGCGGTGCGCGTGATGTTCGGTTTTCGCAACTTCGGGAAAACAAATACCTCTAACAGCGTAGAGAAGTTACGCTCGGCGTTGGAAGAAGCGGATGCCGTTATCATCGGCGCGGGAGCCGGTCTTTCCACATCAGCCGGGTTTGTTTATACGGGAGAACGCTTTGAAAAGCATTTCCATGATTTTGCAGAAAAGTACCACTTCAGCGATATGTACTCTGGTGGTTTTTATCCCTTTGACACGTTGGAGGAACACTGGGCTTACTGGAGCCGCTATATCTGGATAAATCGCTACACGCCAGCCCCGAAACCAGTGTATGAGGACTTGCTGGGATTGGTCAAGAATAAGGATTACTTTGTTCTGACTACCAATGTTGATCACCAGTTTCAAAAGGCGGGATTCGATAAGCATCGGCTGTTCTATACGCAGGGCGATTATGGCCTGTTTCAGTGCAGCAAGCCGTGTTGCCAGAAAACCTACGACAACGAAGCCACCATTCGTCAGATGGTGGAGCAGCAGCAGAATATGCGTGTGCCGACAGAACTGGTTCCGCATTGCCCGGTCTGTGGCAAGCCAATGACAATGAATCTGCGGTGTGACGATACCTTTGTGCAGGATGAGGGTTGGTATCGTGCTTCGGAACGATACACGGATTTTCTACGGCGGCACAAGGGCTTGAAGGTTCTGTTTCTTGAGCTCGGTACCGGAATGAATACGCCGACGATTATAAAATTTTCTTTCTGGCGCATGGTAAACGAGTGGAAAAACGCTACTTATGCCTGTATCAATCTGGGTGAGGCCTACGCACCGAGAGAAATTCAAGCGAAGTCAATTTGTATCAACGAGGACATAGGAAGTGTTTTGAAACAGCTTTAACCGTATCGCAAACCGGCATAGGCTGAATAGCCGGAAAGGATACGCAAATGGAAAAATCAATTTTTGAACAGACGGGCGGAACTTATACGCTGGGTGAAGATGGAATGTACTATCCTGACTTAAAGCTGCCGACGGATGAGGATCCCCGCTACGGAAAGTATGGCCGAATGCGAAAAACATTTTTGCAGAAGCATCGACACGGGCTGTATTGGGAACTTCTGCTGAACGGTCGGTTGGTAAAACATCTGAATGAACTCGATGCCGAAGCTCATGAACAGGTAGAATTTCTAATTCGCCAGATGGCGAAAAAACAGGGCATTACCGAGAATTTGAAAGCCCATGACCAGATGACATGGGTCGGGAGAATGAACAATATCAAAAACGCTGCGGAAGAAATTGTACTTAGTGAACTGATTTATACGACCAATGCAATTGAAGGTTTTAACCGCCAGCTTCGCAAGGTAACAAAAGCGAAATCCGTGTTTC
>CAKSVR010000082.1 GCA_934504345.1 uncultured Agathobaculum sp. | reverse complement strand
GAACATCACCATGTAAGTGCCCTCGTTGTCGAACGCGATAATGCGCTTGTTCACGCCGATCATGTTCGCCGCCATGCCGACACAGCCCGCCTTATGCGCTTCGAGCGTTTCCAGCAGGTCTGCCGCCGTCTGTGCATCCTCCGGTGTGGCTTTTTCGGCCTTTTGTGCCAGAAAGGCTTCATCTTTACAGATTTCCCGAATCATTTTGTTCTCCTTTATGTGTTTTTCCGTTCCCATACCGTCATTGCGGCCAGCTGCTCCGGCGTATGGAACCAGTGCTCACCATGCGGCAGTATTGTCAATTCTGCTCTGTGCCTCTCCGCATACGCACGAATAGTAGACAGTGCTGTCATGCTGTCGTTCTCGCCGCAGAGAATATGCATTGGGCATTTCCAATCGTACACAGGATGCATACGCACCCAGCAGAGGTAATTCCACGAGAGCATATCGCCCTCTTCGGCAGGATACTCTCCCAGCATACGCAGCTTGTCTTCGGTGATGCCCGCTGCACGGATACGGTCGCAGATCAAGCGCTCCATATCTGCCACAGGCGACACGAACAGCGCCTTTTCCGGCGCGGCGAATGCCAGCTGCGCGAAATACGCGCCGATGCTCGTCGCGCGGACCTTTACCGTGCGCCAGTGTGCCCGCGCATATGCCATCACCTGTGCAAGCTCAGGTGCAGCTGTCCACGGCGCGAACGCCTCTCCTCTATCGCGGCGTGTGCCGTGCCCCGGCAGGTCGATAGACAAGACCTGTGCGTTTGGGCACACGATCTCCGCAAACGGCAGCGCTTCCTCTTTACAGCCGAACTGTCCGTGGATGAACAGCCACAGCGTATCCGCCGGTTCGCCGTACAGCACCACCGGCGTGTTTTCGAGCATGAAGCATTCGGTTTTCATGCGTTTTCCTCTCCTGACAGCCAGTTCAGCGCACACCATGTGTGCAGTGCCGCGCCGCGCGGCAGAATCTCCTCGTTGAACACGACCTTTTCGTTGTGCATCGGTGCGCCGAACACCGGATTCTCCTGCTTTGTGCCCGCGCCGATGAGCAGATACGCGCACGGCAGGTCGTAAGTGTAGGAAGCGAAATCCTCCGAGCCCATACCGCCCTCGTCCAGCCGATAGACCAGCTTTTCACCGAACAGCACGCCTGCAAGGTCGGCCATGCGGTTTGTGAGCGCGGTGTCGTTTTTGAGCGGCGGCGCAGAGGCAAGCTCTGTCACCTCGGCTGTGCCGCGGAACGCCTGTGCGGTACACTGCGCGATGGCCACAATGCGCTCGAGGATCTGCGCGGACAGGTCGCGGTCAAAGCTGCGGATCGTGCCCTCGAGCACCGCGCTCTGCGGGATGATATTGGGCGCTTCGCCGCCGCTCATGCGGCCGATCGTAACGACTGCGGGCATTTTTGCGGCGATCTCGCGGCTGACGATCTCCTGCAGCGACAGGTAGATGTGGGCTGCGATATTGAGCGGGTCAACACCTTTTTCCGGCATCGCGCCGTGACAGCCCACGCCCGTCACCGTGATGCGGAACAGCGTGCAGCCCGCCATGAACGTACCGCGGCCGCACAGCACCAGCCCGGACGGCGTACCTGAGTTGACGTGCAGCGCCAAGCCGGCCTGCGGTGCCGGGTCGCGCAGAACGCCCGCCGCCAGCATGGCTTTCGCACCCGTGAAGCCCTCCTCGTCCGGCTGGAACACCAGCTTGACCGTGCCGTTCAGCTCGCTCTGGTATCCGCGCAGCAGCTTTGCCGCACCGAGCAGCATCGCCGTGTGCATATCGTGGCCGCAGGCGTGCATCGCGCCGTTTGCCGAGGCGAAATCCAGCCCGGTTTTCTCGGTCACGCGCAGCGCATCCATGTCCGCCCGCAGAAGAATGCAGCGCCCGGTGTCCGCGCCGGTTATCTCTGCTGTAAGGCCGCCCGCCAGTTCGTGCGGCTCATATCCCATTTCGGTCAGGCGGGCTTTGACATACGCCAGCGTGTGCGGCAGCTCCGCGCCGACCTCGGGCGCAGCGTGCAGTGTGCGCCGATCGCGCAGAACGGCTTCGCGTTCCCGCTCTGCGGCGGCCATCACCTGCTCCGGTGTTATCGTTAAGGTTCGTGACATTGTTGTTCCTCCCCTGCTCATCACTTTATCACAGTATACCACATATCCGTGCTTTTTTGCGAGGATTTTATATGCATCGCCCGATCTTCATGATATGCTCAGGGTACGAACTCACCGACCGTGTTTATCATCCGGAGGCGCTGCGCTGTGTGCTGGCCGGCATCACGCTCACCGCGCCGACACTCAATATACAGTGCTGAACCGCAGTTATCAGGAACTTGCGGACTATTATAACACAGCTGCATTCGTATGCCGGAATTGCTGGACGAAATCACCATTGCACGCAGCAGCGGCGAACCGAAGAAGCTGCTGGCTTCCTACAAGGAAGCAGCGAACCGACCCGAATCCAGAGTCCGACAGGACGCCATCCCAAATTTTGTGTAAACCTCTGCGAAGCCTGCAAAACCTGCCAAGAGCTGTCAAGGGTAAAAAGGCACAAAAGAAAGAAAAACATGATTTTCGTGAAAAAGGTATAGCAAAGCAGGCCTCCACATTGCGAAGGCCTCGAAACAAAGAAATAACGATCAATTTATAGAAGAAATTATGTATCTTCTAAATAAGCCCTAACTGTACCGTAATAGATCCTCAGGAATTTATTCGCAGCAGCAGTCATGTAGACATAGTAGTGTTTTCCTTCTTGCCGTTTACGGTCAAGAAATTGAAATACAGGATTGTCTGCAGGTGCATGCTGAATGATAGTAGACATGATTTGGAAAAGTGTTTTTCGCAGCCGGGGAGATCCACGTTTAGAAATATGCCTGTTTTTCGATTCGAAAGTGCCAGACTGACAAGGAGGTGCATCCACACCGGCAAAAGCTACTAAAGATTGCTTATGATGAAATCGACGCACATCGCCAATTTCCGCTATAAGCTGAGGCTCCAATACAGGACCAACGCCAAACATTTTCATTACAACAGGAAATTCCGGGAGCTTGGATGCCAGGGTAAGCATTTCA
>CAKSVR010000081.1 GCA_934504345.1 uncultured Agathobaculum sp. | reverse complement strand
GCATCGGCGGCATCTGCAAGGGCAGCGGCATGATTCACCCGAACATGGGCACCATGCTGTCGTTCATCACGACTGACTGCGCCATCACGCATGAAATGCTGACCGATGCACTTCAGGAGAATGTAAAAAAGACCTACAACCGCGTAACGGTTGACGGCGACACCTCCACCAACGATATGTGCATCGTGCTGGCGAACGGCATGGCCGGCAACGAGCTCATCGAGTGGCAGGACGAGGAATATCAGGCGTTCTGCAAGGCGCTGAACGAGGTCAATACCCGTCTGGCACGCCAGATCGCCGCAGACGGCGAGGGCGCGACCAAGCTCGTTACCTGCACGGTCAAGCACTCCCGTTCCGAAGAGGCGGCTGAGCGACTGTCCAAGGCCGTTGTTGGCTCCAACCTCGTCAAGGCGGCCATGTTCGGCGCAGATGCCAACTGGGGCCGCGTGCTGTGCGCGATGGGCTACTCCAAGGCGCCGTTCCGTCCGGAGTACGTTTCTGTGGCGTTCGAGTCCGCCGCAGGCAGCGTAGCTGTCTGTGAAAAGGGCGCAGCGCTGGATTTCGACGAAGATCTGGCGAAAAAGGTGCTCTCCGAGAGCGAAGTCACCATCGCAGTTGATGTAAACGAGGGCGAGGAGCAGGCTACCGCATGGGGCTGCGACCTGACTTACGATTACGTCAAGATCAACGGCGATTACCGCACCTAAGCGGCGTCTGTGCCCGTTGCTCTGCGTTCCAGCCTCCACTGCGTACCTTTGTACGCGGCAGTCGGCTGCGCCTTGATCAGCGAACACATACTTGCTTAGGAAGGAAAATGGATCAAAATAAAGGAACGAATTAGTATGGATACTCAACTTGATGCGGAGCTGCGCGCCAATATTCTGGTCGAAGCGCTTCCGTATATTCAGGAATATTACGGTCAGACCGTTGTCGTAAAATACGGCGGCAACGCGATGATCAACGAAGAACTCAAGGATGCCGTTATCCACGATCTGGTGCTGCTCAATCTGGTCGGTGTCAAGGTCGTTATCGTACACGGCGGCGGCCCGGAGATCAACGAAATGCTGGGAAAGATCGGCAAGGAGAGCAAGTTCGTCAATGGTCTGCGCTACACCGACCGTGAAACCATGGATATTGTCCAGATGGTGCTGTGCGGCAAGGTCAACAAGGACCTCGTAACGCTGCTCGAAAAGGCGGGCGGCCGCGGCATCGGCCTCGGCGGCATGGACGGCGGCCTGTTTCAGGCAAAGCGCCTGACCGACCGTGCAGGCACAGATTACGGCTATGTCGGCGATATTATGGATGTTGATCCGGCACCGGTCATCGATGTGCTCCAGCAGGGCTATATCCCGGTCGTTTCGACCGTTGCACAGGGCATTGATGACGAAACCAACTACAACATCAACGCGGACACCGCAGCCAGCAAGCTGGCAGTCGCACTCGGCGCAAAGAAGCTCATCCTGCTGACCGATGTGCGCGGCCTGATGCTGGATGTCAACGACCCGGACAGTGTCATTCACCGCCTGAAGGTGTCCGAAGTGCCCAAGCTGGTGCGTGACGGCGTGATCAAGGGCGGCATGATCCCCAAGGTGGACTGCTGTGTTGAGGCGGTCCGCAAGGGCGTTGAGCGTGCCACCATTCTGGACGGCCGCGTGAAGCACTCCATCCTGATCGAGCTGCTGTCCAAGGTCGGCGCAGGCACGATGTTTCAATAATTAGGAATTAGTAATTAGGAATTAGTAATTTCGCAGATTCTCTTATGAAAAGGGCGAAAACCAATGACTTACAATGAATTAAAAAGCGAAGAAAACAAATATGTAATGAACACCTACGGCCGGTTCCCGATCGCGCTGGATCACGGCGAGGGCGCGACCCTGTGGGATGTTGAGGGCAAGAAGTACATCGACCTTGCTTCCGGCATCGGCGTAAACTGCATGGGCTATGCCAATCCGGCCATCATCGATGCGATCGACAAGCAGGCGCACAAGCTGATGCACGTTTCCAACCTGTTCACCACCGAGCCGATGATTCAGGTGGCCAAGAAGCTGGTCGAAAAGACGCATCTGGGCGGCAAGGTATTCTTTGCCAACTCGGGCGCGGAGGCGAATGAGGGCGCTATCAAGCTGGCGCGCAAGTATTCGTTCGATAAGTACGGTCAGGGCCGCTTCAAGGTGCTGACGCTCATCAATTCGTTCCACGGCCGCACGGTCACTACGCTGAAAGCCACCGGTCAGGAGCGTTTCCACAACTATTTCTTCCCGTTCACCGAGGGCTTTGACTACGCAGTCGCAAACGATATTAAATCGGTTCGCGCCAAGGCGGACGACATGACCTGCGCCATTATGATGGAGCTGGTTCAGGGTGAGGGCGGCGTGCTGCCGCTCGACCGCGAGTTCGTCAAGGAAGTCGAGCAGCTCTGCCGCGAAAAGGATCTGCTGCTCATCATCGATGAAGTGCAGACCGGCATCGGCCGCACGGGCAGCCTGTTCGCATTCCAGCAGTACGACATCAAGCCGGATGTTGTCACTATGGCAAAGGGCCTCGGCGGCGGTATGCCGATCGGTGCTGTCATGGCGGCGGATACCTGCTGCAACGTGCTCACGCCGGGCACGCACGCCACCACGTTCGGCGGCACGCCTATCGTCTGCTCGGCGGCAAACGTCGTGCTCGATACTGTGGGTGACGGTCAGTTCCTGATGAAAGTGCGCAAAAAAGGCGAATACCTGCGTAACGGCATCCTGTCCATCGGTTCGCCCAACATCAAGGGCGTGCGCGGCATGGGCCTGATGCTCGGTATCATCGTCGAGGACGGCAAGCACTCTGCGTTTGCCAATAAGCTGATCGAAAACGGCGTTCTGGCCATCACCGCCGGCAAAAATGCCGTTCGTCTGCTCCCGCCGCTCACCATTTCCAAGGAAGAGATGGATGAAGCACTGGCAATCATGGCAAAAGTCTTTTAAGAGAGAGTGAAGAGTGGAGAGTTAAGAGTGAAGAGAAGGTTCACTCCACAGAAAATCTCCACTCTCCACTCCTCAATCTCCACTCTATTAAAAGGGGTTTTTTACAATGAAGCATTTACTGAAGTTGCTGGACTGCTCCACCGAGGAGATCATCGGTCTGCTCGATCTGGCGGATCAGCTCAAGTATGAGAAGAAGCACAACATTTCCCATCGTCATCTGGAGGGCAAGAGCCTTGGCATGATCTTCCAGAAGTCCTCCACCCGTACCCGCGTTTCGTTCGAAACCGGTATGTACCAGCTGGGCGGTCAGGCGCTGTTCCTGTCCAACCGCGACCTGCAGATCGGCCGCGGTGAGCCTGTACAGGACACCGCGCGCGTACTCAGCCGCTATGTGGACGGCATTATGATCCGCACCTACGCACAGAAAGAGGTAGAGGATCTGGCCAATTACGGTTCCATCCCGATCATCAATGGCCTGACCGATTTCTGCCATCCGTGTCAGGTTCTGGCGGATCTCATGACCATCCGTGAGAAGTTCGCAGTCCTTGAGGGCCTCAAGATGTGCTACATCGGCGACGGCAACAACATGGCAAACTCGCTGATCGTCGGCGGCCTCAAGACCGGCATGAAGGTTTCCATCGCAACGCCGGTGGACTACCGTCCGGACGCTGAGGTTATGGCTTTCGCAGAGCCGAACCCGAACTTCTTCATCACCGATGATCCGATGAAGGCTGCCGAGAACGCAGACGTTGTCATCACTGATACATGGGCGTCCATGGGCCAGGAGGCCGAGAAGGAAGTCCGTATGAAGGCATTCCAGGGCTATCAGGTCAACGACGAGCTGCTGGCT
>CAKSVR010000080.1 GCA_934504345.1 uncultured Agathobaculum sp. | reverse complement strand
CGCGGATTGCACCAGAGCGCAGATCGTGACCTTCCTCTGGCGCTGCAAGAAGTGACCGGCTGACATACGGCCAAGCAGCAACGCCGCTGACATGACCGCATAAGCGAATATCGGACAGCGCAGCGAACAGGCTTTTCGCCCTGATGCTGCGCTGTTCTCTTTTCGCCGCAGGCGAAGTCATCCCTGCGATAGACGGGCAAACAGAGCTGGCGAAAGCCGGAGCGGCCGCAGAGCCAAGCCGGACAAGAGCACCACCGCTTCCGAATAAAAGAACCCGGAGTACAGACTGCCGTTTTCGGTCTGTACTCCGGGTTTTATCCAGATGTATTTGTCCATCGCGTTTGCCGTACAAACGCAAAAAAACGCAGGGCGTGTACCTGCGTTTTTTTACAAGAAAGGGATTAGATCAGTCTACCTTTACCGTCCAGCCCAGCTCATCCGGCAGCTTGCCCCACTGGATGCCGGTCAGGGTGTTGTACAGCTTGTGGGTAACTTCACCGATCTCGCCGTTGTTGATGTGTGCAACATCGCCCTCGTAGCGCAGCTCGCCAACCGGAGAGATAACAGCAGCGGTGCCGGTGCCGAATACCTCTTCCAGCTTGCCGTCGTGAGATGCCTTCATAACGTCAGCGATCGGCAGGCGCTCCTCGGATACCGGAATACCCCAGTGCTTGAGCAGCTCGATGCAGCTCATGCGGGTAACGCCCGGCAGTACGGTGCCAACGGTCGGAGCGGTATAGACCGTGCCGTCGATCTTGAAGAAGCAGTTCATGGAGCCGACTTCCTCAACGTACTTATGCTCAACGCCGTCCAGCCACAGGGTCTGCTCGTAGCCCAGCTCGTGTGCCTTTACCTGAGAGATCAGGGATGCAGCGTAGTTGCCGCCGCACTTGGTAAAGCCGGTGCCGCCCGGGCAGGCACGGGTGTACTCGTCCTCGACGAAGATCTTTACCGGGTTGATGCCGGTGGAGTAGTACGCGCCGACCGGAGAGCATACGATGATGAACTTGTGGGTGCGGGAGGTGCGAACGCCCAGATGCGGCTCGGTTGCGATAACGAACGGGCGGATGTACAGGCTGGTGCCCTCAGCGTGCGGAACCCAGTCCTGATCGAACGAAACGATGGCCTTGACAGCCTGAACGAAATCCTCTACCGGCAGGCTCGGCAGGCACATACGATGGTTGGTGTTGATCATGCGCTGTGCGTTCTTGTCCGGGCGGAACAGCTGGATGGAGCCGTCCGGGGTGCGGTAAGCCTTGAGGCCCTCAAAGGACTCCATTGCATAATGGAAAACCATCGCTGCGGGATCGAGCTCGAGCGGCTGATACGGTACGATGCGGGCATCGTGCCAGCCCTTTTCCTCATCGTGGTCAATGATCAGCATATGGTCGGTATAATGAACGCCAAAGCCGAGGTTGTTCTCATCCGGCTTTGCCTTCGGAGTAGTAGTGCGCTGGGTTGTGATCTGCAGCATGGTTGCTTCACTCTTTCTGTATAAGAATTTGTACTCTTTTATTATAGCACTCGATTCTCACAACGCAAGGTGTTTTTCGGCAGAAAGGGTGACAAAGCCGCCGCGGTTTGCTATAATATGTTCGTATGATTTGCTGAAAGGAGGGAGCGCGTATCAAAAGATTCATAAGCTGCGTGCTGTGCGCGGCGCTGCTGCTGGCGTTTCTGCCGCGGACGGCGCACGCGGTAACACTGACGGCGGTCAACGATACCATCCTGCCGCTCGACGAGAGCACCATGCCCGCAAGACTGGGCGGTGAGATGTATGTGCCGTACAGCGTGTTCACCTCGCTGGGCGTGTCGGCTTCGAGCAGCGGCGGCGTGCTCGATCTTTCGGCGAATGGCGAAACGCTCAGCTTTTCCACCGAGGAGGGCTATGTGTACGACCAGAACCTTGTCAGCTACTCCACGCCCGCGTACAGCATGAACGGGACGATCTATGTGCCGGTCAAGCTGTGCTGCGGCAAGTTCGGCCTGAGCTATTCGACACTCACCGTGTCCGGCGAGAGCGTGCTGCGTATCGCGGACGGCTCGGCGCAGAGCGATGCAGCGTTTGTGGCCGCGCACAGCACCGTGATCGAAAATACCATCGATGACTACAACGGCGGAACGCCGTCCAAGCCGGACCGGAACAACGGCAATACGAACACGAATACCAAGCCTGCGGCCGACCCGGACAAGGCGGAGATCCCCAAGGTGGAGGAGAAGCCCGCGAAAAAGCCGTCGCGTGTGTATCTGGCGTATTACGGCACGACCAATGAGCACACTGCGGAGATCCTGGATGCGCTGCACGATTCCGGCAGGCAGGCGGCGTTCTTCCTGCCGGTCGATACGGAAAAGTGGGACGATGATCTGGTGCGCCGCATTGCTGCGGAGGGACATACGGTGGCGCTGCTGCTGGATGCGGACGATACCGTGTCCGGCGCGGACATGACAGCGGCGCTGTCGGCGGCAAATGCCCGTCTGACACTGCTGACCGGCGCGGCAGCGCGCATCATCGCCAACCAGCGCGGCAGCGATGCATTCACAGAGGCTCAGCGCACCGCGCTCATCAGCGCCGGTTTCCGTCTGTGGGATGCCGGGCTGGACAGCGGCGATGCTGAAAAGAACGCCGCCTCGGCCTATACCAAGACCGTGCAGTATTTCGCCTCGACCGAGGGCGTTGTGGTCGTGCGCCTGCATCACAGCAAGTCCACGGCACGGCTGACTGAGGCCCTGTGCTCGTATATGGGTCGGCAGGGCATTCCCGCCGGACATATCTCGTACAGCACAACGCCCGTCAACAGCGCCGCCGACACCCGATGAAAGGGAGAAACGATGAAACTGATCCTATGTGTGGATGACAGCGGCGGCGTGGCGTTCAACCATCGCCGCCAGAGCCGCGACCGCGTGCTGAACGAGCACATCCTTGCGCTGTGCGGTATGCACAGGCTGTGGATAACGCCGTACACCGCCAAGCTGTTCGGCGGGGACACCGCGGCGCAGCTCTGCGTTGCCGAGGACTGTCTGGCGCAGGCCGGTGAAGAGGATTTCTGCTTTGCCGAGCTGACCGACCCGACACCGTATCTCAAGCGGGCGCAGCAGGTCATCCTGTATCACTGGAACCGCACCTATCCCGCCGATGTGCATTTTACTCTGCCGAAAAACGGCTGGAGCAGACAGCGGGAGGCCGAATTTACCGGCTCCTCACACGAAAAAATTACAGAGGAAGTATTTATCAAATGCGAAAATTGACCCGCGCGTTCGCGCCGATTTTATTAGCGCTCAGCCTGCTGCTCTCCGGCTGTGCGATGCCGACCGATCGTTCCTCGGTTTCGCTGGACAGCATTCCGGCGTATTCGGATGCCGCCTACGTCGAGATCGACGGCAACCAGCCGGAATTTACCGATGCGGATAAGCAGCAGACCCAGTCGTTCGAGGAATATTCCGAGCTGGATATGCTCGGGCGGTGCGGCGTGGCCTATGCCAATGTCGGGCAGGATCTCATGCCCGCCGAGGGCGAAAAGCGCGGCTCGATCGGGCAGGTCAAGCCCACCGGCTGGCAGACCGTGAAGTACGATTTCGTCAACGGCAAGTACCTGTATAACCGCTGTCACCTCATCGGCTGGCAGCTCACCGCAGAGAACGCCAACAAGCAGAATCTCATCACCGGCACGCGCTATCTGAATATCGATGGGATGCTGCCGTTCGAGAATATGGTGGCCGACTACATCAAGGAAACCGGCAACCATGTGCTGTACCGTGTGACGCCGATCTTCGAGGGGAACGACCTTGTGGCCTCCGGTGTGCAGATGGAGGCATGGTCGGTCGAGGACGACGGCGACGGCATCTGCTTCAACGT
>CAKSVR010000079.1 GCA_934504345.1 uncultured Agathobaculum sp. | reverse complement strand
CACAGTAGTTAAGCTCGTTTACGGTGACAATACTTGGCTGGTGACGGCCCGGGAAGATAACTCATCGCGCACACGGACACCGACTCATTTGAGTCGGTGTTTTGTTTTTGTTAAGGATTTTTATATCGCTGGAAACCGTCTGTTTGCATATGCTATAATAGACATAATTCGTACTTTTTATTGCAAGACAGGGGGCTGAGAATGAACAAGATCCTGAAAGAAAAGATCGGCGAGTCGGTGTCGTCCGTTCTGCCGATCACCATTATCGTGCTGCTGCTCAGCGTGACAATTACGCCGATGCCAGTCGGCACGATGGTGCTGTTTTTGACCGGCGCGGTGCTGCTCATCATCGGCATGGCGCTGTTCTCGCTCGGCACGGACGTTTCCATGACACCGATGGGCGAGGGCATCGGCGCACAGCTGCCGCGCACCAAAAATCTGCTCATCGTCATCGGCATAACATTGCTCATCGGCATCCTCATCACGATCGCGGAGCCGGACTTGCAGGTGCTTGCCGGACAGGTGCCGTCCATCCCGAACAATGTGCTGATCTGGACGGTTGCGGGTGGTGTGGGCCTGTTTTTCGTGATCGCCATGCTGCGAACACTGTTCAGGATCCGCCTGTCCATGCTGCTGATCGTGTTTTATGCCGCCGTATTTGTTCTGTCCATCTTTGTGCCGAACGAGTTTGTTTCGGTGGCGTTTGACTCGGGCGGCGTAACGACCGGCCCTGTCACCGTGCCGTTCATCATGGCGCTGGGCGTTGGTCTTGCCTCCATCCGAGGCGACAGCGGCGCACAGGAGGACAGTTTCGGTCTGGTCGCACTGTGCAGTATCGGACCCGTGCTGGCGGTGCTGCTGCTCGGCATTTTCTACCCGACGAACGGCGCGGGCTACACCGCTGTCACCGTACCGGATGTAGAGGACACCCGGCAGGCGGCGCACGCCTTTGTCAGCGAGCTGCCCGCGTACATACATGAGGTCTTGTCCGCGCTGGTGCCCATCATCCTGTTCTGCGCGGTGTTCCAGCTGATCTTCCGGCGCTTTCACGCCATGCAGCTGCGTAAGATCGGCGTGGGCTTTGTGTACACATTCACCGGCCTTTCGCTGTTTTTGACCGGTGTAAACGTCGGTTTCATGCCGGTGGGCCACTATCTGGGCCAGCAGCTGGCGCTGAGCGGCCGTGCATGGGTGCTCGTGCCGCTCGGTATGCTCATCGGCTATTTTCTGGTAACGGCAGAGCCCGCAGTACACGTTCTCAACCGGCAGGTCGAGTCCATCACCAACGGCGGCATTTCGCAGCGCGCGATGATGCTCAGCCTGTCCATCGGTGTGGCGTGCTCGGTGGGCATGGCCATGCTGCGCGTATTGACAGGCATTTCGATCTATTATATACTGATCCCGGGCTATCTGGCCGCGCTGACGCTGACATTCTTCGTGCCGAAGATATTCACCGGCATCGCGTTCGACTCGGGCGGCGTTGCATCCGGCCCGATGACGACCACATTCCTGCTGCCGTTCGCGATGGGCGCGTGTGAGGCGCTCGGCGGCAACGTGATGACCGATGCGTTCGGCATCGTCGCGATGGTAGCCATGACTCCGCTCCTTACGATTCAGGTGCTGGGTCTTATCTATAAAAAGAAACAGAACAGCGAGGATACCTCTGACATTGCCGCAGAGGACGAGGACGGTATCATCGTTTTGGAGGGGGCGGCAGAGCATGAGTGAAAACCGACCGCAGATGACGGTGCAGAGCGCGGTAGAGGTCGTAGCGGCAGTCGTTGATGTAGAACAGGGCGAAAAAGTGCTGCGTATCTATCGAGAGGAACGCGCGCCGGTGGATTTCGTGTGCATGGCGCACGGCACGGCCCGCACCGAGATGCTCGATCTGCTGGGCATCGGTGAAACGGCAAAGGCTATCGTGATGTGCCTTGCCAGCCATGAGGTGGCTGTCCGTCTGCTCAAACGGCTCGGGCGTGAGCTGCAAATGCGCTACCCGGGACGCGGCATTGCGTTCTCCATCCCGATCACAGGCATTGGCGTGCGGTGGCACAAGCTGCTGACCGCCGCAGACGACCCGCACAAGGAGGCAGGCGATATGCAGAACACAGAGAAAAACGACGGCTTTGACGTTGTGGCCGTTGTGATGGAGCGCGGCTACACCAACACGGCGATGGATGCGGCCCGCAAGGCCGGCGCGCGCGGCGGCACGGTCATTTCGGCGCGCGGCATCGCGGAGGACGAGGTAAAGCGCTTTTTCGGCATCGAGATACAGGCCGAAAAGGAGATCGTGTTCCTTGTCGTCAAGAGCGAGGAGAAGCAGCAGATCATGACGGCGCTGATGAAAGCAGTCGGCATGAAGACCCGCAGCCACGGTATCGTGCTGTCCATGCCGCTTTCGGCGGCTATCGGACTGGCGGACTGATTTGTAATCAGAGTGGAGAGTGTAGAGTTGAGAGTGAAGAGAAATGGGGTTTGCCTGCTCTCCACTCTTCACTCCGCACTCTCCACTCTTTTCATAGAGGTTTCTCTGCTCTTCACTCTGATAAAATATCGTGCTATAATAAGAGGAGTAATTTCACAGGGCGAATCCCTGACAGGAGTAGATAACCATGATCAACCAGCATATGTTTGAGCTCGGCAGCCGCCGTTCTACCATCCGTGAGCTGTTCGAGTACGGCAACAGCCGTGCGGCCGTTGTTGGCCGCGAGAATGTGTTCGATTTCTCGATCGGCAATCCGAACGTACCTGCACCGGAGGCGGTCCGTCAGGCCATTCTGGCCGAGGCGGCGGGCGATCCGGTCGCGCTGCACGGCTACACCTCGGCACAGGGCGCGGCAGATGTGCGCGGCGCGCTGGCCGACAACCTCAACAAGCGCTTCGGCACGGACTACACCGGCGACAGCCTGTATCTGACCGCAGGCGCAGCAGCGGCGCTTTCGTGCGCGTTCAAGGCCATTGTCTGCGAGGACGATGAAATTGTGGTGTTCGCGCCGTATTTCCCGGAATATAAAATGTTCATCGAGAGCGGTGCAGGCGCGAAGTGTGTCATCGTGCCGCCGTCCATCGCGGATTTCCAGATTGACTTTGATGCGCTTGCGGCGCGCCTGAACGAGCACACCAAGGCCGTCGTTGTCAATTCTCCGAACAACCCGTCCGGCGCGGTGTATTCCGAGCAGACCATCCGGCAGCTTGCCGAGATGCTGCGCGAAAAGGAGAATGAGTATGGCCATCCGATCTACCTGATCTCGGACGAGCCGTACCGCGAGATCGTATACGATGGCGCAGAAGTGCCGTTCGTGCCGAATTTCTACGAGGATACCATCGTGTGCTATTCGTATTCCAAGTCGCTGTCGCTGCCGGGTGAGCGTATCGGCTATGTGCTCGTGCCGCCGGCTGCTGCCGACAGCAAAGAGCTGTACGCCGCCGTGTGCGGTGCAGGCCGTGCGCTCGGCTACGTTTGTGCGCCGAGTATGTTTCAGCGCGTGGCGGCGCGCTGTGCCGACCAGACGAGCGACATCGCCGTGTATCAGACCAACCGCGATCTGCTGTTCAATGGCCTGACCTCGATGGGCTATCGCTGCGTTAAGCCGACCGGTGCGTTCTATCTGTTCCCGCAGACGCTCGAGGCGGACGACCGCGCGTTCAGCGAACGCGCCAAGAAGTACGACCTGCTGGTCGTTCCGGGCGCGGATTTCGGCGCACCGGGCCATATGCGTATCTCGTACTGTGTCAAGACGGAAACCATCGAGCGCGCGCTGCCGCTGTTCGAGAAGCTGGCAAAAGAATATCGCTGATCTGCGGTCTGTCTGTTTATTATGTAAAGTCCACAAGCGGATTCGGTTAATTATGTACAAAATGTTAATCAGAGTTGTGCATACTACACAAAATAAGAACGCTTGCGTTGTGCTATATTCATAAAATATGGCTCTTGTATTCTTTTCGGGGAAAGTGTATTATAATACCAGAGATCAGGAAAGGATCTCAAAAATACAATTACCGAAAAGGAGTGCAAAGATTATGAAGTTTTTTGATGGACTGGTAGCAGCTCGTATGATGGAGCTCGATGGTGAACGTGTAGAGGGTCAGGTCCGCAATACTCGCAACGCACGCCGTGCTCGCCGTGGTTAATTTTCCCGAAAAATCAACACGAGGAGCCGTAACCGTACATGACAACTGAAGACAGTATGTAAAAGCCCATCTGATGCAGAGGATCAGATGGGCTTTTTCGTTGAGCCGCCCCTGTACCATTGCACCGCCGATGCTTTGCGGAAATTTTGCACTCGATAAGGTACAATAAGTTGCGCAAATTAAAAACCGCATAAAAGAAGACATAGCTTGCAGGCTCTGGTAGAATGAAGT
>CAKSVR010000078.1 GCA_934504345.1 uncultured Agathobaculum sp. | reverse complement strand
GCGCGAGTTCCGTCCGCGCTGCGACAAGCTATCCTTGCGCGAGTTCCGTCCGCGCTGCGACAAGCTATCCTTGCGCGGGCTCCGGTCGCGCTGCGCCCGTAACGGTTTACGTTATCCGCCTACGCAGAAAAAATGATTACCTATGATTTCGGCAACGGCGGGGTGAGGGCACCCCGCCCTACGGTAATCCATACCAATATCTATGAACATTACAGTTGTGGTCCGGTTTATATGCGGCGCACCGGGTCGTCGCGCCCTACGGTAATCCATACCAACATCTATCAACATTACAGTTGTGATCCGGTTTATGTGTGGCGCGCCGGGTCGTCGCGCCCTACGGTAATCCATACCAATATCCACGAACATTACATTTATGCTCTGGTTTATGTGCGGCGCGCCGGGTCGTCGCGCCCTGCGGTAACCCATACCAATATCCAAGAACATTACAGTTGTGCTCCGGTTTATGTGCGGCGCGCCGGGTCGTCGCGCCCTGCGATACAGTTCACATATGGTTATTCTCCTTGTCACCCATAATAATAATTCCTAATTACTAATTCCTAATTACTAATTTTCGAAAAAACTGGGCAAAATACGTTTGGTGATGTGAATGAACGCAAAAACTCCTGTTTTATTTCTGTGCGGCGCTTCGGGCTATGCCGCCCTTGAGCTTTTATGGCGCGGCCGCACCCACTGGACGATGGCGCTCACCGGCGGGACGGTGCTGCTCGGGCTGTGCCGCCTGCGGCGGCAGGTACGCGGCGCGGGCCCGCTCATGCGCTGCCTTTCCGGCGCGGCGTGCATCACGGCGGCGGAATATGTGGTCGGCTGCACGGTCAACCGGCGCTGTCATCTGCGCGTGTGGGATTATTCGCGCGAGGTCGGCAACGTACACGGCCAGATCTGCCCGAAGTACGCCGCGCTGTGGGCTCTGCTCGCCGCGCCCATCATGCTGCCCAAATGACCGGCTGTAATTGTACAGTATTCCCCTTGTAATCCCCTGCTCTATGCCGTATAATAGAAACAGAACTATGCGGTTTTCCGCAGAACAATGCAGCAAAGGAGGAAGCATCATGCTGATCGCTGTCAATGCAGGCAACAGCCGCGTGTCGCTGGGCGGTTATGAGGAGGACAGACAGGTCTTTTCTGCCTCCATCGCCACCGAGCCCAAGCACACCCGCGATGACTACGCCTGCCGCATCCAGCAGGTGCTCCTCCTGCACGCCATCGATGCCCGCCGCATCCACGGCGGCATCGTCAGCTCGGTCGTGCCCAGCATGGTGACGGTGCTCGAGGGCGCGCTGCGCCTGCTCGGCATCCGCGACGTCATCGAGGTATCCAGCGGCGTCAAGACCGGCCTGAACATCCGCTCCGAGCAGCCGCGGCAGGTCGGCTCGGACCGCGTGGCCGCCGCTGTCGCCGCCCGTGCCAAGGGAAAGCTGCCGTGCGTGGCTGTCACGCTCGGCACGGCCACCACGTTCACCGTGCTCGACCAGAACGGTGCGCTCGTCGGCTCGGCCATCACCACCGGCGTGCAGCTCAGCCTGCTCGCGCTGCGTGAACAGGCCGCCCAGCTACCCGCTGTCGCCCTTGAGGCGCGGGACGAGAATATCCTCGCCCGCAACACGGCGGATGCGATGCGCGTGGGCACCATCTACGGCGCGGCCTCCATGGTGGACGGCATGATCGGACGCTTCGCCGAGGCCCTCGGCGAACACCCGCACACGGTCATCACCGGTGCGCTCGCACCGCTCATCACGCCGTACCTGACCATCCCGTTCGAGTACGATGAGAGCCTTGTGCTGGACGGTCTGCATCTGATCTGGAAGAAAAACCGCAGTTGAACGAGATATGGCAGCGAATTTTCCGCTGACCGCAAACTTTTGAGAGCGCTGTACCCTGTCGGGACGGCAGCAGGAGGAATCACAAATGAATAACAAAACTACCAATGTGCGCTATCTGGCGCAGCTGGCGCTGCTGGCTGCCATCGAGATCGTGATGAAGCTCATCGGCCTGGGCAGTGTGCCGGTCGGCCCGCTGTATATGTCGTTCCTGACCGTGCCGATCGCGGTCGGCGCGATGGCGATGGGCCCGGCGGCCGGTGCGATCCTCGGCGGCGTGTTCGGCCTTGTCAGCATGAAGGATGCCATCACCGGCGCTTCGGTCATGACCGGCACGTTCTTCCAGATCAGCCCGGTCAACACCTTTGTGCTGTGCGTTGTCATGCGCGTGCTGATGGGCTGGTGCGTCGGCCTGCTGTTCCGCGTGCTGCGCCGTGTGGACCGCAAAAAGAGCTGGAGCTATTTTGTCGGTGCGCTGTCCGCGCCGCTGCTGAACACCCTGTTCTTCATGGGCTACATCGTGCTCGTGTTCTACCAGACCGACTACATTCAGGGTCTTGTTTCCGCCAAGGGCGCAGCCAACCCGCTGATGTTCGTCGTGCTGCTGGTCGGTGTGCAGGGCCTCATCGAGGCCATCGTCTGCTGTGCGGCAGGCGGCGTCATCTCCCGCGCGGTAGCTTCGTTCCTCGGCCAGCGTACTCCTGCAAAAGCAGAATAAATGATTGTCAAAAGCGGCAGTTTCTCTCAGTTTTCGCAGAGAAGCTGCCGTTTTTCGTTTCCGGAAAAACTTTCCGCGCCCAGAGAATTTCCGCGCCGCCAAATGTCCGGCAGATTAGAAAAGGTTCACAGCAGTGTTTTCGCTCTCCGCGCGGCATAGTAACACCGGAGGTGAAAAAATGCAAAAAAACAGCGTTAAGCGCACCGCATCAGCCCTGTTCCTGCTGTTTGCGGTAACATTTTCCGCGCAGGCGGCAAAGATCGCCGAGCTTGTGCCGGTCGGGCATACGGTGGGCATCAAAATGCAGGCCGAGGGCGTGCTCATCGTGCAGCTGACCGAGGTGCAGGGCACGGACGGCCCGCACTCCCCTGCCAAGGAGGCCGGTGTGCAGGAGGGCGACCTGCTGCTCAAGGCAAACGGCACGGCGCTGCACGCGAACGACGAGCTGCAAAAGCAGGTCGCACTCTCGGCGGGCCACCCGGTCGAGCTCACGCTCGAGCGTGACGGCAGCCAAAAAAACGTTTCCGTCACGCCCTGCAAGGACAAGACCGGCGCGTGGCGCATCGGCGTGCTCGCGCGGGACAGCATGGCGGGCATCGGCACGCTGACCTGCGTTGACCCGTCCACCCGCGCGTTCGGCTCGCTCGGCCACGGCATCTGCGACAGCGAAACCGGCGTGCTGCTGCCGCTTCAGGAGGGCTCCATCATCCGCTCGACGGTGAGCGGCGTGCAGCGCGGCAAGGCCGGTGAGCCCGGTGCGCTGCAAGGCGATTTTTCGTCCGAAAAGGTGCTCGGCACCGTGGCAGACAACACAGAATGCGGCATTTTCGGCACCATGACGGACGATTCGCTCTACCGCGAGCTGCAAACCGTCCCAGCGGTGACGGCGGACGAGATACGCCTCGGTGAAGCCGAGATCCTCTCCAACGTTGCGGGCGACACAGTGCAGCGTTATTCTGTGCAGATCGTCAAGGTTTATCCTGCCGACGATGAGTTCGGGCGCGGCATGATGCTGCGCGTGACCGACCCCGCGCTCATCGAAAAGACCGGCGGCATCGTGCAGGGCATGAGCGGCAGTCCCATTCTGCAAAACGGCAGGCTCATCGGCGCGGTGACACACGTTCTGGTCGATCAGCCGCTTGAGGGGTATGGGATTGCGATTGAGAAAATGCTTTCCGCGCAGGAATAGAGGATAATTAGGAATTAGTAATTTTTGTTACGGTTTTCGTTTTCGCACAGGCGGCCTTTGGCCGCCTCTTTTTTCCCGTTGTTCGCAGAGCGCGAAACTCCCCCGCCCGGCAACGGCGTATTGCTTCGCAACTCGTTTGCACCAGAGAACGGATACCGCGGAATGGGCTGCCGGGAAATGGGCTGCACGCTTGCGGAAAATCTCTTAAACCAGAGGTTTGACCGGCTTTTTCGGATATTACACAGAAAATCGACAAAATCTGTCGATAACTGTCGAGCGAAAATATCCCAGTATTTGTCAAATACTCTTGCAGGTTTTGGAAAGTTATGGTAATCTGTTGCCATAAAGAGAAAACATTCTATCGGAAAGCTGGTTATGACACCATGAATGAAAAAGTTAGAGTTTTAATTGCAGATGACGACACCGAATTTTGCGCGGCTCTGTCTGCGGCGATGGAGCAGACTGATGACATGGAACTGGTCGGCATAGCCGAGGACGGCGAAAAGGCACTGGCCGCTGTCAGCGAGCTGCATCCCGATGTGCTCATCCTCGAGCTGATGCTGCCCGTGCTGGACGGCGTTACCGTGCTCAGCCGCCTGCGTGAGCGGGACGAGGCGCATCCCGCCGTTTTTGTTTTCTCTGCATTCACCAATCCGCAGCTTGCCGAGGAGTGCACCGCGCTCGGCGTTGACATTTTCCTCCGCAAACCGCTGCTGCCTGCCGCCGTATGTGAACGGGTACGCCTGTGGCGCAGCAGCCGTCTGCGCGCACTGCACGCCGAGGAGAGCGTCGCGCTGGAGATCCGCGTCACCGAGGTCATCCATCAGGTCGGCGTGCCGGCGCACATCAAGGGCTATCAGTATCTCCGCGAGGCCATCATGATGGCCGTTGAGGACATCGAAGCGGTCGGCGCGATCACGAAAGTGCTGTATCCGTCCATCGCCAGAAAGTTCAAGACCACCCCGTCCCGCGTGGAGCGCGCCATCCGCCACGCCATCGAGGTCGCGTGGGACCGCGGCGACATCGAAACCCTCCAGAATTACTTCGGCTACACGGTTTCGGGCGTCAAGGGCAAACCGACAAACAGCGAATTTATCTCCATGATCGCCGACCGGCTGCGTTTACAGATGCGGTTTGGCGCGTAAAGCAAAATCCGCAGCACCCGTTTTCGGGCACTGCGGATTTTTTAGGCAATACCGCATAATTGAACAAGAGTGATTTGCGAGTAAATTTTGCGTACTGACGAGGCACAGTTTTGCGGT
>CAKSVR010000077.1 GCA_934504345.1 uncultured Agathobaculum sp. | reverse complement strand
TGAAATGCTTACCCTGGCATCCAAGCTCCCGGAATTTCCTGTTGTAATGAAAATGTTTGGCGTTGGTCCTGTATTGGGGCCTCAGCACTATGTCTACATGACTGCTGCTGCGAATAAATTCCTGAGGATCTATTACGGTACAGTTAGGGCTTATTTAGAAGATACATAATTTCTTCTATAAATTGATCGTTATTTCTTTGTTTCGAGGCCTTCGCAATGTGGAGGCCTGCTTTGCTATACCTTTTTCACGAAAATCATGTTTTTCTTTCTTTTGTGCCTTTTTACCCTTGACAGCTCTTGGCAGGTTTTGCAGGACTCTAAGTAGGGCTGGCAAGCCAGACCGTCGCTCCGAGGCATCCCCCAAGGGAAAGGTAGGAGTTCAAAGAGGAAGGGAAACCGTAGGTGTCCCTTCCTTTTTGCGCCCGCCGCGCGTGCGGCCCGTTCCCGCTGAAAGGCAAAAACAAAGCAGGCTCGGGGAGTACCGAGCCTGCTTTGCTGCGACCGGGAGGTGTGATCCGATCACAATTAAAAGAAAAGAGTAAAAAAGAAAGGAAAAAGAGAGATAGTCAATCATTAAGGCTGCATTTCGCAGCGTTTGTGCTGTTTTTCAGCACTTTCTTGGAACAATTACAGTATAGCCCGATTTTCGTCGAAATGCAAGAAAAATCGTTCGGCAGTTTGTATAAAAAAACGAGAAATTCCGACGGGCGTGATTGTGCTTTGCGTGGAGAGTGTGAAAAACCGATTTCGGTACGGCGGGTCGTTTGTGAAAATTGCATTTTCCGATTAACAGATACTTGACATTGCGTGCATATTGTGTATAATGAGTATATACAATAAAAGGAGGGACAGCATGGACATCATCCTGTCAAACATGGACAGCACGCCCATCTACGAGCAGATCACGCGCCAGATCAAGGCGAAGATCCTCGGCGGGGAGCTGAAGCCCGGGGAGGCGCTGCCGTCCATGCGCCTGCTGGCGAAGGAGCTGCGTATCAGCGTCATCACGACCAAGCGCGCCTATGAAGAGCTCGAGCGCGAGGGCCTTATCACCAGCCAGACCGGGCGCGGCAGCTTTGTGGCTGAGGTGAGCGGTCAGCGCCTGCGCGAAGAACAGCTTCGCACAGTGGAGGAACACCTGACGAATGCCATCCGCGCGGCAAGGCTGGCCGGACTGACCGCCGATGAGCTGGCTGAGCTGGCGCGGACACTTTTTGAGGAGGAAGGACTATGAGAGAGAATGCATTGGAGCTGCGCGGCGTGTGCAAGAAATACGACGGATTCGCGCTCCGCGATGTGGGATTTACGCTGCCGCGCGGCACGGTGATGGGCCTCATCGGGGAGAACGGTGCGGGCAAGACCACCACCATTAAGGCGGTGCTCGACCTCATCCGGCCGGACAGCGGCGAGATTACCGTGCTGGGGGAACACGGCTCGAACCCGTCCGTTCGTGAGAAAATCGGCGTGGTGCTGGATGACGGCGGTTTCCCGATCACGATGAACGCCGTGCAGGTGGATACACTGCTCGGCAGAGCCTACCGGCAATGGGATACGGCGCAGTTTTTCGGGTACATTGAGCGATTCGGCATCGACAAAGAGAAAGCCATCAAGGACTATTCCAAGGGCATGAAGACCAAGCTGGTCATCGCGGCGGCGCTGTCGCATCATGCGGAGCTGCTGCTGCTCGACGAGCCGACCAGCGGCCTTGACCCGGTCGTGCGGGACGAAGTTCTCGACCTGCTGTATGACTTCATGCAGGATGACACGCACGCCATCCTGCTGTCCAGCCATATCACGAGCGACCTCGACAAGATCGCGGATGAGATTACCTTCATCCACAAGGGCGAGGTGCTGCTGAGTGAGCCGCGCGACGAGCTGCTCGATACCTGCGGTGTGCTTCACTGCACCGCCGAGCAGCTGGAGGCGCTCGAGCCGTCTGTCGTGCGGGCAAAGCGCGTGGGCGCGTTCGGCTGCGAAGCGCTCGTGCACCGCGGCGGCGTACCGGAAAACTGGCCGGTCGAGCCGGTCAACATCGAACAGATCATGCTGTTCCTGACGAGAGGGGAGGACGCAAGATGAAAGCAATGCTGTATGCGGACTGGATGAATCTGCGCCGGTCGATGAAGGCGATGATGATCGCAACAGTTGTAATTGCGCTGGCCTCGATCGTCTCCGGAAAAGGGCTGTCGTTTGTGCCGGCTATGCTGTGCATGCTGTCGCTTATGGTGCCCGCAACGCTCATGAGCAGCGACCATGCCTACGGCTGGGATAAGCTGAGCCTGTCGCTGCCCATCTCACGGTGCGATGTGGTGAGCAGTAAATTTGTGGTCAGCCTGCTGGTCAATCTGACGGTTGCGGCACTGGGCATGATATGTATTGCTGGCATGAATGTCTTCGGCGGTGATGCAATGGCGGAGGATATGATGGGTATGCTGGCCTGTGAGGCGGTCGGTCTGGCACTGATGGGCATTGAATTTGTACTCGTTTTACGGTTCGGCCCGGAGCGCGGACGGTATTTTCTCGTTGCTGTGGTGTGGGTGCCGATCATCCTGTTGACCGTAGTCAAAAAGCATCCGGCGTTCAATGGACTGGTGCAGGCGGTCGGCGGCATGGACAGCTGGCCGGTCGGACAGCTTGCGGCGTTCTTCGGCGGACTGGTGATCGTGGGTGCCATCGTGTACGCGGTGTGCTGGCGTATTGGTGTGGGCATTTACCGGAAAAAAGAGCTGTAAACGCATAAAATCCCTCTCACTCCATATAAATAGGAATGGGAGGGACGGAGAATGACGATTTTCAGTATCGCACTGCCGCTGGCGGTCGGCGGGCTGGCGGCGTGGCTGACGATGGGCAGTATGTCGCAGTATGCGGCGCTGGTGCAGCCGCCGTTCGCGCCGCCTGCGTGGATTTTTCCGGTCGCGTGGACGATTCTCTATGCGCTCATGGGCTGGGCGAGCCTGCGCGTGTGGCAGTCCGGTTCGCCGGAGCGAAGCAACGCGCTCGCGCTGTACTGCACCCAGCTGGCCGTGAATTTCGTGTGGCCGCTGCTGTTCTTCCGCGCGGGACTGTACGGCACGGCGTTCTGAGGGCTCGTGCTGCTGCTGGCGCTCGTGGCTGTGACGATGCGGGCGTTCTTCCGCATCGACAAGCGGGCGGGTTGGATGCTCGTGCCGTATCTTGTGTGGCTGGTGTACGCGGCTTATCTCAATGCCGGTGTCTGGTTTCTGAATGCATAAATAAAGGGAGCAAATCGCAGGATTTGCTCCCTTTATGTGTTGCAGGTTATTCGTACCGCAGTTTAACGTGCTCGGCGTTGCACAGGTCAACGTACTCCCTGGGCGGTTCGCGGTCAGTGATGAACGCCGTCAGGTCTTTCAGGTGGCAGAACGTGACGATGGCCTCCTTGCCGATCTTGGAGGAATCCACCATGCCGTAAATGCTGTCGGCCCGATTGACGACCGCACGCTTGATCTCGGCCTCGAGGAAGGTGGTGTTGGTCATGCCGGCCGTGAGCGACACGCCGGTCGCGCCCATGAACGCCTTGTTGATACGCATGGCGGACAGCGCCTCGATGGCGGACAGGCCGACGAACGAATCCGTGGTCGGGCTGTAAATGCCGCCGAGCGAGATGATGTTGAGGTTATCGTACTTGGAGGCTTCGCTCAGCGCACCGAGCGAGTGCGTGATGATGGTGATGCGCTTTTTCGCGACGAGGAAGCGCAGCAGGCACAGCGTGGTCGTGCCGGAGTCGATAAAGATGGTGTCACCGTCCTCGACCTCCTCGGCGGCCAGCCGCCCGATGAGCGACTTGTCGATCTGGTTGAGGCCGGAGCGGATGGGTGTCGGCACAGCGCCGGAGGGCACGGTAGCCGTCACGCCGCCGTATACCTTGGTGATGTGGCCGCGCTGCTCGAGCTCGTTCAGGTCGCGGCGGATGGTATTCTTGGAAACGCCAAAAACCTCGCACAATTCGTCGATGCTGACGGTTTCGCGCGAGATCACATATTGTTCGATCGAATTAAGACGGCTGACTTTCATATCCACAGCTCCCACATAAATAATATCCGCCCAGTATTATCCGAAATGTATCCATAATGTTTTCTTTAGTTTATCAAATTCTTCACCAAATGTCTACCTTTCCGCAAGGCGAGGCCGCAGGGGCTATTTGGCGGAAAAGGTTGAAAATGACGAAATCTGCGGCGGAATGACGGTGCGATATGATGAAAACATACGAAAAACCGGCAGAAAAATTATTCCGGCAAAAAATGCGGCGGGAACAGAGCGGTTCGGCGCGGTGAGATTCTCCGCACAAATGCCGGTGCGAAAAATATATTTTGCGGCGGGAGCGCTTCGATTTTTCAACCAAATACGGACAAATAACCAGCATATCACCAACAAATCATCTAATTTTACCCGTTATAAATTGGTTATTTTACCCAAGTGCTCAAAAGGAAATCGGAAAAAAGTCAACAAAGGCAGGAATTGCGGTTGAAATTTCGGCCGGTTGGTGATACACTTGTATTTGTAAAAGCGGTGTCATGCCGCTGAACGCTGGAACCTGTTCCGCGTGAGAGAAAATTATTTTGAATTAGGCAGGTGTATGCAATGCAGAAAGCAGAAAAGATGCAGGAGCTTCGTGTATTTGCTCAGGAAATCCGTGTGGAAACCCTGAAAACCGTTGGTTCGCTCGGCTTCGGCCACGTTCCGGGTGCAATGTCCGTTATTGATGCGCTGGCAGTTCTGTACGGCGAAGTAATGAAGGTAGATCCGAAGAACCCGCACTGGGAAGATCGTGACTGGTGCGTACTGTCCAAGGGCCATGCAGGTCCGGCTATGTACGCTACCCTCGGCCTGAAGGGTTTCTACCCGATCGAGGATGCTTATACCCTCAATCAGCCGCACACCAATTTCCCGTCCCATACCGACCGCACCAAGACTCCGGGCGTTGATCTGACCACCGGTTCTCTGGGTCAGGGTATGTCCACCGCTACCGGCGCTGCTCTGGGCAACAAGCTGGACGGCCGCGACAACCACGTTTTCGTATTCGTTGGCGACGGCGAGTGCGATGAGGGTCAGGTTTGGGAGGCTGCACAGTTCGCAGCTCACTACAAGCTGGACAACCTCGTTTGCTTCGTAGACGACAACAAGTACCAGCTCGACGGTGCTGTTGACAAGGTTATGAGCCACGGCAAGGGCATCGGTGCAAAGTTCGCAGCATTTGGCTGGAACGTGATCGAGCTGCAGGACGGCAATGACGTAGAGCAGATCTACGACGCTGTTCAGCTCGCTTACGACACCAAGGGCGTACCGACTTGCATCGTCCTGAACACCGTTAAGGGTCTGGGCGCCACCTTTGCTGAAGGCACTGGCGCGCACTCCTCTCAGCCGTCCAAGGAGCAGTGGGATGAAGCCATTGCTGCTGCTGAGAAGAAGCTCGCAGAGATCAAGGCACAGTAAGGGAGGGTATTGAACATGAGCTTTACTCTGATTGGCAAGCACGAGAAGGACTCTCGTAACAACCGTGACGGTTTCGTTACCGCTATGCT
>CAKSVR010000076.1 GCA_934504345.1 uncultured Agathobaculum sp. | reverse complement strand
GCGGCTTGAGATGCACGGCAACGTGCATTCGAGATAGATGACCGTCCACGACAGAACCCGGCTTACGCACCAGTCATACCATAAGCACCGCAGAGTTTTCTGCGGTGCTTTTTTTATCAGGAAATTATAATAATTAGGAATTAGGAATTATTTGGAGCGGAAAGAGCGTAAGATGCAGCTGGTTCGCGCCCTGTGGGATGGTGCATAAAATCCGCGATTGAAATTTGTCGCATCCACCATATCCCGCACCGGAAAAATTTGTTATACTTTAGGTAAAGGATAGGAGGTGCATTTTATGAAAGGACTGGGAAAACGCATCTTCGCGATGGCGGCTGTGACAGCGGTCTGTGTGTGGGCGGCGGGAAAATCGAGTTACGCGGTAAAACCGTACCGGCCGGACAAGGACACGCTTGCACAGCAGGTGCAGGCGTTCGTGGAACAGGACCCGACAGAGTTCAACAGCAGGACGATATATGACGGCATTGTCATCGGCAATCGAGCGTTCTATGTGTTCACGCAGCAAGCAGGCTATGTGAGCATGAAGGATGGCGTACAGTGGGACTGCTTTTTCGGTGACTTGCACGCTTCTCCGAACTGGGTTGGCGACTGGACGATTGAGGATGGTTCATACTCCGATGATGCCAAATTCGGCTATGAAGTCATCGGCTGCGGCGGCCATAATTTCCTGCTGCTGTACGGTCTGAACTTCGACCAACCGGTCGCAAGGGTGACATTCGACTGGTACGGAAAGGCTTACGAGCTGCAAAGCGACAGCGAAAACCCGTGTTTTCTGCTCTGCACCGAGCTGAGCGCCGCACTGCCGAGCGAATCCATGGCCGATGACATGATAGCACTGGGAAATTTTCGCTTTTACACGAAAACCGGCGAGGAGATAACGAACCGGTACGACAGATACGGCGGCACGATGAACTGGCCGGATGTTACCTTCGTCGGCAGCATCGGCACGATTTACAAAGAAGCCTGAAAGCAAAGCACCTGCCCATACCGCAGGTGCTTTCTTTACGATAAACGTCATTCTCCATTCTCCATTTTCCATCCTCCATTTGCAACCCGTCCATAAAGTCTTGCCTGTACAGGGGAGAATGTGGTATAATAAAATCTAATTGGATATACACGAGGGAGAAAGATAAGGAGGAACCCCTGTTATGATGATCGAATGCCCGCACTGTCATATGGAAACCGAACACAAGGTGATTGACCATATCAATATCGACCGAAATCCCGAGCTGCGGGCCAAGGTGCAGGACTTGTCTGTCTTTCGTGTGAAATGTCCAAACTGCGGCGAAACCGTGCTCGCCGTGCATCCGTGCCTCTACCATGATATGTCGAATCAGTTCATGGTATGGCTGTGGACTGAGGAGGGTCAGGCGCCCAAGGCAGAGTTCGACCCGCTGGCGGGCTACACGCTGCGTATCACGGACAGCCTGAACACCTTCCGCGAGAAGATCAACATTCTCGAGCGTGGACTGGACGACCGCACCATCGAAATGATGAAGCTGCTGCTGTTCGCACAGCTGAACCGCGACCTCGATGTTGTCGAGCTGCTGTTCCATGAGCTGGACGAGCGCACGGGTGATTTCCGCTTTGTCGCGGTGCTGAGTGACGGCGCGGAGCAGTATGTCGCCATGCCGGGCGCGGCCTACCAGCATATGCACGGCGATGTGGAAACCTATCTGTACACGCCGGGCGGCGAATTTTCCCGTATCGATATGGCATGGGCGCAGCAGGCGCTCGAGTTGCTGCACGAAATGGGCTGAATAATTAGAGTGAAGAGCCGTCAAAAGAGTGAGGAGTGAAGAGTGGAGAGATAGTTAAATAGAACTTGGGGGCAGAGAAAACGATTACATTCTCTTCACTCCTCACTCTCCACTCTCTTATAGCTTTCCACTCTGCACTCTTCACTCTAATTACGCGCATGGCATAAAAAAAGGATGTGCCGGAGCACATCCTTAGATTTTGTTTTAGCCGATGAAGATCTGCACCAGCGTGCCGCCGATAACGGCCGTGACAAACGTTGCCGCGATGACCGGCAGCGCACGGTGACGGCCCTCTTTCTCCTCGAAGAGAACGATGTAGCCGAAGCCCGCGCCGGTGGACAGGCCCGCGACCAGCGCACCGAAGCTGATGGTGCCGCCAACGAACAGCTCGCTGAGCAGCACGCTCATCGCGCAGCTGGGCACCAGACCGAGCACCGCGCACAGCAGCGGCTGGAAGATGCTGTCGGTCAGCATGAGCGAGGCCAGACGATCCTCACCGATGCCGTGTACAACAGCGTTGAGCACGAACAGCACGACAAACAGGAAAATGGTCGTCTTGATGGTGTGCGACAGGATGTTGGACACCGGAGAGGGATCGCAGCCACAGCCGCCCATCTCGATCTCGAGGGGCTCGTCCGTGCCAGCCTTGTGCTTGCGGAACACCGTGCAGCGCAGAATGTAGCCGCCGATGACGGCAATCGCAAACTTGACGACCAGCAGCATCACAACCTGCGTGATCGTGGCGCCGCCTGCCAGCATGATGGGCACAGCCTCGTCCGAAGTGGCGAGGAACACCGCAACCAGCGTTGCCGGTGCGAGATAGCCCGCCGTGAACAGCGCGGAAGCCGCCGCGGAAAATCCGCACTGCGGGATAGAGCCTGCCAGCGCACCGACCACCGGGCCGAACTGCGCCGCGCGGGAAAGAAGCTCAGGCGTGTTGGTCAGCCGGTTCTCGATGTAGTAGAGCAGCGCGTACACCACGAGCAGCAGCGGCACGGTTTTCAGCACATCGAAAAATGCTTCCGGCAGAACGTGTTGAATGATCTCAGTCAAATAGGTCACCTCATAAGTTGAACTGTGGGTTGATAGGGAAAACGTTGTCTGAAAGACAATTACAAATAGTATAGCATATCATATAGTCTGTAAGCAAGCGGGATTTGCTGGACTGATTGTACAAACGTAATAAAGGAATCGAACATTTACCATGAAATTTAACGAACTCAAGCTCGAAAAGAACATTCTCAAGGCGCTCCGTGAGGCGGGCTACACCGAGCCCACGCCCATCCAGCAGCAGGCCATCCCGCCGGTGCTCGATGGCCGCGACCTGATGGGCTGCGCCCAGACCGGCACGGGCAAGACCTGTGCGTTCTCGGTGCCGATCATCCAGCGCCTTGGCGCAAACCGGAGCAAAAAGGGCACTATCCGCGCCCTGATCCTCACGCCGACCCGTGAGCTGGCGCTCCAGATTTACGAAAACGTGTGCCAGTACGCTCGCTATATGCCGTGTACGGCGGCAGTCATCTACGGCGGCGTGTCGCAGGTGCCGCAGGTCGAGGCCATCGAGCGCGGCGTGGACATCCTCATCGCGACACCGGGCCGTCTGTGGGATCTGATGGGTCAGAAGATCGTAAAGCTGGACAAGATCGAGTTTTTCGTGCTCGACGAGGCCGACCAGATGCTCGACATGGGCTTTTTCCCGGATGTCAAGCGCATCGTCAAGTTCCTGCCGAAAAAACGCCAGACCCTGCTGTTCTCCGCGACCATTCCGGCGGAGATCGCCGAGCTTGCCGAAAAGCTGCTGCACGAGCCCGAGCATATCGCCATCACGCCGTCTGCAAAGCCGGTCGAGAAGATCGAACAGAAAGTCTATCTCGTAGAAAAATCCGAAAAAGGGGAACTTCTGGCCGACATCATCCGTCAAAGCAATGTACACCAGACACTGGTGTTCACCCGCACCAAGCACGGCGCGGATAAAGTCGCCCGCAACCTCGGCCATGCCGACATCAAGGCGCGCTCCATCCACGGCGACAAGTCGCAGAACCAGCGCCAGCGTGCGCTCGAGGACTTCAAGGCGTGCAAGATCGCCGTTCTCGTTGCGACCGACATTGCCGCGCGCGGCATCGACATCAGTGAGCTGCCGCTCGTCATCAACTACGATCTGCCGAACGTTCCGGAAACCTATGTTCACCGCATCGGCCGCACCGGCAGAGCAGGGCAGGAGGGCACGGCCATTTCGTTCTGCGACCGCTCCGAGCGCCCGTACCTCAAGGACATCGAGAAGCTGATCGGCAAGCGCATCCCGGTCGCCGGTGAGATCGCGCACGAGGAAAAAGCCGAGGAGAAGCGCGACACTGCGCGGCGCAAGACGGAAAACAAGCGTTCCCGCCGCAAGCCGGTATCCGAGAACGCCACCGCCGAGGAGGTCGCCGCAGACGCTGCTCGCGAAAAGGAAGCCAAGAAAAAGGCGCGTGAGGCCCGTGCCGCCGCAAAGCGCCCGTCGCGCCGCGAAAAGGCCGCCGAGAAGCAGCTCGAGCAGCAGGCAAAGGCCGCCGCACCGCGCTCCCGCAAGGGCGGCAGCAGCACCTCGCGCGGCAGAGGCCGCCGCAGCGACCCGTATGCCCGCTTCGAGCGCAACGAGCCGCGTGTCGATGCCCATACGCCGTCCCGCGCATATGCGCTGAGCGAAGAGGCTGCCGCACGCATCCGCAAAAAGGTAGAGGCCGCGCTGGCAGCCCGCGCTGCACAGACCGAGGGCGAAAAGTCCGCTCCCAAGGCGGAGAAAAAGGGCCGCACAGGCCGCAGCGGACAGCGCAGAGCGGCGCAGCCTAAGCCGGAGCAGAACAATGCAGCGGCACAGGCGAAAACGGCGAACCACCGCACCGCACACCATCGCCGCCGCCGCAATCCGAACAGCAACCGTAAGGGCTGATAGAGAGACAGCCCGCCACCCGAACCGCGCAGCGGTTCCCGGATGAGAGAGAAGGAACAATACGAATGAACGGCGCAAAACATCGCTTTGCACTGGGCGTGACCTGCTTTTTTCTGATCGGCCTGACGGTCGTGTACCCGTTCCTGCTGTACACGCCGAACGCCTTTGTCACGCGCTGGCGTGAGTGGTACATCGAAACCGCGATGGGCACGATGACGCACCAGTGGCTGGCCACATGGTTTATCCCGAGCGACATCATCAATGAGGTGATGACCCGGCGTTACATGATGAACCAGAAGCAGGAGGGCATCGTCAGCAACTGGGACGGCATGAACGTCACCTCCGAGGATACGGACACCGAGAAAACGCCCAAGCAGCAGTTCTATGAGATGTTCAGCGAGCTGGACGAGAGCAGCATTGAGAAATATCTGTCGGACAACCCGGAATGCCTCGAAAACGGCTACGACGAGATCAATATCGACCTCATCGGCGAGCCGACCACAAAAAACTACGACACCGGCCTCAAGACCAAGCAGGGCGATACCGTTCTGGCAGTCAACGCACAGCATGGCATCCTCATCCTTGAGCTGTCGGGCGAGGATTCGCTCGGCATGGAGTACGCGGGCAAGCTGGCGCTCTGCAAAAAGCCGGAGCGCATCTTTGTCGGCACGAGCGAGGGTCTGGGCGATTACGGCTCGTTCGTATCCGATATGGTGCGCGAGAACGATGCTATTCTGGGCATCAACGCCTCGGGCTTTGCTGATTTTGACGGCAACGGCACGGGCGGCATCGCTTACGGCTTCCTGAAGAGCCGGGGCGAGAAGATTCAGGACGCCGTCGGCAACGGCTGGAAGATCATCGGCTTTGACGAGGACGACCACCTGCAGGTCGGCGCGTTCAACGATACCTCGGCGCTGCGCGATGCGGTCGAGTTCCATCCGGCGCTCATCATCAACGGCGAGAATCTGGTAGCCGGAACCGGCTTGAACGAGCAGCAGCCGCGCACGGCTATCGGTCAGGCGCAGGACGGCACGGTCATCATGCTGGTCGTGGACGGCCGTCAGTTCCACTCGTTCGGCGTTTCCATCGAGCGCTGCGGCGAGATCATGGAGAAGTACGGCGCATATCAGGCCTCCATGCTGGACGGCGGCTCGTCGTCCGTCATGGTCTACCGCGGCCGCGAGATCACCAGCCCGACCACGCTCTCCCAGAACGAGGAGGGCCGCTACCTGCCGGATGCATTTCTTGTGCGATAAATTTTTCTCAAAAATTTGAGAAAAACACTTGTCATTCCCGGCAGCCCATGCTATAATAAATAAGCGCCTGTAAGACAGGCGCGATACGGAGAAGTATCGAAGTGGTCATAACGAGCTCGACTCGAAATCGAGTTGGCGGTAACACGCCACGTGGGTTCGAATCCCACCTTCTCCGCCAAAATAAAGACCATCCATTCGGATGGTCTTTATTTTTTTGCCTAAGAGAAGGTGGGATTCGAAAGGCGGCTCTTAGAAACGTGCCGGTGGCACGTTTCAACCGCCGTGGCGCTTCCGCAGAAGCGGAATCCCACCG
>CAKSVR010000075.1 GCA_934504345.1 uncultured Agathobaculum sp. | reverse complement strand
AGTTGCTATCCGATAACCTCAAAAACAAATTGTACTACGATGGTTTTCAAAAAGTGCTGTATCACTACTCGCACCAATTTAAACCGCCTTTTCTTTTGAAAAGGCGGTTTTTTTGCCTTTACGGAAAACCAAAACCTGCGAGCTGGCCATTATTTGTCCATTATAAAAAACAGCAAAATATTGGAATAGTTGATAGAATTAGATGCATTTATTCGAGCCGCCTCATCGCGCATGGGAATGATAGGATTGGTTCGGATACATACCGAATACAGCAACTGCCTCTGCATTTGTGCAGCAACGCATTTTGCAGTCGATGGATCTGATCGTATCCATCCAATGAATTTTCTTCAATCAGGAATACGAAAGGGCAAAATAACTCCTTTTCCTCACTTGCGGCAGCTGCGTTGTCCTTTGTGCAGACTTATCTTCATGACATTGTTCATAAAGGGAGCATAGCATTCCTCCTTGTGTGGTTTTTCCATTCCGCAGGCATAACGGGAGGCGCAAGCGATCGTGGAATACATGGAGGCCCGAACCGCCGCTGCGAGGCTATCCTCGCGGGAAACTGCCGGACGACACCAATCCGAACCGCCGGACGGAGGATGGACAGCCGAGTTACGCGCAGGCGTGATAACGCACCATGCCGCTCGGTAAAATGCATGGCGCAAAGACCGTATTTTGCTCTTGAATAACACGGATTTTTGCGGTATACTATAATCAAATAAAAAGCAACAGGAGGTTACTATCATGGCTGCTATTACGAAGAAGTCCACGATCGGCGAGGTTCTGAACATGAACATCGAAACGGCTCGTTTCTTTATGGAGATCGGTATGCACTGCCTCGGCTGCCCGGCATCTCAGGGTGAGAGCATCGAGGAGGCCTGCATGGTACACGGCACCAATGCAGACGAACTGGTTGCCAAGCTCAACGCTTTTCTGGGCGAGTAAGTAAAAGAACCGGAGCCGGCAGCGATTGCCGGCTCTGTTTTTTTGGAGTTTTTACATGGAAAGTATGATTTTAACACCGCGGCTGGCGTGCATGGCGGCTCTAGTGCCGCAGGGCGCACGGCTGGCGGATATTGGAACAGATCACGGCAAGCTGCCGATCTCGCTGCTGCTGAACGGGCGCATCACAGAGGCCATTGGCTCGGACATTCGCTCTGGTCCGTTGGCACACGCCGAGCGCAATGCAAGGGAACACAACGTATCGCTTTCTCTGCGCCTTGCGCCGGGCCTTGAGGCCGTTCAGGCCGAGGAATGCGACACGGTGACGATCGCGGGCATGGGCGGTCAGACCATCGCGGAGATACTCACCGCCGCACCATGGACGGCGGCAGGCGGACATTTACTGCTGCTCCAGCCGATGACGATGATCTACGAGCTGCGGCAATGGCTGTACGCACATGGCTATGTTATCGAGCGCGAAACGCTGTGCCGCGAGGACAGACGGCGCTATGTCATCCTCAGCGTGCGCGGCGGTGCGCCGAAAAGGGAAGTGCCGCTGGCCGAATGTGCGGTTTCTCCGGCGCTGCTGCGGGCGGAGGGCGCGGCCGATTACCTCGAGCAGCTTTATCGGCGCGAGAAAAAGGCGCTCGACGGCATGGAGCAGGGCGCATCGGGGAATGAGCGGCTTGCGTACCAGCGGACACTGGTGCAGCGCATCCAATCTGCAAGGGAGGAACTGAAATGACGACAGTTCAGGATATTTTGACGTTTATGGAGGGCCTTGCGCCCTATGAGTTGGCCGAGAGCTGGGACAATGTCGGTCTGCTGTGCGGCGACCGCGCACAGGAGGTCACGAACGTGCTCTGCGCTCTTGATGTGACCGAACAGGTCGTTGCCGAGGCTGCTGAGTGCGGCGCACAGCTTGTCGTGGCGCATCATCCGGCCATTTTTACTTCGGTCAGCCGCGTTACTGCGGACGATACGACCGGCCGCGTGCTGCGGTACGCCATCAAGCACGACATTTCCATCATCTGTATGCATACCAACGCGGACTGCGCCGAAGGCGGCGTGAATGACGCGCTGGCCTCTGCGCTGTTCCTGACGAACGTGGTGAGCATGGAGGCGGGCGAGAACGGTATGCTCGGCCGTGTAGGCGATCTGCCGCGTGAGATGCAGCCGCGCGAATTTGCGCTGTATGTCAAGGAATGCCTGCGGGCGGGCGGCGTGCGCTTCTGTGACGGCGGAAAACCGATCACGCGCGTGGCAGTCGGCGGCGGCGCTTGCGGCAAGCTGATGGACTACGCAGTCAAAGGAGGCGCGCAGGCGTTCGTTATCGGTGATTGCAGCTACGATCTGATGCAGCGTGCACAGGCCATCGGCTTAACGCTGGTCGATGCGGGACATTTCCCAACGGAAAATCCGGTGGCCGCCGTGTTTGCCGACAAGATCACTTCCGCGTTCCCGCAGGTGCTCACCGAGGTGTCCGCACGCCACGCGGACTGTATCCAATTTGTGTAAGGAAGAATCATTATGCCATTAGATGCGATCTGCCTCCGGGCAGTGACAAATGAACTCAATAACGTGCTGGCAGGCAGCCGCGTGGAGAAAGTCTACCAGCCCGACCGCGATGAGATTGTGCTGCAAACACGCGGTGGTCAGGGTGGCCCGCGCCGTCTGCTGCTCTCCATTGCGGCAGGCTCGCCGCGTGTACACTTCATCGATGCCGCGCGTGAAAATCCCGCCGTTCCGCCTATGTTCTGTATGCTGCTGCGTAAACACGTTCAGGGCGCGAAGATTGCGGCGGTCAGCCAGCCGGCAGTCGAGCGTATGCTCACGATCGAGCTGGATACGACCGACGAAATGGGCATACCGTGCAAAAAGCACCTCATCTGTGAACTGATGGGTAAACACTCCAACGTTATCCTGTGCGGCGAGGACAACCGTATCATCGATGCGCTGCGCCGCGTGGACGGCGACCTGTCCGGCAAGCGGCAGGTGCTCCCGGGACTGTTCTACCGGATGCCGCCCGCACAGGACAAGCACGACCCGTTCACCGTGTCCGGCACGGGTCTGGCCGCCGCTGTATCACAGGCTGAGGAGGGTCAGTCGCTCGACCGCTGGCTGCTCGGTCAGCTGCTCGGCTTTTCGCCGCTGCTCTGCCGTGAGCTGTCGTTCCGCGCGACCGGAGATGCAGCCAAGCCCATCGCCCGCATGACGGACGAGGACAGACAGCAGCTCGGCAGAGTCTACGACGATTTCATGTCGTATATCGAGGACGACCGCTGGAAGCCGTTCCTGCTCACCAAGGTGGAGGACGGTGCGGTATTTGACTTCACGTTCCTGCCTGTCACCCAGTACGAGGGTCTGATGAATGTCACGCAGGCGGACAGTTTCAGCGCGCTGCTGGCGGCGTTCTTCGAGAAAAAGGGCAAGGTCGAGCGGATGCAGCGCCGCACCGGCGACCTGCACAAGACCGTCACGAATGCCCGCGACCGCGTGGCGCGCAAGCTGGCAGCGCAGAAAAAGGAGCTGGCCGCCACGCATAACCGCGAACAGCACAAGCGCACCGGCGAACTCATCACTGCAAACCTGTATCAGCTCGAAAAGGGCATGAACAAGGCAAAAGTGGTCGATTACTACGCCGAAAACTGTCCGGAGGTCGAGATTACGCTGGATGTGCGGCTCACGCCGCAGCAGAACGCGCAGAAATATTTCAAGCTGTACAACAAGGCCAAAACCGCCGAGGAAGTGCTCACGCAGCAGATCGAGCAGGGCAGTGCCGAGCTGGATTATCTGGACAGCGTGCTCGCGGCGCTCGGCGAAGCCGAAAACGAGCGCGACCTTGCTCAGCTGCGTGAGGAGCTCACGCAGTCCGGCGTGCTCTCCGCCAAGCAGACACGCAACAAGAAGCTGCGCGGCAAGCCGGTGCAGGCAAAGCCGTTCCATTATCGCACGAGCGACGGCTTTGACGTATTTGCAGGCAAAAACAATCTGCAAAACGACCTGCTGACACTCAAGACTGCGTTCAAGAGCGACATCTGGTTTCATACGCAGAAGATTCACGGTTCACACGTTATCCTTGTGACGGATGGCAGAGAGCCGACTGACGAGGCCATGACAGAGGCCGCCATGATCGCGGCATACCATTCGCGCGGCCGTTCGTCCTCGCTGGTGCCGGTGGACTACACGCCCGTCCGTCAGGTGAAAAAGCCCGCAGGCGCGAAGCCGGGCATGGTCATCTATCATGTGTATCAGACCGCATATGTTACCCCGAATGAGGCGGAAGTCGAAAAACTCCGTGTAGAATAAAAATAAATCGCTCTCGAATTTTCGAGAGCGATTTTTTGCATGAAAAAAGGGATTCTGCCGAAAACAGAATCCCTTTTGCTTTACTTGTGGGATGCGATAACGTCGCTCATGTCGTACATACCCGGCTGGGTGCGTTCGGCCATGAAAGCGGCTGCATCGACCGCGCCGACCGCGAAAACCTCGCGGGACAGGGCGGTGTGCTTGATCTCGATGATCTCATCACGGCCGCAGAACAGCACGCTGTGCTCACCGACGATGGTGCCGCCGCGGATAGCGGAAATACCGATCTCGTGGGCAGGGCGCTTCTCGCGGCGCTCGTGACGGTCGTAGACGTACTCGGCCTCGTAGGGGAGCGCGCTTGCAACCGCATCGGCCAGCATCAGAGCCGTGCCCGAAGGCGCATCCAGCTTCTGATTGTGGTGCTTTTCGATGATCTCAACGTCGTATTTGTCGCCCAGAACCGCGGCGGACTGCTTGAGCAGCTCGCTCATCAGGTTGATGCCGAGCGACATATTGCCCGAGCGGAACACCGCGATCTTCGCGGAGGCCGCGCGGATGCGGTCCAGCTGTGCCGGAGAGTGACCGGTGGTGCAGATGACGACCGGTGTGCCGTGCTGCTCGCAGTAATCGAGCAGGCGCTCGGTCGAAGCGGCATTGGAGAAGTCGATAATAACATCGCAGTCGCCCTTGAACTCGAACGGATCAGCAAAAATCGGGAAATCTGCATACTGCACCGTGTTAATGTCAAATCCCGCAACGATCTCCATACCCTCTCTGCCACTGACAATGTCGCTGATGACATGGCCCATACGGCCGCAGCAGCCGGAAAGTGCAATTTTCAACATCTTTTTATAGCTCCTTTAGATCTTGCAGCCGGCGTTTTCCAGCTCGCGCTTGATGTACGCGATGTGCTCCTCGCTGGGCTCTACCAGCGGCAGGCGCAGATCGCCGACCTTCCAGCCGAGCAGCTCCATGGCCTTCTTGACCGGGATCGGGTTGACCTCGCAGAACAGTGCATCGATCAGATTGTGGTACTGGAGCTGCAGCTTTGCAGCTTCCGGATAACGGTTGTCGAGGCACAGCTGTACAATATCATGTGCGACCTGCGGCGCCACGTTGGACAGCACCGAGATAACACCCTTGCCGCCAAGGGACATCAGCGGAACGATCTGGTCGTCGTTGCCGGACCATACGTTCAGGTTGTCGCCGCACTTCGCCATGGTTTCAGCCAGCAGCGAGAAGTTGCCGGAAGCGGCCTTGATGCCGTTGATATTCGGGTGCTTGGACAGCTCATACAGGGTATCAGCGGTGAAAGAAACACCGGTACGGCTCGGAACGCTGTACAGGATGATCGGCATATCGCTGCAATCCGCGATTTCGGTGTAGTGTGCGATCAGGCCGCGCTGGGTGGTCTTGTTGTAGTACGGGGTAACGGACAGACCGGCATCCGCGCCGCACTCGGCAGCGAACTTGGTCAGCGATACCGCATACTCGGTGTGGTTGGAGCCGACACCGGCAATGACCGGAACACGGTGGTTGACATACTCGCAGCACCATGCCAGTGCTTCGCGGTGCTCCTCGTCGTGCAGGGCAGAGGCTTCGCCGGTCGTGCCGCAGACAACGATGGCATCCGTGCCGTGTGCGATCTGGTGGTCGATGATCTTGCCGAATTCTTCGTAATCGACCTCACCGGTGGACTTGAACGGCGTGATGATAGCAACCGCAGCACCGGTAAAAACAGGCTTCTTCATAATAAAACGGTGACCTCCTTAACGGTCCATGTAGCCCTCAGCGCAAAGCAGCTCTGCCATCAGAACAGCGCCGCCTGCTGCGCCGCGCAGCGTATTGTGCGACAGGCTGACAAACTTGTAATCGAAAATGGTATCCTCACGCAGACGGCCGATGGAAACGCCCATGCCGTTCTCGAGGTTGCGGTCCAGCTTGGTCTGCGGACGGTTATCCTCTTCGAAGTAGGTGAGGTAGTGCTCCGGCGCGGACGGCAGGTTCAGCTCCTGTGCGCGGCCCTTGAAGTTGTTCCAGCGCTCGATCATAACTTCCTTGCTCGGCTTGTTCTTGAACTTAACCGAAGCGGCAGCCATATGGCCGTCCGAGCAGGCAACGCGCAGGCACTGTGCGGAGATGACCGGAGAGGTCGCTGGCTCGATGTGGTCGCCCTCGATGTGGCCCCAGATCTTCATCGGCTCCTTTTCGCTCTTCTCTTCCTCGCCGCCGATGTACGGGATGACGTTGTCTACCATCTCCGGCCAGGTTTCAAAGGTCTTGCCGGCGCCGGAAATGGCCTGATAGGTGCAGACAGAAACCTCAGTCGGCTCGAAGTCCATCAGCGCGGACAGAGCCGGAACGTAGGACTGGATAGAGCAGTTGGACTTTACAGCGATAAAGCCGCGCTTGGTGCCCAGACGCTTGCGCTGCGCCGGGATGATCTCTGCGTGGCCGGCGTTGATCTCCGGGATGATCATCGGAACATCCGGGGTGCCGCGGTGCGCGGAGTTGTTCGAGCAGACCGGGCACTCCAGCTTTGCGTATTTCTCTTCGAGGGCGCGGATCTCGTCCTTCTTCATATCCACCGCGCAGAAAATGAAATCGACCTTGGAGGCGATCTCCTCTGCATCAGCAGTGGCATCATACATTACCATGTCCTTGTACTTGTCGGGCATCGGAACGGTCATCTTCCAGCGGCCCTCACAAGCCTCTGCATAGGTCTTGCCCTTGTTGCGGCCGGATGCTGCCAGCGCGACAACGTTGAACCACGGGTGGTTTTCCAGCAACAGGGTGAAACGCTGACCTACCATACCGGTCGCACCGACGATGCCTACTTTGTACTGCTTCATGTTTATCAAATCCTTCCAAAAGGTATTCTAACAAAGAAATTATGTGATGAAAAACATACAGAAAGAATAT
>CAKSVR010000074.1 GCA_934504345.1 uncultured Agathobaculum sp. | reverse complement strand
GGAGTTGATCAGGTTGTTGATGTGCAGCTTGCCGATTCGGCCGCAGCCTACAACGCCAATTTTCAAAATGCCCATTGTAATTCTCTCCTTTTTATAAGGTGATTTTATTATAAACCACTTGCGGGCACGCTTCAAGTGGCAAAGCGATTTTTCAGCGCACCGCCCAATTTTTGACGTTCTGTTTGGTGAAAAATGGCGGACAGCAGGTGAAAAAAACCGTGCAAAAACCATGTGCATTGTGCTAAAATAGAAAATGCACAGGAAAAGACAACACATTTTCTCCGTGTGTCTAAAATACGGTGAAATGCTTGTGTGCTTTATCGCACTGTGATAAAATATGTACGGAATGTGGCAAAAGTGTGTCCTTTTGGTCAGAAACGGATACGCAGAGCCCGGTAAAGGAGAATTAACAATGAAGGTAACTGCACAGTGGATCGCAGATCAATGCGGTGTTTCGCGCGGGACGGTGGACCGTGTCGTCAACGGACGGCCCAATGTTGCGCCCGAAGTGCGCGAACGCGTGCAGAAGATGATACTGGAGTACGGCTACAAAACGCCGTCGCAGCGGCAGGCCGCCCGCGCGGGACACGGTGCATTCCGCATCGGCGTTATCCTGCCGAGCTGGGATGCGTTCTTTATCCGCCGGATGCGCGATGGCATCCGCGTGGCAGTCCACAATCGCGGATTAAATGATGTGAACGTGCTGGTGGAGGAGCTCAAAAACCGCTCGCACCGCGCCTACTTCGAGGCCATCTGCCGGATGGAGGAGCGCGGCATCGACGGTCTGATCGTCACTGCGCCGGACACGGTCGCCATGAGCGAGGAGATCGACCGGCTGGTAAGCTCGGGCATTCCGGTCGTGACCTGCGACTCGGATGTGCGCCAGAGCCGCCGCCTGTATCACATCGGACAGAATATGGTAAAGTCAGGCCGCATTGCGGCGGGCCTGCTCGCGCCGTATGTCGAGGGACAGGATGTGCTCGTCGTCACCGGCAACCGCGAGTTCACAGCGCACAGCCTGCGCGTGCGCGGCTTTCTCGACCGGCTGCACGAGATCTTCGACGATAACGTCAACGTCAATGTCATCGAGAGCGTGGAGCAATACGAGCTGACCTACGACGGCGTATTGCAGCAGGTGCGGCAAAATCCGCGGCTGCGCGGCATTTACATGGCGAACGAATCCGTGCGCGGCTGTATGGATGCGCTCGAGCGCGCAAAGCCCAATCGCCGTATCCACGTTGTCTGTCACGACCTGACGCCGTATGCACGGCAGTATTTAGAGGACGGCAGGCTGGACTTCATTGTCGATCAGGATTTTTCGGCGCAGACTACACGCGCCATCGAGGTGCTCGCGCATACACTGCGAACGGGGGAAGCACCGCGGCAGAGCATCGAATATATCCACACGAGTATCATCACACGAGAGCTGCTATAAGGAAAGGAAGAAAGAATCAGCCAATGAAACACAACTGGAAGCGCACGCTGCTGTCGCTGGCGCTGTGCGCCGGATTCGTGTTGCCTGCGGGCGCAGTAAGCAGCGTGCAACCGGCCGCAGGCCAGAGTACATCGGCCTCCGCGCCGAGTACGCCGGCGGCCTACACCGTGAAGAAAATGGGCCTGCTGGGTGTCAAGCGCACGGTGGAAACCGAGAACAACACGATCAAAATGCTCAACAAGACCGCCGCCTCGCTGGACAGCGGCTCGTATCTGTCGGGCGGCTCGACCGGTTCGGCGGGTGAGAGCGAAAGCGAGATCTATCAGAAGCTGATCAGCAACATGGAGGAAGCCATGGCGGGCCTCGATAAGGGCAGCGACCTGTACAAGACCTACGCGGCGCAGCTTCAGGTATTAAAGGATTATCAGACCAGCCTGCAGCAGAATGCGATGAGCGCATATCAGCAGGGCATGGCGATGCTGACCCAGCTCGATGATGCAGCCTACACAGTCCGCAAACAGGCGGGCAGCATTACCGGCCAGCTCGCGCTCGGCGCGCAGACCATGCTCATCACCATCAAGAGCCTCGGCTTCACGAAGGCGCAGCTGCAATGCACACTCGCACAGCTCGACCGCAATCTGGCTGTGCTGAAAACCCAGAGAAAACTCGGCATGATCGGCCAGCTCCAGCTGGATACCGTGCAGAACCAGCGCGACAAGCTGGCGCAGTCCATCGACACGCTGGAAACCACCCGCGAGAACCTCGGCTCGAGCGTGGCGCTGCTGTGCGGACTGGATGCGAACACCATCGTGATGCCGGCGGACTTCGCGGCGCTGTATGAGGGCGACCTCGATAAGATGTCCTACGACAAGGATCTCGCGCTGGCGCAGAAGAACAGCTTTCTCATCTGGCAGAAGAAGGATGCGCTCCGCAGCGCACAGAACGCCTATGACAAGGAGATAAGCGGCACGGCGGAGGCGGTCAAGTCCGCCGAGGAGGCCGTAGAAGCGGCAAAGGAGTCTATCGTTGCCTCGTTCGACAGCGTGTACAAGACGGTCAAGGACTGCCGCACCACGCTGGCGGCAAAAAAGACCGCACAGGCACAGGCTGAGCTCGAGCTCAAGACCGCAGCCGTCAAATATAAAAAGGGCATCATTTCCAAGCTGGCGTATCAGCAGGCGCAGGATGCCGTGACTTCCGCCAAGCTGGATGTGGAAACCGCGTATCTGTCGCTGTATTCCGCGTATAACCAGTATGAGTGGGCAAAAGAAGGCGTGCTCGTCACCACCGCCGCATCGTAAGAGAGGAGAACACCCATATGAAACGAACCATCGCAGCCGGTCTTTCCGCTGCTCTGCTGTGCGGCATGGTCGTACCGGCGTTTGCCGCCGATGCCAAGACCACCGGCACGAGCAAGACCGGAACGGCGCAGACCGCCCCGACGCAGCCGGTCAAGCTGACGTTTGCCGGGCTGGAGCAGACCGTGCGTAACAACAACGTTACCATTAAATCGTATGACAACACCGTGCTGAGCGCGGAAAAGACCGATGTCAGCGACCAGTACATCCAGAGCTACTTCCAGCTTTCCGAGCAGATCGCGGCGTACCAGAAGCAGATCAAGGACCTGCGGAAGTCGCTGAACGGTCTGGCGGATACCGAGGAGAACAGCGCACTGCGCCGCACCCTGCAGTCGCAGATCCGCATTCTGGAGAGCAACCTTGCCGCCGCCGAGGCTTCGTACCGCAATCTCGATGATGACGAGGACGATGCCGAGGAGGATCAGGAAAAAACCGTAGACAACACCCGCCGTCAGATGCAGAACGCGGCGGACGAGATCTGCATGAGCGCGGAGAACACCTACATTTCGCTGCGCGGCATGAAGTATTCACTCAACCAGACGAACCGAAGCCTCCAGCAGCTCGACCGCAATATCGCGGCGGTGCAGAAGCAGGTGCAGCTGGGCATGACCGGCGTGAACGACCTGAAGAGCCTCCAGGCGCAGCGCGAGAGCGCGCTGGCGAGCAAGGCCGCGCTGACCACGCAGGTCGAGGCGCTGACCAACACCCTTGCCATCCAGTGCGGCTACACCACGGGCACGCAGATCGAAACCAGCGACCTGCCGGTCGTCACCAATGACATCATCAGCGCCATCGACTACGACAAGGACCTTGCCGAAGCGCTGAAGAACAGCTACGCGATCTACGCCAAGGAATATGCGATGCAGACCGCCTCGGACGATTACGAGAACAGCAAGACCAACACGCTGTATGCGTATCAGGCGGCCAAAATCGACCGCGATGCACAGAAAGAGAGCACGACTGCGGCATTCCGCAAGCTGTACAAGGATATGCAGGAGAAGCAGACCGCGCTGAATGCGGCAGATGCCGACCTTGCACAGGCGAAAAAGACGTTTACGGTAAGTCAGGTGCAGTATCAGCGCGGCATGATCTCGCGCATGGCATATGATACGGCACAGGATACCTTCACCACCGCACAGGAAACCGAGGTTTCGGCCCGCATCGATCTGCTGACCGCCTACAACACCTATCAGTGGGCCAAGCGCGGCGTGATGACTTCCACGACCTGATAAACCGTATTCGCTGCATACAAGATGGAGGACACAGATGAACAATAGTAAACGCATTCTTGCGGCTATGCTGGCAGGCGCGATGGTGCTCTGCGCCGGCTGCGGCAAGGAGGAGGAAACCGAGGAGGAAACGGCGACCGGCACGGCCGTCGAGGTGACGGACGTTGCCGCCGGTTCGATGAGCACGGAAAATACGCTCAACGGCAAGGTCGTTGCAGTGAACGAGGTGCAGGTGTTCCCGCTGCTGGCGGGTCAGGTGCAGGTGCTCAACGTTTCGGAGGGCGATACCGTATCCAAGGGCCAGACCCTGTTCACGGTGGACACCTCGACCGTCACCTCGACCATGAGCGCTCTGCAGCAGTCGTACAGCGCCACCAAGACCGCGACCGACCGCGCGATCGAATCCGCAAGGATCGGCGTGGAGCAGGCAGAGCTCGCTGTCAGCAACACTGAGGCGCTTCTCGAGGCCGGTGCGGCTGCCGAGCAGGATCTTACCAAGGCAAAGCAGGCGCTGACACAGGCACAGGCCGGTGTGGCACAGGCGCAGGCGCAGCAGTCGGCGTCGCTGGCGCAGATCCAGGCCTCGATGGACCAGATCAACAAGCAGGCCAGCCTCGGCACGGTAACTGCGCCCTGCTCGGGCACGGTAACGGCTGTGAACGTTGTACAGGGCGGCATGGCCTCCTCGGCGCAGCCCGGCGTGGTCATCGCCGAGAACGGCTCGGTCGAGGTGCAGGTTTCGGTCGCAGAGGATGTATTCACCGGCATCAAGGCAGGCGATACGGCTAGTGTGCTGGTTTCCGCGGTTTCCGCCGAGCCGATGAACGGCACGGTCAGCGCGCTCCCGGCGGCGGCCAATGCGCAGACCAACCTGTATGACGTATCGGTTTCGCTGCCCTCGGGCGCCAAGCCGCCGATCGGCGCGTTCGCGAGCGTGACGTTCTACACCGACCGCCGCGTCAGCACGCTGTCCGTCCCGACCGAGTGCATCCTGACCGGCAACAACAACGAGCAGTATGTGTTCACCGTGGACGAGAGCGGCACCACGGCCACCCGTGTCACCGTGACCACCGGCCTTGTCAGCAAGACCGATACCGAGGTCGTATCCGGCCTCAAGGCGGGCGACAAGGTCGTTACCAAGGGTCAGTCCTATCTGTCGGACGGTGCGGCGGTGCGCGTTGTCACCTCGGATACCGCTGACGGCGGGGAGGGCTAAACGCGCATGAAATTCGCACAGACCTTTATCAAACACCATGTAATGACCATCCTGCTGTATATTCTGGTCGTTGTGTTCGGCTTTTACAGCTTCCAGAACCTCCCGCTGGCGCTCATGCCGTCCATGGAGGTCCCGGCGGCGGTCGTTTACGCTACTTATCCGGGCGCGGGCCCGGAGGACATTGAGCAGCAGGTGACAAAGAAGCTCGAGGGCGCGGTAGCGGGCCTGTCCGGTCTGGATACGCTCCAGTCCACCTCGTCCGAGAATATGTCCATGCTGATCATCCAGTTTGCGAATGGCACCGATATGGACGAGGCCATGACCAACCTGCGCGACAAGGTTTCGCAGGTCAAGAGCCAGCTGCCGGACGATGCCTCCGACCCGACCGTTATGTCCATCGACATCGACTCGATGCCGGTCGTTTCGGTCGCGCTGCGCGGCAACGACCTTGCTTCGCTTCAGGCGATGGCCGAGGACGAGATCCAGCCTGCGCTCGAACGTCTGGACGGCGTGGCCTCGGTCGATATTTCGGGCGGCTATGAGCAGGAGATCTCGGTCCACACGGATGCGACCCGCCTCAAGGGCTACAACCTGACCATTTCGTCCATCGGACAGCAGCTCGGCGCGGACAACATCGCCATCCCGGGCGGCGACCTCGATAACGGCTCGCAGACACTGGCTGTCCGCACGGACGGCGAGTATTCGTCCATCGAGGACGTAAAGAACGCGCTCATTTCGCTCCCGGCGGGCGGCACTGTGCGCCTGAGCCAGATCGCGGACGTTTCCATGCAGCCCAAGGATCAGGATGCCATCTCCAAGGTTGACGGCGAGGAGTGTATCATCCTGTCGGTCAACAAGCAGTCCGGCTCGAACACCGTACAGATCGCCGAGCTGGCAATGGATGCGTTCGATTCGCTGCTCAAGGACAACAGCTCGCTCCAGTGGAACATCGTCATGGACCAGTCCGACTACATCAACATGACGGTCGATAACGCCATTCAGAACATCTGGATGGGCGTGCTGTTCGCCGCGATCGTGCTGTTCCTCTTCCTGCGCGACCTCGGCGCGACCATGGCTGTTACCATCGCGATGCCGTGCTGTATCCTGTTCACGTTCCTCATTATGAACGTGCTCGACATCACCTTGAACATGATGTCGCTCGGCGGCATCACGCTGGGCGTCGGTATGATCGTGGATAACTCCATCGTAGTCCTCGAGAACATCTTCACCTATCGAGCGGACGGCTACGACCGTATGGAGGCCTGCACCAAGGGCACCGGCGAGGTCATCGGCGCGGTCATCGCCTCCACGCTGACCACGGTTGCCGTATTCCTGCCGATTGCACTCTCCGGCGGCATGGCCGGCATGATGTTCAAGGAATTCTGTATCACCATCGTAGCGCTGCTGCTCAGCTCGCTCATTATTTCCGTCACGCTCGTGCCGCTGCTGTGCTATTTCCTGCTCGGCGGCACCAAGCAGCAGAGCATCAAGCCGCAGGGCTCGGGCGCAACGCCGATCACCGAAAAGCCGCTCTCGCGTGCATACCGCAGCGCCCTCAAGTTCCTCATCACGCACCGTCTGGCCGGTATCGCGCTGACGCTCGTCATCTGTATCGTCAGCGTGTTCAGCATCGGCATGGCCGGCATGGAGCTCATCCCGGAGATGGATGAGGGTCAGGTGAGTGTTTCGGTTTCCATGCCGAACGGCTCGACTATGGAGGACACCGCCGCCATTGAGGACCGCATTGCGGCCATCGCAGTCGATACCATCCCGGAGCTGGAGCAGATCTACTACTCGACCGGCTCGTCCACTTCCATCATGTCCTCGTCCTCGGGCGCGAGTGTTACCATTTCGCTCGTAGACCTCGACCAGCGCGACCGCTCGGCCTCCGAGATCTCCAAGCAGCTCCGTCACGATCTGCAGGACATCGCGGGCTGTGAGATCACGGTATCTTCCAACAGCAGCATGAGTATGTCCACGGATTCCGACATCAGCGTGGAGCTGACCGGCGATGACTACGACCAGCTGGCAGTGACGGCGGACGATCTGGCGAACAAGATCAGTGCCCTGCCGGATGCCATCAATGTCGAGTCCTCGGCAGGCGAGCAGACTCCGCGCGTTGCCGTTAAGATCAACCGCGAGAACGCCTCGCGCTTCGGCCTGAACGCGGCCACCATCGGCGGCCTTGTCCGCGGTGAGCTGACCGGCTCGACCGCGACTACGCTCCGCATGAACGGTGAGGAGTACGATGTTACCGTTGCCGGTGACGAGGACGTTGCCACCAGTCTGGATGCGCTGCGCTCCATGCAGATCCCGACCATGACGGGCGGCACGGTGCCGCTGTCCATGGTAGCGGATGTGTACACCGAGCTGAGCCCGCAGTCCATCGTTCGCAAGAACCAGAAGGAAACCGTAACCATCACCGGCGAGAGCGAATCCGGCGACAGCAACGCGATCCAGGCGGCTGTTGACAAAGTTGTGGCGGATTATGAGCTGCCGGACGGTGTAGAGGTCGGTTCCGGCGATACCGCCGCATCGCAGATCGCTGAAACCACCGGCACGCTGATGCTGGCGCTGGCCGTTGCCATCGTGCTGGTATACTTCATTCTGGCAACGCAGTTCAACTCGTTCTCGCTGCCGATCGCGATCATGCTCATCCTGCCGATCGGCCTGCTCGGCTCAATGATCCTGCTGTGGCCGACCGGAAACCATGTTTCCATGGTCGCACTGCTGGGCGTTATCATTCTGGCCGGTACGGTCGTCAACTCGTCCATCGTGCTGATCGACTATACGCTCCAGCGCCGCCAGCGCGGCGAGGATAAGAACACAGCCATCCTCAACGCCTGCCCGCGCCGTGTGCGCCCGGTGCTGATGACCGCGATGACGACCATCCTCGGCCTTGTGCCGATGGTATTCTCGGGCGGCGAGGGCTCCGAGATGATGAAGCCGATGGGTGTCGTTATGATGACCGGTATGGTCGTCTCCACCATCGCAACGCTGTTCATCACCCCAGTCTACTACTCGCTGACCGACAGCGCCGCCACCCGCATTTCCGGCCTGTTCAAGAAGATCAAGCTGCCGCAGATCCATTTCCGCAAGAAAAATCCGCAGCAGTAAGCAAAAAGGGAACCGATTTCGGTTCCCTTTTTAGTTTGTCGAAAAAGTCGGTATTGAACCAATTTTATCATATCGCGCGGCAGCGCGCGTTAAATAGAATTTGCTTTGCAAA
>CAKSVR010000073.1 GCA_934504345.1 uncultured Agathobaculum sp. | reverse complement strand
CACTGCCTGCCGGCATACCGCGAGCAGGAGATCACCACCAAGGTGTTCGAGGAGCACGCAAACGAGATCTTCGAGGAGGCAGAGAACCGTCTGCACGCACAGAAGGCCGTTATGGTAACGCTGATGGGCAACAAGGACGAGTAAAACCGTCAAAGAAAGCCGCTTTTCATCCCGAAAAGCGGCTTTTTCATTTTCCTCGTCAAAGTGTTGACAAATTTGCGGCAGAGGACTATAATAGAGCCATAAATAAATCAGTTCTGTTTCAGGGCGGAGTGAAATTCTCCACCGGCAGTATACAGGCCTCGAGCCTGATAGTCTGCGAGCCGCAAGGCATGATGGGTTAGAATCCCAACCGACGGTCATAGTCCGGATGAGAGAAACAGATGTACCTGTCTACGTCTGTATGCCCTTGGATTGCTCCAAGGGCTTGTTTTATTTATGGAACAGGACTCCTGAAAGGGAGAAAACAGCAATGACCAAAACCAGCAAGATCACCTACACCGCGATTTTCGCGGCCATCGCCACCGTGCTGATGTACTTCGAGTTCCCGATCCCGTTCATGCCGCCGTTCCTCAAGGTGGACCTGTCCGGCGCTGTCGTGCTCATCGGCGCGTTCATCTTCGGCATCGGTCCGGCCATCACGATGATCGGCATTAAGGATCTCATCCACCTGACCCAGACGCAGACCGGCGGCTCCGGCGAGGCTGCGGACTTCCTGATGCTGTCCATGCTCGTTATCATCGCCGTGCTGCTGTACCGCGGCCACAAGAGCCGCAAAATGGCAGTCCTCGGCTGCGCGGCCGGTTCGGTTGCCATGGCGTGTGTCGGTATGCTGACCAATTACTTTCTCATCATTCCGTTCTATTCACAGGTCATGCCGCTTCAGGCCATCTTTGATGCCTGCTCGGCGGTCAATCCGTTCGTTACCGGTATGCAGGGCTACCTGCTGCTCGGCGTGCTGCCATTCAATCTCATCAAAGGTGCGATTCTGACGGTCATCACCATGCTGGCGTACAAAAAGCTGAGCGTGTTCATCAAATCCAAGCAGATTCAGCTGCATCATTCCAAGCAGCGTGTCGGCTGATAAGTGCGTGTAATGCCGCGGCGCGGTTTTCCGAAAAGGAGAACTGCGCCGCGGCTTTGTCTTGCTGTAAAATCCAAACAGAATACGGAAAAAGGTGTTAAAACTGCATAAAGATACGGTTTTCAACGGTATTCGACAGAAAACACATAGAAAATCGTCGGGTACAAATTGACAAAATACGCTCTTTTATCGTATAATTATATATTATACGAAAGAAGCAGGGTTGATATATGGAGCATTCAAAGCTGCCGCATCGTTACTGGATCCGTGCAGTGATTGTATTTATCATAGCCTTTATCCTCATCAACAGCGGGCTGCATTTGCAGATCCTGCACCACAAGACTGAGGAGCAGCTCAAAGCGAGCTATACGGCGGAAGCGACCGTGCGACGCATTGAGTCGCAGCTGAACCGCTATCTTGAGAAATCCAGTTTTCTCAAAAGGATCATTGAGAGCGGCCACACTATGGATGATGCGGAGTTTATGGATGTGGCTTCGCTGATGATGGACAAAAACGATGCGCTGCAATGCATCGAGCTGGCGAAAGACGGCATTGTTACGCAGCTGTATCCGCCCGACCAGAGCGAGGTGCTCGGGCATACGATGTTCGATGACACCGAGCGCGGTGAGTGTGCCCGCAAGGCGCGGGACAGCGGTGAGTATACCATCGCGGGTCCGTTTGAGCTGATTCAGGGCAGCATGGGCGCGCTGCTGTTTGACCCGATTTACACGGAGCAGGCCGGCGAAAAGACATTCTGGGGCTTTTCGCTGCTCGTCATCGACTGGAACAAGTTCGTCGAGGAGCTCCAGCTCAACAAGCTGGAGGAAGCAGCGTACCAGTTCCGCATCTGGAAGTTCGACAGCGAATCCGGCGAGCAGGTCACCATCGCGCAGGGGCAGGAACCGGCGGGCGAGGATGCGCTCGAGGTCGTGTGCAAGGTGCCGAACGATGAGTGGCACTTCGACATTATGCCGGAAGGCGGCTGGTACTCCGGAACACAGATGGCGGTCGATGCCCTGTTCAGTATGCTGCTGGCGCTGCTCGTCACGGTGGTGTATTGGCAGTTTGCGGTGCGCCGGTACAAGGATAAGGCCCATGCCGAGGAGATCAAGCGCTCGGCGGATGCGGAACGCGCGGCAAACGCCGCAAAAACCGGTTTTCTGGCCCGCATGAGTCATGATATCCGCACGCCGCTCAACGGTATCATCGGTCTGCTCAAGATCAACGAAACTCATGCGGACGACCAGGAGCTCATCAAGGCAAACCGCAGGAAAATGATGGTGGCAGCCAATCATCTGCTGGCGCTCATCAGCGATGTGCTGCAAATGAGCAAGCTGGAGAGCGGCGAGATGGTCCTCGCGCACGAGGTCGTGAACCTGAACCGGCTGTCCGAGGATATTCTCAGCATTGTCGGTCAGCGTGCCGCAGACGGCGGCGTTTCCATGGAGTATGACATGGATGCGGGCAAGGTCGTTTACCCGTTTGTGTACGGCAGTCCGCTGCATCTGCGCCAGCTGTTCCTTAATATTTACAGCAATGCCATCAAGTACAATCACGTTGGCGGCAGGGTGGAAACGCGGTTTTCGTTCATGGGTGTGAAGAACGGCATCGTTACATACCGCTGGGAGATAAAAGATACCGGTGTCGGTATGAGCAAGGCGTTCCTCGAGCACATTTTCGAGCCGTTCGCGCAGGAGCGCATCAATGCGCGCAGCGTGTATAACGGCACGGGCCTTGGTATGTCGATCGTCAAAACGCTGATCGATAAAATGAACGGAACCATCGAGGTGCAGAGCGAAGAGGGACACGGCTCGACGTTCACCATCACACTGCCGTTTGAGATAGCAGAGGAGGGCGGTACCGCACAGGACGAGCCTGCCGCACGCGGCAGCATCCGCGGGCTGCGCCTGATGCTGGCGGAGGATAACGAGCTCAACGCCGAGATCGCGGAAATGCTGCTGCAGGACGAAGGCGCGGAGGTCAATGTCGTGCGGGACGGCGCACAGGCCATCCGGGAATTTGCGACAAGTCCGGTCGGCCGGTACGATGCCATCCTGATGGACATTATGATGCCCGAGGTGGATGGTCTGTCCGCAACGCGCGTTATCCGCGCGATGGACCGGCCGGATGCACAGCGCATCCCCATCATCGCCATGACGGCGAACGCCTATGACGAGGATGCCCAGCAGTGTCTGGCCGCCGGTATGAACGCGCATCTGGCGAAGCCTATCCAGATGGACCGGGTGGTGCAGACCATCTCACAATTTTGCAGCAAGGCATAACAAAAGAGCACTGTGAACGTTTCACAGTGCTCTTTTTCGTACTTATTCGGCTTTATCGGAACGAAGCCACGAATGCTTGTACGGACTCCTTTGCGGTGGTGTACACGCCCGCACCCATGTCGTTGCAGACCTCGGTGAACCTGTCGCTCACGGAATTGCCGACCGTTGACCGAAGCCAGCGTGTTCAGATGTCTGCGGCGGGTGCGGTCTGCGCGGCTGTGTCCAGCTCAAGCTGCACCGTGAACGTTGTATCGGCGCCCGATGTGCTCTGGCAGTTGCCTGAGAACCGGCTCGACCGGGCGGACAAGTCGTTTATGTTGACGATATGCGCGAAGCGGTCGGTCTGCGTGTTGGCGGCGCGCAATGCTGGAATTCAGCACAACGTGTGCCCTGTCTGGTCTGTATTGCCTATTATAGCATGAAAATCAGGGAATTACGAGGGCTGTCGGGGGATTCGACAGAAAAAGTCAGAGGCTCGAAAATATGCGTAACTGACATGAATATGCAGAAAAACAAAAATGACGATATGGTCGTTAATCGAAAAACATAAGATAAACAATGATAAAAGTGCTTATTAGCGAATTATCGTTCATTATTGCTGCTTTCGAATAAATATGCGAATTTGCATAGAAAAGGGGACGGCACACAAAGCTGCACAGCATTCCGGCTTGACTTGGAGTGTACTCCAGCGTATATAATGGCAGCGACAAGAATGCGCGGCGGACGTGCCGCGCCAAATCACAGGAGGAGTATGTTATGGCAAAAAAGGTACTGGTCATCAGCACGAGCCTGCGGGCAAACAGCAACTCGGAGCTGCTGGCAAATGCATTTGCGGCGGGCGCACAGGAGGCCGGCCATGAGGTCGAGCAGGTGACGCTGCGGGACAAGTCGCTGGCGTTCTGCAAGGGATGCATGGCGTGCCAGAAGCTCGGGCGCTGCGTGATCGATGACGATGCGAACGCCATCGCGGCAAAGATGGAGAAAGCCGATGTGATCGCATTCGCGACTCCGATCTACTATTACGAAATGAGCGGCCAGATGAAAACGCTGCTCGACCGTGCGAACTGGCTGTACTCGTCGGACTATGCGTTCCGTGACATCTACTGTCTGACGGCCGCCGCCGAGGACGAGGCAGGCGTGGATGAGGGCGCGGTGCACGGCCTCAAGGGCTGGATTGCGTGCTTCGAGCACGCCCGGCTGGCGGGCACAGTGTTCGCGGGCGGCGTTGAGGGCCCCGGCGAAGCCGCAGGCCATGCGGCAGTGCAGCAGGCGCACGATATGGGCGCGGCCATCAGGACATAAGGAAAACCCGAACCGATTGGACATCGGTTCGGGTTTTTATCTGCTTATTTCTGCGTTTTCATGGCATTTTTCTGCTCATACATATGGTGGTCGGCCTGCTCGAACAGGATTTTGAAGTTGCACTCATTGAAATCACTGGAAACTGAGTAGCCGCACGCATAGTCGATGTGAAGTGTGCAGCCGGAGGCGTTATAGAACTCCGCCGACTGGCGGATGTCATGCAGGATGTCCTCAGCCTGTTCACGAGCCGCGCCGGTCAGCACCGCGACAAATTCATCGCCGCCGTAGCGGCCTACGAAATACTGTTCGGGGATCGAGGTACGCAGGATGTTCGCGAAATTGGCGATGAGCGTGTCACCGGCGAGATGGCCGAGGCTGTCGTTGACCTGCTTGAGGTTGTTCAGGTCGAACACGGCGACCGTGGTTTCAATCGTGGGCTGTCCGCGGTCTGTCAGCAGCTCTTCGCAGCGGCTCTTGTTGGGCAGGCCGGTGTGCATATCGATGTATGCCTTGCGGTTGAGCTCGCTGTTGCGGCGGCGCAGCAGCATTTCATCGATCGACTGGAGGATGAACAGGCCGAGCAGCGCGGCCATGATGAACGACAGCATATACTCGAGGTAGCGGATGTTGGTGGCGCACTTCTGCGAATAGACCTCCGCCGCCGTGACGGTATCGTCCGCGAGCTGGAAATAGGTTTCGCTCATGGCGATGATCCTAGTCTGGGCGTAGCCGTTTTCGCGCACCGCGCCGATCTCGCTCTTGAGCTGCTGCCAGTAGTCGTACTGGCGCTTGAGCTTGTCCTGATAATCAGAGTCGCTGATACGGGTCAGATTGTACTTGCCGCCGCCGTGCAGCAGGCCGTCGAAGATGGCATCGAGATCGCTGATGAGCGCATCGTTCGGCTGTCCGGCGATCTCGAGCTTGACCTCGCGCTGGGTCGCGCCGCGCAGGATACCGGCGTAGTTGACCACGCGGGCATCGCCCTGTATGTTGCGGACCTGAAGCATCATGCAGACGGTCAGCACGATCATCGCCAGACTGAGCACGATCTGCATGATGCGGCTGATGTGCCGCCGGGCGGCATCCTGTTTTTTATATATGGTATTCATTTGGAACAGCACCTTCTTGTCTGTCATGCCCCGGAACGGGCTGGTTCGTATCAAATGAGCGCGGCGGCCGAAAAAGGGATGCGCGCTGTCGTCGGTGCACAAGAGATACAATTTTGCGTAATTCGCGCAATTAATCTGCAAAATTATATCACAAAACGACAAAAAGCGCAAATTCAGATTTCGTTAAAATTCTTTATTTGTGAATATTGCTGTTATTCTGCCGGTTTTCTTTGTGAAAACCATAAAACTATCAACAGAGGATTTTCGGCAGGGATCAGCAGTGCATCAATGGGGATATGTCCGGCTTTCCCGGCGGACAGCACCAGAACAGAGATGTTTGTGAGTGACAACATACACACAGCAGGCGATGCCATCCTCGCGCGGTGGCCGGACGGCTGGATAGATAACAAAAAGGACGTATCGTGGGATACGTCCTTTAGGCTGTCGCGAAACCACGGTTTCGCCGACAAGCAGGAACGGACCGTGGGCCGTTCCAAAGTCGTCCGAAAGTTCCTGTATAGAAACTTTCTCCCTCTCAGGGTATAAAAAGGCAGGTACACGCCCTGCCTTTTTATGAATTTGCACGGCAAATTCTATTTAACGCGCGCTGCCGCGCGATATGATGAAATTGGTTCAATACCGACTTTTTCGACAAACTGAAGGACGTATCGTGTGATACGTCCTTTCCGTTTATCGGTTGTAGCCGGTCACGCCGTTCGCGTTCATCCAGCGCAGCTTAGACTGCATCAGGCGCGTGAGTGCGGCGTTCTGCTGCCCGTGCCGCGCGGTGTACAGCCGCTGAAGCTCAAGCAGGTCGTTGTAGGTCAGATACGGATAATCCTGTCCGGAGCAGGTGCCGTTCGGATCATAGGAATAGTACAGATCGCCGTTCGATTTGTACCATAGTGCTTCGCTCTGCTCGATGCCGCGCACCATGCGATCCGCGAGTGCGGCGTAGCTGTCCTCGCCGGTCGCATCGGCGAACCGGTAGAGGAACACCGCCTCGGCGGCGTGGTGGTTGAGCGAAGCGTGGGTCGGCTGGCCGTGTCCGTTCGGGTGCCAGTAATCCTGCACCAGCCAGCCCTCGTTTTCGCCGGAACCAAGGGCAAAGTGGTATTTCTCCGCGAAATCGGTGAGAAAATCCGCGTATTTGCGGGTCTTGTCCAGCCAGCCTGTCACGCCGAAGTTCTGCACGGCGTTCAGGTTCGCCAGCCAGAAATCCGTGTTGAAACGGGTGTCGTAATAGCCGGGATCGATATTGTAGCTGTTTTTCAGCCACGAGCTGCCCGCCTGCGAGGGAATGAAGCCGTATTCGTTCTGCTGCTCACGCATGAGGTCGAGCATCGCGAGTCCCAGTACACGGGAGGCGGCCTGATCGGTGTCGTTCATCATTTTTCCGGCAATGTGCGCCGCCGGGAGCGAGTAAAAGTAGTTCTCACCGAACGGATAATAGGCAGACGGCGCGGTATAATAGTAGCCGTTGTAGCACCAGCGGTTGCTGCCGACAAAGCTGTAATTTGCCCATCGGCTGCACTGCGCGGCATCGGTCCAGTCCACCAGGAGCTGCTGCGAGGTGAGCAGCAGATAGTCGCTGTAAGTGTTCTGCGCGAGGACAGCGGTGCGGAGCGAAAACGTGAAGCCGTTCTCTGTTTGCGTAATCTGCAATGTGCCGTCCTTGGCCGGATAGTATTCGATCATGCCGTTTGAGCGGGCGGCGTAGGTCATCGGCGTGACAACGATGCTGTCCGCGCCGCCCACGCGGAGGAAGTACATCCCACCCGGCAGGGTGCCGGAGGCGAGCGGCTGCTGATGCCACTGTCCGGCTGCGGTGTCATACCAGCGGACAGAGCCGGACGAGCCGGTCATCGCGAACTGCGCGGCGGTGTGCGCGGGTGCATCGAGCACGGCGGCGGAGTGGCCCATTTCGACCGTGCAGTTCTGTGTGTCCGTGTAGCGGCGCACCGCGCGGTGGACTTCGGTGAAATCCTGTTCGGTTTCGCTGCGTGTCACATCACCGAGCGAGGTGGTGAACGCGACATCCGACCAGCTCTGCGGCTGGCTGGCGGCATCGTCCTCGCGGTGCTGATAGGAAACCATCGGTGCAAAGCGCTGGAGGATGGTCGCCAGCTGTGCGCGGGAAACCGTGCCCTGCGGAGAGAGCGTTGCCGCAGTCGTACCGGTGATAAGACCGGCGGCGTTGGCCCAGCGCATGGCCGTCAGTGCGTAGGGATGGACGGCGGCGGCATCCGCGTAGGCGGAAAGCTCGGTCTGCGCAGATACATCCAGTTTTTTGTGTTCGGCAAATCGATACAGCATCACGGCGAACTGTTCGCGGGTGAGCGAGGTGCCGGGACGGAAAACTGTGTCGCTGTAACCGGTGATGATACCGTTCGACACACCCCAGCGTACCGCCGCAAGATAGGAGGCATCGTCCGTGATGTCCTCGAACGAGAGTGCGGCCTCGGAAACCGGCGCGTGCTCCATGCGGTACAGGGCCTGCACCAGACAGGCGCGGGTCGCGGGTGCATCGGCGGCAAAGGTGTACTCGGATACGCCGTCGATCAGGTCGGACTGTACAGCGAATCGCAGCGCGTCCTCCGCCCAGTGCGGCGAAAGATCGGTATAATCGGCAGCGGCGGCCCGGCCGATCAGCGACAGGCCCAGAAGCAGCGCTGCGGTAAAGCAGTGTTTTTTCACAGGTGCAAACCTCCGTGAATGGTTTTCGCGCAGAAAAGCTCTGCCCGTGGTTGAAAGCACTTTCACAGTTTTACATTATAACACCGGGGCGAGGGACGGGCAATAGAAAATGCTGGAGCGCAGCAGTGCGCGTTCGGAATGGGCGCTTACTATATAGTATCGCTGAAAAATGCCGTGATTTTTTAGAGGCTTTTTCAGTGCTCTGCACATCCTGTCAAAAATTTTCGAAAAAAGTTGTTGACATTTCCTAAGGGATGCGATATACTAAACAAGCGCTGTGAAACACGCCTCTGTAGCTCAGTCGGTAGAGCAGGGGACTGAAAATCCCCGTGTCGGTGGTTCGATTCCGCCCGGAGGCACCATTTTTTCAATGAGTGCCGAGGCACTCATTGAAAAAATAATACCTCCAGCCAAGGAATCGAGGCCGTAGCCCTCTAACCTCTGAATTGTCGCTCTGCGACATTAAAATGAGAGCAGCTGGCTCTTGGAAATATGCCGGTGGCATATTTCAACCAGCGTGGCTTTTTCCGCAGAAAAAGCGATTCCGCCCGGAGTTCGAACGTCGAAGGGGTGCAATCAAGAGCAGATTGCAAATCTTCTTCACCGCGCTTTCGACCAAAGAGGTAAAATGTAGGGATGCGATCCTTGCAACTGAAGAAATATTCTTCACCAAGTTTTAAGTTTTCCACTGAACCAGTGCAGAACGATACCGCAGGAACCCACCTGCAAACCCAAAAATGCGGCTGTAGCTCATCTGGTAGAGCGCCACCTTGCCAAGGTGGAGGTAGCGAGTTCGAGCCTCGTCAGCCG
>CAKSVR010000072.1 GCA_934504345.1 uncultured Agathobaculum sp. | reverse complement strand
ATGACTGGTGCGTAAGCCGGGTTCTGTCGTGGACGGTCATCTATCTCGAATGCACGTTGCCGTGCATCTCAAGCCGCCAGTCGGGACGATCGGGCAAATCATAGTCCCAGTCGGCGTTGCTGCGGATAGAGTTTACAGGCCTCCCGTGTTACCACGGGACGCGGTGAGCTCTTACCTCGCCTTTCCACCCTTACCGTTCAAAAAACGGCGGTATATCTCTGTTGCACTATTCCTAAGGTCACCCTCGGCGGACGTTATCCGTTATCCTTGCCCTGTGCAGCCCGGACTTTCCTCATACCCGGAGGTACGCGACCGTCAGCACCAGTCACGAATAGCATTATACAGCAAAAATCCGCTCCCGTCAAACCGGACTTGCAAAATCGTGAAAAATCATGTATACTGTCAAAGTACAAAAGGCGGTGTTACGCATTTATGACAGCATTAGAACAATACCTCGGCGGCCTGTCGGATAAACGGGTCGGCGTCATCGGCGCGGGCGTGAGCAATATGCCGCTCATCCGTATGCTCCGTGCCGCAGGCGTGCGCGTTACCGTGCATGACAAAAAAGAACCCACCGAGCTCGGCGACGGCTATGCCACTCTCGCTACCCTCGGCGTAGACTTCGTTCTGGGCCCGCACTATCTGGATGCCCTCGACGAGGACGTTATCTTCCGCACTCCCGGTGTCCACCCGCGCTTCCTCGAAAAAGCGCGCGCGAACGGCTCGGAGATCACCAGCGAGATGGAGCTTTTCTTCGCGGTGTGCCCGTGCCCCATCATCGGCATCACCGGCTCGGACGGCAAGACCACCACGACCACACTGGTCAGCGAGATCTTGAAGCACGCGGGCTATACCGTGCATCTTGGCGGCAATATCGGCACGCCTCTGCTCCCGCGCGTGGACACAATGACAGAGAACGACCTTGCCGTTGTTGAGCTCTCTTCGTTCCAGCTGATGGGCATGAAGCACTCGCCGCATATCGCGGCCATCACCAACCTCACGCCCAATCATCTTGACTATCACAAGGATTTTGACGAGTATGTGCAGGCCAAGACTGCTATCTACCGCAGTCAGGGCGAGAACGACAAGCTCATCCTCAATCTGGACGATGAGGTCACCCGTTCGCTCAAGGCCTCCGGCAACCTGTTCTGCACCAGCAAAACGCAGGAGCTGGCCAACGGCGTGTTCCTCAAGGACGACGTTATCTACATCGCGGACGGCGGCGTGCGCCGTGAGCTCATGCCGGCCTCGGACATCCGCATCCCGGGCGCACACAACGTGTACAACATGATGATGGCGGCAGCCGTCGTGCAGGGCTACGCCTCGGACGATGACATCCGCGCCGTGGCAACAACGTTCGGCGGCGTAGAGCATCGCATCGAGTTCGTGCGCGAAAAGGACGGCGTGAAGTATTACAACGACTCGATCGCCTCCAGCCCGACGAGAACCATCGCGGGCCTCAACTCGTTCCAGCAGAAAGTCATCCTCATCGCGGGCGGCTACGACAAGCATATCCCCTACGATGTGCTCGGCCAGCCCATCTGCGACCATGTGAAGCTGCTGCTGCTCACCGGCGCGACTGCGCCCAAAATTCGCGCGTGCGTGGAGAATATCGAGGGCGAACATCCGCCCATCGTGGAGGTCGAGGACCTCGAGGCGGCCGTCAAAGAGGCCGCAGTCCGCGCAGAAAGCGGCGACGTGGTCATCATGAGCCCGGCCAGCGCCTCGTTCGACCGCTTCAAGAATTTCATGGAGCGCGGCAAGCTGTTTAAGGCACTGGTGGAAGAGCTGTAAGATAAAAGATACCAAAAATTCAACTTGCGCGAAAACCCCGGAGAAGGCACTCTCCGGGGTTTTCTATTCCATTTTACGGCTGGCTTATCGATTCGTGGAATTGAATATAATACCTGCGACATAATATGGCGTAAAGCACAAAAAGACATACAATACACGCTTTCTGCTTAACATGATTTAATGGATATGGTATAATACTGTTGTTGCCCTACTTATTCCCGGCAACGGGAAGGAGGTGCGCCAAGTGGATTTCTCTTTGTCGTTAATCTGCTCGATTATGGCAAATGTAATTGCACACTACATTTGCAAGTGGCTAGATGAGCAGAAGTAGGTCAACATACAGCCGCGGCTTAAGCCACCAATAACGGAATAGAAAACCCCCGGAGAGTACCATTCTCCGGGGGTTTTCGCCAAGTGGACTTTTGTCGTTGCTTATAGTATAGCACCGATTGCAAAATAATGCAAGCGTTCCACCGAAAATATCATCCTCAATCCGCCATTACGATGAACCTGCGCGCCCAGACGAGCGCCGCGACCGCCGTAACGAGCTCGACCATCGGAAACGTCATCCACACGCCATTCACGCCGAGCAGCCACGCGAGCGGAAACAGCACCAGCGGCACGACGATCACGCCGCGCAGCAGCGAGATGATGAAACCCTGCATGGTCTTATCCGAGGCGCTGAAGAACGCCGCCGCGACCATATTGAAGCCCGCACACAGAAAGCCCGCGAAATAGATACGCAGACCGCCGACGGCATATTCCGCCAGCTGCGGATCGTGCTCACTGTTGAACGCCGCTGTCAGCGGTTCGGCAAAGACGAACACCGAGGCATACAGCACCGCCGCGATGGCAAGCGCCGTCACCGTGCTCCAGCGGAACAGCCGCCGGAGCTGTTCCCTGTCGTTCGTGCCCGAGCTGCGGCTGACGAGCGGCTGCATCCCGGTACACAGACCGGTGAAAATGGCAATGCCCACCAGCGCGAGGTTCGCGACCACGCCGTAAGCCGCCACGCCCGTATTGCCCGCAAGGCGCAGCAGCACCAGATTGAACAGCAGCAGCACCACGCCCGAAGCGATCTCACCGATGAGCGAGGACAGACCCGGCGCACACAGCGCGGGAACGCGGCCCACGCGCAGGCGTGTTCTAACCGCGTGAAAGCCTCTTGCCGGCCGGCGCAGATGCATACTCAGCACGAGGATGCTGACAAACGGAGAAAAGCCCGTCGCCAGCGCCGCGCCGAACATTCCCAGCCTGCACGGGAAGATGAAGATGTAGTCGAACACGATATTGAACAGGCTGCCCGCGATCATGCCGCACATGGCGATGGTCGGCGCGCCGTCGTTGCGCGTGAACGCCAGCAGCACATTGTTCATCACGAAGAACGGCCCGAAGCACCACAGCATACGGAGGTACGTCGTTGTCATTTCGAGCGTCTGTGCATCCGCGCCGAGCAGCCGCGCGACGGGCTGTGCGAAGCACAATCCGCCGATCAGGAACAGCAGACCCAGCAGCAGACCGAGCGCCGCCGCGTGCGTGAACACGCTGTCCGCCTGCTTCTGATCGTGCTGCGCCCGCGCTATGGTGTACTGCGTGGCTGCGCCTACGCCGATCATCAGGCCGATGCCGTTCATCAGATTGTACGCCGGGATGGCGATGTTGAGCGCTGCCAGTCCGAGCGAACCCATGCCCTGTGCCACAAAATAGGTATCCGCGAGGATGTAGCACGAAATGCCGATCATGCCCAGTATGTTCATCATCGCATAGTGCCCGAATTCCCGCAGTGTGCCCTGTTTCTGCATCCAAAACTCCCCTTTTAACACAAAAATGCCGGAACTTTCTGTCTGCAAAGGCCTGCGACAGAAAGAACCGGCGTGAATGCCTGTCCGGCGGCAGACATTACGGTTTTTATCAGATTGTCCACATCATAGCACAGCCGAACCGTAAAGTCAAGCCTGCAGGAGCTCGGACGGTGCAATGCTCTCCATGCCGTGCCACATGAGTCCCATCAGCAGCTCGACCACCTGCTCAGTCGGCACATCGCCCGTCTTGGTCGCCCATGTGGACAGCATCGCCACCATGCCCGAAATGATATAAGAAAACACCAGCAGCTTGCGGTTTTCATCCATTTCCGGCATCATATGCATATCCCAGCCGTTGAGGAACGCCTCGTAGGTCAGCGTTTGCAGCTTGCGTACAAAGCGCGGGTCGCCCTGATCACTGCACAGCACCTGAATGACTTTCGTCATGCGCGGCATACTCTTTATCGCCTCGAGGAACTGCGTGAAGAACGCCTGTATCTCCTCCGGGCTGTGAAATTCCCGGTCAGATGTGGGCGTTTGCAAGCGCATATGCTCGATAATGTCATCCTCGGTGGTGCGGAGCAGATCGGTAACGTCCTTGTAGTGCAGGTAGAACGTCGAGCGGTTGATGTCCGCTCTCGCGCAGATGTCCTTGACCGTAATGGACAGGATGGGTTTTTCGAGCAGCAGATCGATGAGCGCTTCGCGCAGCGCCGACCGTGTAAAGCGTACTCTGCGGTTGTTTTTCGCCTCCGGCATGAACCGTTCCTCCCTGTTTCTCTGCGGACTGTGCATTTTTGATACAGTTTTATTGTATCAGCATCGTGTCGCAAAGTCAACACGGTGTCGAGTGCAGAGTGTGAAGAAACCGTAAACATTTTCTCACGCTGTAAGGGAGAGCACCTCATCCGTGCCGAAGATGGCGTGCAGGTCGGCAAGACCCTGCCGTAAACGCTCGTACACCGTCTGATTCACAACGGACGTATCGCCGTTTTCAAAGTCCTGCATGGCTTTATGGATGTCCAGCAGACGGTAGCGGTGCTCGTTCGAGGCATCCGGGTGCAGCATATACATCGGCGTGTACTGTGCCGCAGAAACCGTCACTTTCCCGTTCTCGCCGCTCTTTGTGAGCGTGAGCGTAACGGCTGCCGTCAGGTTGGTGTACGGGTCGTGCTGGTTGGAGATGAGATTTCCAAGGCAATAGCACAGATAGCCCGTGCGCCCGTCCGCGAGTTCTCGCAGCTCCATCGGCTGCGGCACATGAACGTGCCCGCCCAGCACCAGTGTCGCGCCGTTGTCGAACAGAAAATCCGCCAGTTCTCTCTGCTGGTCGGAGGGCGCGGTGCTGTATTCGTTTCCCCAGTGCATATAGACCGCGATGGCATCCGCATCGGTCTGCTTGGCGCGCTCCATATCCGACAGGATGAGGTCGTAGTCCACCTCCGCGCAGTTCGTCATGTAGTCGGTCGTGTAGGTGTTCACGCAGTACGGGTGGTCGCCCTTCGGCAGACCGTTCGTGCCGTAGGTGTAGGTCAGCACAGCCAGCTTGATGCCGCCGACGTCTATCACCTTTACTGTGTCGCGCTCCTCCTGCGTGCGGTAGGTGCCCGCATGGTCGAGCCCGGCCGCATCCAGCACATCGAGCGTGCGGACAAGACCGCTGTACCAGGTATCGAGGCTGTGGTTGCCGCTCGTCGATACCATGTCGAAGCCCACGGCTTTGAGGTCTGCGGCCAGCTCGTCCGGTGCACAGAACTGCGGATAACCCGAGTACGGCGGGCCGTTGAACGTCGTTTCCAGACAGGAAACCGCATAGTCCGCCTGCTCATAGTACGGCTTTGCATTCGCGAACAGGTAGGTGAAGTCGTACTTCTCCCCGTTCCAAGCCTCGTTGATGATGGGCATATGCATCACAAGATCGCCCGCAACGCACAATGTCGCCGTGGTGTCCGGCGGCACTTCAGGCTCGTCCGGCGCATCCTCCGGCTGCGTGACAACAGCGGGCTCGTCCGCCGCGTCCGCCGGCTGGGCCGGTCTGCTGTACCATATCCAGCCGCCTGCCGCCAGTGCCAGCGCCGCCAGCACGCACACGAGTGCAAATATCTTCTTCATGTCAGCCGCGTGCCGCCTTGCGGGAGGCCTCGAACGACTCCGCACGCACACGGAACACCTCGGTGACGGACAGCGCCGCATCCGTGTACGTCCAGCCCGTGCGGCCGGTCTGGTGCTGCATGATAACGTCAAAGCCCTGCCGCTTCTCCTCGTTGTCCTCCGCGAACTCGGCCCTGCCGTAGCCCACGATGGACGAGAACGCGAAGCTGTACCGGCAGGCCGTGTCGCCCTCGCCGGTCAGACCCTGCTCGCAGTCCATCTCGAAGCATACGCGCGGATCGGCCCTCAGCGAATCGATCTTCTTGCCCTTTACGCCGCCGTGAAAATAGAGTGTCAAGCCGTCCTCCGTCCATGTGTAGCCGAAATTCAGCGGGATGACATACGGCCAGCCGTCCGGGCCGGTCATGGCAAGGCGGCAGGTCTTGCACTGCTGCAATATCGGCTCGATGTTCTCGCGGCCGAAGATCTCTCTGTCTTTTCTACGCATGAGTTTCACCTCTGTTCAAGCATTTGTATCATCATATCATATTCCTGCCGATAATACAACAAACCCTGTGCAAAATATGCACAGGGCAGTCTTATGCTGTCAGCTATCAGGTGTTGTGGTCGGAAACGTGGAATTTCTTCAGGTTGCCGATCTTCTGGGCGCGGACGTCCATCTCCTTGCAGACGTCCTCCATCGTCACGCCGCACTCATTCATCATGACCATCATGTGGTAGAATACGTCGTTGATCTCACCCACCAGCTCGGCCTTGTCGCCGTTCTTGGCCGCGATGATGGTTTCAGCGCACTCCTCGCCGACCTTTTTCAGGATCTTGTCGATACCTTTCTCGAACAGGTAGCAGGTGTACGAACCCTCCTGCGGTTCAGCGCGGCGCTGCGCGATAACGGCCTCCATTTGCTCGAAAGAATTCATATTTACTACTCCTTTACTTGTTTTCCCCGTCTTTTTCCCACAAAGTAGTGAAAAAGCAGGTGCGGTGTCCGGTGTGGCAGACCGGGCCCTTGGGCGTGCCGACATAAATGAGCGTATCGTCGTCACAGTCGGACAAAATCCTGCTGACGAAGATAAAATTGCCCGAGGTTTCGCCCTTGTTCCACAGCTTCTGGCGCGAGCGCGAGAAAAACCACGCCGTACCGGTGTCCATCGTCAGCTGCAAAGCCTCCTCGTTCGCGTAGCCGAGCATCAGGACTTCGCCATTGCGTTCATCCTGACAGACCACGGGAACCAAAGGTGCCTTTACGAAAAATTTGCTTAAATTCAAAATATTCACTTCCCTATTAGGATAATGATTCATGTTTACCGTAGGGCGGGGTGCCCTCACCCCGCCGTGTAAGCCATCTGCACATCGTTATATACGGCGGGGTGAGGGCACCCCGCCCTACGGAAATGGTAAACCGTTTCTATTAAACTCTGACAGGAATGTTACGTTCCTGCAAATGTTCTTTCACTTCGCCAACGGTCAATTCCCGATAATGGAACAGGCTGGCCGCGAGAGCGGCATCACACCCGGTTTTCTCGAACACCTCGGAGAAGTGCTCGAGCGAACCGCAGCCGCCCGAGGCGATGACCGGAATGCCGACCACATCCACGACCGCCTTGGTAAGCTTTAGATCGAAGCCGGACTTTGTGCCGTCCTTGTCCATCGAGGTGAGCAGGATCTCGCCTGCGCCGCGCTCGTAGACCTCTTTCGCCCATGCGACCGCATCCTTGCCGGTCGGGGTGCGCCCGCCTGCAACGTAGACCTCAAAGCCGGAGGGCATCTCGGCGCTCGCGCGGGCATCGATGGCAACGACCACACACTGACTGCCGTATTTCTCCGCGGCGGCATTCACCAGCTCGGGATTCTTGACCGCCGAGGAGTTGATGGAGATTTTGTCTGCGCCCGCGCGCAAAATGTCGCGGAAATCGTCCACGGTGCGGATGCCGCCGCCCACCGTTACCGGCACGAATACCTCGCGGCAGGTGCGGCGGACAACGTCGGCAATGGTGTCGCGGTTGTCGCTCGTGGCCGTGATGTCGAGGAACACGATCTCGTCCGCGCCCTCCTGCGAGTAGAACTTCGCCAGCTCGACCGGGTCGCCCGCATCGCGCAGCCCGACAAAGTTCACGCCCTTTACCACGCGCCCGTCCTTGACGTCCAGACAGGGGATTATGCGTTTTGCTAACAAGTTATTCACTCCGTTCTTCTAATAGAGTGGAGAGTGAGGAGTGGAGAGTTATAAGAGAGTGAAGTTTGGAGAGTTGAGAGTGCAGAGAACGTAATCGTTTTCTCTGCACCCAAGTTCTATTTGACTATCTCTCCACTCTTCACTCTCCACTCTTCACTCTTTTAATAGCTCTACACTCTTTTTATTCAGCTTCGCTGATGGCCTTTGCCAAATCGAGGGTGCCGGTATACACCGCTTTGCCCGCAATAGCGCCGTCGATGCCGAGCTTTTTCAGTCCTGCGATGTCCTCGAGGGTGGAAACGCCGCCCGAGGCGATGATCTCGCACGAAACCGAGGCGCGCAGCGCGGCCAGCTGGTCGAAGTTCGGGCCCGCCAGCATACCGTCCTTGTCGATGTCGGTGAAGATGATGTGCTTCACGCCCATCGCCTCCATGCGCTCCGCGAACGCGATGTAATTCTCGCCGCTGTCGTCCAGCCAGCCGTCCGTGCGGACGGTTTCGCTCTTGGCATCGATGCCGACCACGATCCTGTCGCCGTACTTCTCCACGGCCTCGGCCACGAACTCCGGATGGCGCACCGCCGCCGAGCCGATGATGACACGCGAAACGCCCAGTGCAAGCACGGTTTCTACATCCTGCATGGAGCGGATGCCGCCGCCGAGCTCGACCGTCGCGCCGGTTTCGCGGATGACCTGCTCTACCACGCCGTAATTCGCGTGCGAGCCGTCCTTGGCTGCGTCAAGGTCTACCATGTGGACTAAGGTCGCACCCGCCTCGAGAAACCGCTTCGCGGTTTCAACTGCGTTCTCTGCCACTTTATGTGCAGTGCCGTAGTCGCCCTTTTGCAGGCGCACGCACTGTCCGTCTTTCAAATCGATCGCCGGGATAACTCTCATTTTCCCACCTCCGTCAGTTTTGCAAAGTTTCGGAGCATTTGAAGTCCCACTTCACCGCTCTTTTCCGGGTGGAACTGGCACCCGAACAGGTTGCCTCGTGCCACCATTGCCGGCACGCGCGTGCCGTAATCCGTCACGGCGGCAAGGTCGTTCTCGTCCGCCGGATGCGCCATAAAGCTGTGCACGAAATACACATAACTGCCGTTTTCCAGTCCCTCGGTCATGGCGTTCGGGCGCAGGATGTCCAGCGCGTTCCAGCCGATCTGCGGCAGCTTGAGCTCGGTTTCGATGCGCTCGATGCGGCCCGGGAGCAGTCCCAGACCCTTGCACGGGCGCACCTCGTCCGACTCCTCGAACAGCATCTGCATACCGAGGCAGATGCCGAGGAACGGTTTCTCTTTTGCAGCTTTCAACACGGCCTCCGTCAAACCGGAGTGCTCGAGCGCCGCCATCGCATCCGGAAATGCGCCTACACCGGGCAGGATCACGCCCGCGGCGTTCTCGATGATGTCAGGCGAAGCCGCCACCTTGTTTTCATAGCCCAGAAAATCCAGCGTGTTGTGTACACTCATCAGATTGCCTGCGCCGTAGTCTACGATTGCGATATAACTCATGTTGTACCTCTCGGGATATACTCCGTAGGGCGGGGTGCCCTCACCCCGCCGTTCCCCAATAAACCACCCGATTATATGTGGAATTATCAAGGTTGCAATTCACATAATATCCATTGTTTTACGATTGGCGTTCCGGTATACACGGCGGGGTGAGGGCACCCCGCCCTACGATATCGGTTGAAATTAGAGTACACCCTTCGCGCTCAGCACGCCGCCGCCGGTAACCGCAACGGCCTGTTTCAGCGCTCTCGCCAGCGCCTTGAACAGCGCTTCCGTGATATGGTGCGCGTTCTCGCCGTACTCGGCCTTGAGGTGCAGGGTCAGACCGGCATTGACCGCCAGCGCCCGCATGAACTCGACCGTCAGGCAGGTATCGTACTGGCCGCACATGGGCTGCGGCATGGGCGCATCGAACACGAGATACGGACGGCCGGAAATATCCAGCGCACAGAAGCCGAGCGCCTCATCCATCGGCACGAACGCCTGTCCGAAGCGCGCGATGCC
>CAKSVR010000071.1 GCA_934504345.1 uncultured Agathobaculum sp. | reverse complement strand
ATATTCCACAACTTTCTCATTCTGCGTACTGTGTTCTCTCTGGCACTTCGCGCCGCCCGCGAAGATGGACTGTCTGCCTCGTCGGCTGAGGCGATTACCGAACGGTATGAGGCCGGGATTGGGCAATCACAGCAGTACCAGAAAAAGCTGCTCAATGCCCTCGACCGCAGCAAGAAAAAGGGCAATCTTGCCTTTGTGCTTCTGGAATGTTATGGTGATTCCGAAGTATTTAACCTGACGAGTAACATAAAAAACTTCATAAGCGCGACGGAATTAAGTGGAAAAACAATCTGTGTCTGCGGCCTGCCGCGCTGGAACGTGCGGTTCGTTTGCAGGATGGATACCAGGACTATACCCTTTCCAAAATCGCGCGCGAGCTGAAGGATATGGGTGCGCTCGTTATTCAGGAAGAAAACACGGCACAGATACATCTTAAGAAGGGCACGCTGTGCGTGTATTGCATTCGGCTTGATGTTCTTGAAGAATACGAAGAACGCTTCTGATTACAGAGAGCTGCGGTCTATATATTATAAAAGTGAGAGCTGTATCCTTACGTTAAAAATACTTGCTGAAGGAGAGGAACTAACATATCTAATCCCACAATTACATTCATTCCGCAGCGTCGTTTCTACGACACGGCAACCGTTGCCGAGACCCATCGCCGTCTGCTCGCCGAGGGGCACAATATTTCGGAGAATGCTCTGCGCGGATTTATCCGTCAGGGTATTCTTCCGGCCGTTAAGATTGGCCGGAAGTCGCTGCTGTATTACCCGAACGTCATCAAACTGCTGACCGAGGGCAACAACAATATTTCGCCGAATGACGATCGTCCGTCGTACATTCCGGCGAAGATTTCGGTATAAGCGGCAGTCTGCGGTGCGTCCAAGCGGCGCACCGCATTATTCTACACGAAAGGAGAGGAAAACGTGCCAAGTACTAAGAAAATTCACACAAAGTCGGGCTTGAGCTTCAAAATCACGGTTTCCTGTGGCTGCGATGAGCGTTACCGCAAGCGCGGTCATTATAAAACGTGGAAAGCACCGGAAGACTGGTCTGAGCAGCGTGCCGAGCGGGAGGCACAAAAAGTTGCCTATGAGTTCGAGAACAGCATTAAGCTGGGGTTTCAGCCGGACAACAACAAGACGTTTGCCGAGTACGCAGAGTATGTTATTGACCTCAAGGAGCATACTGGTACCAAACACAGTGCGATTGAACTGTACAAGCACCTGTGCGAACGCATTAATCCTGCGATTGGTCACATCAAGCTGACCGAGCTGCGACCGCAGCACTTAAATCGGCTGTACATGGATCTTCTGCAGAACTGCACCAAGCATGTGCTGGACAAGGCACGCTCGAAGGTTGATTTGGGCGCGCTGCTGACAGAGCGGCAGATCTCACGCGCTAAGCTGGCAAAGCTGTCTCGCCTCAATGCTGTTACCATAACAACTGCCTGCCGTGGACAGGCTATCCGTAAGTCATCCGCGGACGCGACTGCTGCGGCGCTGGACATACCGCCGAAAAAGCTGTTCGAGTACATCTTGAATACCGACCACCTCGCGGTTAAAACCGTTCTGCAGCATCATCGTTTCATCTCCACCGTGCTTTCGCAGGCGGAAAAGGAGATGATCGTGATATACAACGCAGCGGCACGCGCCACACTTCCTCGCGCTCAGCGAAAGAAGATCAACTATTTCCAGCCGGAAGAGATCTTCTGCATTTTGCAGGCACTCAAGAGTGAACCGCACAAGTGGCAGACGATTACCCATCTGCTGATCGTCACCGGTGCGCGGCGCGGTGAGATTATGGGACTGAAGTGGGAGAATGTTCACCTTGATGAGCGCTATCTCTACATTGAGGTCAACCTCCGCTACTCCAAGGCGCGCGGTATTTATGAGGAAACACCGAAAACCGGTGAAACGCGCTATATCCCAATTCCGGCTGAAACTGTCACGCTGCTGCGTGAATATCGTATAGAGCAGGAGAAGCTGCGCGAGCTGAACGGTGATCGGTGGCAGAATGACGAAGGTTTCCTGTTCACGAGGGATGACGGACAGGTCATGCACCCGGACAGCATTACCGCGTGGCTCAATAAATTCAGCAAACGGCATGACCTGCCGCATATCAATCCGCATGCGTTCCGCCATACGGTTGCCAGCGCGCTGATTGCTAACCATACCGATGTCATTACCGTTGCTCGTCAGCTCGGTCATTCCAGTCCGGCTACGACCGAGATGTACTACGCGCACTTGATTGAGCAGTCTCGCGTGCAGGCAGGTGAGTGTATTGCTGACGTTATGCTGCGCCAGTACAAGCCGACAGATAATAATCAACAAGGCAAATATCAATAAACGAAAAGAGCGGCATTGCCGCTCTTTTTTACTGTTCCGGCTACCACATAGTAGCCTGCGTAGTAGCCTCGATTTTATTATACTAAAGTAACCATCGAAAAAGTAAATAAAAACCGCCCGTTCCAACGGAACAGACGGTTATCGATGGTACGCCCGGTGCGATTCGAACGCATGGCCTTTGGAGTCGGAGTCCAACGCTCTATCCAGCTGAGCTACGGGCGCGAGTACATGATATAGTATACCAGTCTTTCGGGGATTTGTAAAGCAGTTATTCCGGGGCATTTCAGTCGGTTGAGCCGGAAACGCCCCGATTTCTGTCTTATGCCTGCTCGGGTGCGGGCTTTTTCTTCTTGCGCTTGCGGTAGCGGTCCTCCTCGGAGAACACACAGCCGCAGTAATTCTGCATATACAGGCCGAGCTCACGCGCCTTGTCCTGTCCCTCGCGGAAACGCGGAGAAAAGTCGCGGTGCAGGTACTCGACACCGTATTTTTCGGCCATCTGCTCACAGATTTGGCGCATCAGCTCGTGATTCTGGTACGGGCTGACGAACAGGGTGGAGGTGAACCGGTCATAGCCGTGCTCGGCGGCGTAGCGCGCGGTTTCCTCGAAGCGCAGCGCATAGCAGGTCGCACAGCGGTTATCCCAGTTGGGATAGACAGCTTCGATGAATTTTCGCAGACCGTACTCGTTCTCGATCTCCAGCTTGAGGTCGATGCTCTTTGCGTACTCAACGAGCGTATTCTTACGCATTTTGTACTCTTTCATCGGATGAATGTTGGGATTGTACCAAAAGCCTACCGGCTCGATGCCCTCCTGCCGCAGCGTGTCGATGCACGCGATGGAGCAGGGCGCACAGCAGATATGAAGAAGTGTTCCGGACAAATGATCAGACCTTTCTGAAATGATAGTTGGGTTTAACGGTTATATAGGCTGGAATTTCTATTTCTGTTGCCATGTCATTACATAATCTTTTTCTTCGGTAGCCGCATCTAAGTCACTATACTGAATCACAAATCCTTCTCTTTGATAAAATGATATTGCCCGTGCGTTCTTTTGGTATACGTTCAAGAGCAACTTATTCCTTTTATCCTTTGCATAATTCAGCAGAATTTTACCTATACCCTGCGATTGCATTTCACCGGAAACAAAAATGCCCTCAATATATTCATCATGCAACCCTATAAAGCCCTGTATTTCTGTATCATACGCATACACATAAACCTCTGCTTGTGACAGTGCTTCTTTTACTGAGTTGAAATTGCTTTTCCAGTATTGGGCAGGGATAAAATTATGTGCCTTTAAATTTGTATCCAACCATATGTCTGCAACTCTATTTATATCATCCCTTTGTAATGCTCTAATCATAGCGGCACCTCTCTGCAACTTCCGATTCGTGAACTACATAGTATTATACCTCGTTTCCCGCGCACTTGCAAACCCTGTCGAAAACCGCTATACTGAGAGTAGATTGCATCGGAATTTTGACCAAAGGAGGCATATCCCCATGAAAGATATTGCATACTATAACGGCAGGATCGGCCGCATCGACGAGGTGCAGGCACCCATCACCGACCGCGGTTTTTACTTCGGCGACGGCGTTTACGATGCGGCGATGGTGAACAACAAGAAGATCTTCGCGCTCGATGACCATCTCGACCGCTTTTACAACAGCCTGAAGCTGCTCCGCATCGAGCCGCCGATGGAGCGCGCCGAGCTGGCAAAAACGCTGAACAAGCTGGTTTCTCAGCTGGATTCGGATGCGCCGCATATGCTGTACTGGCAGTCTACCCGCGCGGCGGCGCACCGTATGCACGCCTTTCCCAAGGGCGGCAAGGCCAGTCTGATGGCGTTCTCCGAGCCGTGCGGCCTCGACCGTCACGACCATCCGTACAAGCTGATCTCGGTGGAGGACACCCGTTTCCTGCACTGCAACATCAAAACGCTCAACCTTATCCCGAACTGCATGGCGATGCAGCAGGCCGTTGAGGCGGGCTGTGACGAAGTCGTGTTCCACCGCGGCGACCGTGTGACCGAGGGCGCGCATTCCGGCCTCGCCATCCTCAAGGACGGCGTTTTCTGCACACCGCCGGCGGATAATCTCATCCTGCCGAGCATCACGCGCAAGCATTTCCTCACCATGTGTGAAAAGCTGGGCGTGCCGACCCGTATCGCGCCGTTCACCGTGGACGAGCTCAAAAATGCGGATGAAGTGATGATTTTGTCCACCGGTTCACACTGCATCGGCGCGTGCGAGCTGGACGGCCAGCCGCTCGGCGGCAAGGATACTGCGCTGCTCGAAAGGCTGCAAAAGGCGTATCAGGCGTGGTTTGATGAGGAAACCGCGAAATAATTTGGCAAAACTAAATTGTAGGGCGGGGTGACCCTACCCCGCCGCATTTAGCGAAGTGCATCGGTTTGCAACGGCGGGATGAGGTCATCCCGCCCTACGGTATAACCGGATGATTATATGGAAAGGAATGAGAACGTGCCAAAGATTGTAATAGTCGGCGGCGGCCCGGCGGGTCTGAGCGCCGCCATCTACGCGGTGCGGGCCGGGATGCAGACCACCGTGCTGTATCAGGACGGCGGTGCGCTGGCGAAAACCGACAGGATCGAGAACTATTTCGGCTTCATCGAGCCGATTTCGGGCGCAGAATTGCTCGAGCGCGGCCAAAAGCAGGCCGAACGGCTGGGCGCGGTGCTGCACCGGACTGAGGTGACGGGCATCGAGTACGCGGAACACGGCTTTGCGGTCAAGACTGCGGGCGGCGTGTTCGAGGCGGATGCCGTCATCCTCGCGACTGGTTCGCCGCGTGCCGTGCCCAAGATCGAGGGCGTGACGGCGTTCGAGGGCCGCGGCGTGAGCTATTGTGCTGTCTGCGATGCGTTTTTCTATCGCGGAAAGGACGTGGCTGTGCTCGGACAGGGCGAATATGCACTCGAGGAGGCGCGTGTGCTGCTGCCGGTGGCGCAGTCCGTTACGCTGCTGACGGATGGGAGCGATGCGCCGTCCGGTCTGCCCGAGGGTCTGCGCGCGGACACGCGCAAGGTGCAGGCTGTTGAGGGTGACGAGCTGGTGTCGCGCGTTGCGTTCGCGGAGGGCGAACCGCTGGATGTTTCCGGCATATTCATCGCCTATGGCACGGCGGGCAGCGGCGATTTTGCCCGCAAGCTGGGCGCACAGCTCGACGGCACGCGCATCAAGGCGAACGCCGATGGTTCGACAGCCGTACCCGGCCTGTTCGCGGCCGGCGACTGTACCGGCGGTCTGCTTCAGGTGGCAAAGGCCGTCGCGGACGGCGCGGAGGCCGCCATGAGCGCGGTAAAGTTCGTGAGAAAGTGAAGAAAACACCGCATACCGAAGTATGCGGTGTTTATTTATGCGGTTTTGAGCGGAGGCTTAACCCTCGTACTCATCCTCATTCTCCCAGTTGTGCCAAACGGCCTGCACATCGTCGTTATCCTCGAGGTTGTCGAGCAGCTTACGCATCTGGGCCATGTCCTCTTCCTTTTCGAGGGTGATGTAGTTCTGCGGAACCATCTGGATCTCGGCCTGTGCAAAGGTGTAGCCCAGCTTCTCGAGTGCTTCGCGGACCGTGGAGAAGTCGTCCGGAGCGGTGTAGATCTCGAACGCGCCCTCGTCAGCGAGGAAGTCCTCCGCGCCGGCCTCGAGTGCCTGCATCATAACGGTGTCCTCGTCCAGTCCCTCGCTCTCCATGATGATAACACCCTTTTTGTCGAACTGCCACGATACACAGCCGGTAGCGCCCAGACCGGCGCCGTACTTGTCGAACAGGTGACGGACATCGGCAACAGTGCGGTTCTTGTTGTCGGTCAGGGTTTCCACAACGACAGCAACGCCGCCTACGCCGTAGCCCTCGTAGTTGTTTGCCTCGTAATCGACCTGACCGTTCGCGCCGGAATACTTGTCAAGCGTGCGTTTGATGTTGTCGTTCGGCATATTGTTGGCCTTTGCCTTTGCGATGCAGTCGCGCAGACGAGCGTTGAAATCCGGATTGGCAGAGCCGCCCTCTTTGATCGCGATCGCCATTTCACGGCCAATCTTGGTGAAGATCTTTGCTTTTTTTGCATCGTTTGCGCCCTTGCGCTTGGCGATGTTATTCCACTTGGAATGTCCTGACATGGTGAATGTCCCTCTTTCTATACATCTAAAAAATTTAACAAAATTAAAAGGTTCGGAAAGCGTACATAATACGCAGAACAATTTTATCAGGTTTTTCGGTATTCTGCAAGCCCTGTGCGTATATTTTTCGCTGATTTGTGCAGACTAACACCGAAAAATGAAACGAGGTGAGCGAAATGAGCAAGCAGAACAAGTACCAGAACCAGCAGGGTCAGCAGAATCAGCAGCAGAACCAGACCCAGCAGAATCAGCAGAACCAGAAGAACGACCAGCAGAACGGCTGATCGGGTTTCCGAGCCGATGGGAGGTTTTCCGTCGGCTTTACTTATGCCGCAGCCGCTTTCCGGTGCGCGCGCCTCGCGTGCACCGGAGAACGGATTCACAGATCAAAATTTACTTCCCTAAATTCTCATCACGGTATTTCCGGATGACCGCCAGAAAATCCTTTCCGTACCGCCTTGCCTTGGCATCGCCCACGCCGCGCACGGACAGCAGCTCATACTCGCTCGAGGGCTGCTTAGCGGCCATATCGGCAAGGGTGGCGTTGGAGAAGATGACATACGGCGGCACGCCTGCGCGGACAGCCAGCCTGGTGCGAACCTCACGCAGCGCATCGAACAGCTTTTCGTCCACATCCTCGGCGAGCGCGGCGTAATGCTTGCTCGTATCCGGCTTTTTCTCCTTGGGCAGCTTGATGCGGAACTCTCCGCGCCCGCGCATGAGTGCATTGCCGCTGCGGGTCAGCACGAGCACGCCCATACGCTCGGAATCGACGATCAGGTGGCCGCGCTCGAGCAGCATATCGATGAGGCGGCGGACATAAACGGCGGTGCTGTCCGGCATGATATTGTAGGTGGAGAGCGTATCCAGACCGAACTGCGTGATCTTTTCGTTCTTGCTGCCGGTCAAAATGGCGGAAACCACGGTCTTGCCGAACGCGCGGCCGCGCTCGTCCAGCCGGTACACGCACGAAAGGATCTTCCGTGCATCCATCGTCGCATCGACTTCCTCGAAATTCGTGTCGCAGCTGCTGCAATGTCCGCACGACATGGGCGAATTTTCACCGAAATAGCGCAGGATGTAATGCCGCAGGCATTCGGTGGTGGTGCAGTAGAACGTCATCTGCTTGAGGCGTTCGCGGTCGCGCGCGATAAGCTCCTGCCGGGTGGCCTCGTCGATGCTCTCATCCTCGGCTTCGTGGCTGCGCTCGATGAGGAACTCAGCCATACGCACATCCTGTCCGCTGTACAGCAGGATGCAGTCGGCGGGCTGACCGTCACGACCGGCGCGGCCGGCCTCCTGATAGTAGCTCTCCATATTTTTCGGCATATTATAGTGGATAACGAACGACACGTTGGATTTGTCGATACCCATGCCGAATGCGTTGGTCGCGACCATGATCGTCTTGCGGTCGTACAGAAAATCGTCCTGATTCTCGCGGCGCTCCTCGGGATCGAGGCCCGCGTGATAGCGGGTGGCGGGCAGGCCGCGGCTGAGCAGCAGGTCACAGATCTCCTCCACGTTTTTGCGGGTGGAGCAGTACACGATGCCGCTCTTGTCCTTGCGCTCGTTCAAAAGCTGGAGCAGCTTCATGCCCTTGGAGGTGGGCTGTTCGACCGCGAAATACAGGTTTGGACGGTCAAAACCGGTGGTCTTGATGAACGGCTCGTGCAGACCGAGCGCCTGCACGATGTCGTCGCGCACCTCGGCGGTGGCCGTTGCGGTGAACGCGGAAACGAGCGGCCGCTCGGGCAGTGCGGCGAGAAAATCGAGGATCTTCAGGTAGCTCGGACGGAAATCCTGTCCCCACTGAGAGATACAGTGCGCCTCATCCACGGTTATCATCGAAATGGGCACGCGCTGTGCAAATTCGAGGAACGAGGGCGCGGTCAGCCGCTCGGGCGCAACGTACAGCAGCTTGTACTCGCCTCGTCCGGCGAAATACAGCGCATCGCGGAACTCCTCGAAGCTCATCGCGCTGTTGATGCACGCGGCGGGGATACCGGCCTCGACCAGCGCACCGACCTGATCTTTCATCAGCGAAATGAGCGGCGAAATGACCAGTGTCAGCCCGGGGAACAGCATCGCGGGCACCTGATAGCAGATGGACTTGCCCGCACCGGTCGGCATGATGCCCAGCGTGTCGCGCCCGGCGAGGATGGACTGCACCAGCTCGTCCTGTCCCGGGCGGAACGAATCGTAGCCGAAATACTGTTTGAGAATGTCCTGTGCGGTTGCCATAAGCGCTCCTTTATATCGTAGTCACAGCTGCCAGCGGTTGTCCAGCATGGCGCGGAGCAGGTCGAAGTACGTCCAGCCCTGCGCCTCGGCGGAAATCATCGTCAGGCAGTTTTGGTTTATGCGATGCGGCCGCGCCGCACCGGTCAGATTGGGTTTGAGGTTGAAATCGAACATATAATAGGTACCGTCTGCGGCGGCGCGGCAGTCGATGCGGACCAGGCCTTTCAGCTCGAGCGCCTGCACGGCTTGTTCGCACGCTTGACGGATGGTGTGCAGTGCCTCGGTTTCGTGCAGCACGGCGCGGCTGTTTTCGGTGACGGGAACATCGCCGTTATACGGGGCGATGCCGCGTTTCTGCGCGAATCGTTCGACGATGGGCAGACTCGTGCCGTCCGGAAATACCGAAACGGTAATTTCCTGACCGGGCAGATAGGGCTCGGCCATCAGCATATCGCCGTAAATCCCGGCGGAGAGCAGAGAATCGCGATTTTTCGCGAAGTCGGTCGGCGTGCCGCACCGTACAACACCCTGACTGCCTCGTCCGCGGATGGGCTTGAGGATGCAGGGGAACGGGCCGCCGTATAGCTCGTCTGCGCGGATGGTCTGCGACTGCACGACCGGAAAACCGCGTTCGAGCAGCGCAGCATTGACGGCGAATTTGTCATCGTACCTTGCCGCATCGCTCGGCCGCTGGCCGACAATATATATACCGGTGAATTGTTCGACGGGGTGGCCTGCATATAATACGGTGTTAAGCCACAGCGTGTCCGCGCCCGCTGCAAGTGCCGCGCGGATGCCCTGCACGGTATCCGGAAATACCCAGTCCAGATCGTTATATAGATCGGGCTTGGCAGTCGGCGTGATGACCTCCGTGCCGTGCTCCTGCAGGCAATATGCGATGTCCGCGCCGCTGTCGCGGTAGCCGCCGGGCTTCATCGGTTTACGCAGTCCGCCCGCCGCGGGCGGCTCGTGCGCCTGATAGAGAACAGCGATTTTCATAAAATCACTTCTTTATATGGTATCGTGCACCCATCTTATCATAGTTTCAGAAAAATCTCAACTATTTGAAAAAAGTTCTTGACTTTCCCTCCGGGATTTGGTATTCTATTAAAGCTGTCCCGCGAGGGCGGCGCAAAACTGAAAAGTTTGTCGTGTGAACGGCTTCGAGTTTGAAAAATAAATCGAAAAAAGTTCTTGACAAACGGTTCGAGTTTTGATATACTAAATAAGCTGTCAAGCGGAGCTG
>CAKSVR010000070.1 GCA_934504345.1 uncultured Agathobaculum sp. | reverse complement strand
AAAGGCTTTCGAGCTTTTTATCTGTGCGGTCATTGTACTGTACATTTTCCTGATAAATGCGCGATGACCGCTTGGCTAGCACCCAAACGGTCATCTTAACAAATGACTTAGCGAAGGTCTGACCGCTGTGCAAACAGCGTTTCCCTTTTTGTACTTCCATTATACCACACTCCCGCGCGATGTCAAGCGGCACGGCGCGGGAGTGTTCCGTTACGCCTGTTCTCCGGCCTCGGGCGGCGCGCTGTCCGGCTTTGCGCCGGCGGGCGGCTGGATACGCACCTCGGGCGGCGGGCCGTGCCTGCCGCTGTTCTGCTCGAACCGGCCGTCGATATGCTCCTTGAGCCGCTCGGCGGTGCCGCTGCTGCGCGAGGACACGGTGATGCTGACTGTTCCGCCCGCATTCTCCTCCTGCCGGAGCGTATGCTCGACCGCCTTGTCGATATGCGTAAAGCGCGGCAGCCTGCTGTCCGGCGGCGGCTCTTTTCCGTCCACGCGCGCGCCGATGACCTGATCGAACCGGTTGATCGTATACTCCACGCTGCCGTCCGCGCTGTCCACACTGACACTCGCATACGGCTCATATGCCGCATACACGCCGGTCGTCGCCATGCCGCACAGCACCGCCACGCACGCCGCCCATGTCAGCGGCTTTTTCCAGCTCCGGCGGCGTTTGCCCGGAATGCGGATCTCCTGTCCGACCGCACAGCCTTTCGCATCGACCAGATGCACCGTGCCGTCCTCCGCCAGCGCGGCGGCGCGTTTGCCGCGAAGCTCGATTATCATCGCCCGCATTGCTCTGCCTCCTTCCGCACGGTTTGCAGATAGGTACACAAAATGGGGTAATCGCCGTCGATGAGCAGCGCCGCCGCCACGATATAGTTCCGGTGGCGGGTGATGGTGCGCGCCGACACGCCGCTCTGCTGCGCCAGCGCCTTGACGGGCAGGCTGTGCGCGCTCTGCATGGCGGCGAACAGCACCGGCGAGTGCAGCAGCGTGCCCACTGCCATCGCGCAGCTGTGACGGGTCTTGTCCGACTTGGGCGAGCTGTCCGCCAGCTCGTAAAACCCGAAGCCGTACCTCTCGAACAGCCTGTTTGCTGCTTCGATCTCATCCTGTGCGCTGACCGGCTTCGCCTCGCTCATCTGCTCCGCGACCGCCTGCTGCATGGCGGCATCCGCGCTGTCGCGGTCTACCGTGCCGTCGAACGTCTGCGGCGCGAGCGACACCTCCGCATCAAAACGGTGCTGGCTGCGGTAATGGTCGGCGAGGCGGCGGCCGATGACCAGCGAGGCATACGCGCCGAACGGCCCGCTCGACGGGTCGTAGCCCTTGACGGCCTCGTAGAACGCCAGCAGCGCGACCGAATACTCATCGTCGCTGCGCGTTACCGCAAAGCCTGCGTGCCTGCTCGCGCACCGCAGCACGAACGCCTCGTGCGCCTCGATGAACCGCTCCAAAAACAGCCCGTCCTCTCTTGCCCGTACAGCCTGTGTGCTCGTCTGTGTCACCGCTGCCGCCTCCTTTCTGTTCATGCTGTTATTTTAGATTTGTTCTGTGGCGAAACCGTGTACCGACTGTTACCGTTCCGCGAAGACTTGCGTATGTTTTGACGTACACAGACAGCAAAAAGCACCGCAGCCTGTATTCTGCGGTGCTCTTTCTTTTACTTGGTGAGAGAAGCAAATCTCTGGAGCATGGCCGCGCACTCGGCGCGGGTGGCCGTTGCCTTGGGTGCGAGGGTGGTGTCCGTCTTGCCGGTCAGGATGCCCTTTGCCACGCACCATGCGACCGCCTTTTCCGCGTAGCTCGATACCGCGCCCGCATCCGTATAGGCGGACAGGTCTGCCGTGCCGTCCGGCTCACCGGCATAGCGGTACAGCATGGCGGCAAGCTGTTCACGGGTGATATTCGCGTTCGGCGCAGAGCCATCGGATACGCCCTTGCTCTTTGCCCAGTTCATGCCCTTTTCATACCAAACCGTGCCGCCATCTGTCGATTCGCCTGCATAGCGCGCCAATACGGTCATCAGCATTCCGCGGCTCATGCTCGCGTTCGGCGAGAATGCTGTGCTGCTCGTGCCGTTCATCAGGCTGCTGCTCGTGACGTACTGCACCGCACCGGCATACCAGCTGTTCTGTGCAACGTCCTTGAAGCCGCCGACCGTGCTCTGACTGCCGGTATTGCCGTTCTGGCCGTTATTCTGACCGGGCTTACCGCCCTGCCCCGGCTTGAACGCGCCGCTCGAGCTGCTCGAATCCGCTGTACCCAGCTTTGCCGTCGCCGTGCCGACCGAAGTGCCGTCCACGAGCACGGTGTAGGTTTCCCCCTCCTTGATGTCCGGCGAGGAGAAGATCACGCTGCTCATCGAGCCGAGCGCCGTCGCGGTGTACAGCGTTTTGCCGGAGGAATCCTGCACGGTGATAACGCTGCCCTCCTTGATGCCGAGGGCGCTCTCGCGGTTCGCCGGTGCGCCGCCCGGCTGACCGCCCTGACCGTTGTCAGACGGCTTTTCCGGAGGTGTGCCGCCGTTGCCGGAGAAGTCCGGCGGTGTCATCTGACTGCCGTTTGCATCGCTCGGCGGTGTCGGCGGATTGCCGTTCGTGCTGCCGTCCGCCGTGCCGCTCGGCGGTGTCATGCCCTGACCGCCGTTCGGGCCGCCGCCCATGCCGCCGCTGCTCGGCGAGGTTTCACCGACCGCGATATACGCCTGCGTGCCGGCTGTCGGCTCCATGCCCGCGCCGAACAGCGTGCCGCCGGAGAGCGTGAACGTGCCGTCATAGTCGATGGCCGCATCCATCACCGCATCCGCGCCGTACACCTCGACCTTGCCGCCGGTGATATTGATGTCGTTGTTGGAGTCCAGACCGTCCGAGCCCGCATCGATATACAGGTCGCCGCCCGCGATGTTGATGGCGTACTTGTCACTGCGCTCCCCGAGCGTGCTGTTGGCGGCATTTACGCCGTCATCCGAGGCCGCAACGTCAATATCGCCGCTGTACACGTTCACGGTCGTGCCCTCAAGGCCCTCATAGCTGGCGGTGATATTGATTTTCGGCGTGGTGGTCGAGGACGAGCCCTTGGTGCCGATCACGAGGTCGTTGTCCGCGTGGACGCCGTCATCGCCGGTGGCAAGGGTCAGCGTGCCGCCCGTGATGGTCACATCCGTGTTCGCGTGCAGCGCATCGTCCGCGCTGTCCACGTTCACCGTGCCGCCTGTGACGGTCAGCGCGCCGCCCGCCTTGAAGCCCTTGCACGAGGCGGAATCGTCCGTGAGCGTGGTCGTGTGGCCGCCGTTTGCCGTCACATCGAACGTGCCGCCCGTGATGGTCAGGTCGCCGTCCGCCTGCACGCCGTCCTCCGCCGCGTGCAGCGTGATGGAGCCGCCCTTGATGGTGACATTGCCCAGCGAGGTCGTATCCGGGTTCTCCGTGTCGTCTGTGTCCGGAGAAGCCTTGACCGCATCGCCACCCGCCGTGATGTCCAGCGTGCCGCCCGCGATGGTCAGCTCATCGTCACACGAAAGGCCGTCGTTCTCGGCCTCGATGGTGAGCTTGACCTCATCCACCGTTATCACCGCATCGGCTGCGCCCTTGATGCCGTTCTTCGCGTTGCCGTCAACCGTCAGCGCGCCCGTGCCGCTGATGGACAGGCTCGCGCCGCTCTTGACCTTGACCGCCGCGTTCTCATCGTTGGAGCCCGCCGTGTCCGCGACTGTGTTGGTCGTGCCCGCCGCCGCAACAAGCTCGGCCTCGGCGGTCTTGTTCAGCGTGATGGCCGCGCTGTCGGCGTTTGTCAGGGTCAGGCCGTTCAGCACGATGGTAACGCCGGAAACGCCCTTTTTGACCGTGATGGAGCCGTCGCCGCAGTCGCCGGAGAACACATAAGTGCCCGCCGCCGTGATGGAAACGTCCGTGCCGTCGATCTCGTAGCCGCTGTACTTGCCCGCAGCCTTGGCGGCGGAGTCGGTAAAGCGGATAAGAGTGGCATTCGAGGTCGTGTAGGACGTGGAGGCCGCGCACGCCGAGGCCGGGAGCATCCCCGCCGCAAGGGCGGAAGCCAGTAAGGCTGCAAATAAATGCTTTTTCATTATAATCAATCCTTTCACAGGTCTAAATTCAGCTTAAAGGTCTACCGTAGGGTGCGACGACTCGGCGCACCGCATCAAACGAATACCACTGTGTTAAATGGTATTGGCAACCGTTACCGATAACGTATTCCGTTGTTTTGAAATTTGTGTTACGGTTTACACGGTGCGCCGAGGTCGTCGCACCCTACGGTTAGGCGTGTGCAGATTTTTACAGCGCTTCCTTCGTCTGCGGCACCTTGCCGCACACAATATCCAGGTTGCCGTTCCGGCACCGGATGGCATCGAGGAACTGCTTCTCGACCTCGGGCGAGGCCAGCCTTACATGGTAATGCAGGTTATACAGGCTGCCCATGCCGGTGGTGCGGACGGAAATCAGCTCCGCCGAGCGGGTATACTCCCCAAACAGGTCGTCGAACAGACCGGTGTAGTCGAGGTTCTCCGGAATCGTGATTTTGAGCTCCTTTTCCTCCTCCGGCTTGCGGCCAAAGGACAGCGCCGCGTAAGCGGTGAGCAGGAGGCACATCACAAGCCCGGTTACGATAGCGATGCCGATGTAGCCCATGCCGGCGGCAAGGCCGAGCGTCATCGCGAGGAAGATGCAGGTAATGTCACGCGCCGAGCCGGCCGCGGAGCGGAACCGCACAAGGCTGAACGCGCCGGAAACGGCCACGCCTGCGCCGAGGTTGCCGTTGACGAGCAGGATGATGACCTGCACCATCGCGGGCAGCAGCGCCAACGTGACGGCCATGGACTGGGTGTAGGTGTTCTTATACATATAGACTGCGGCCACCAGCGCACCGAGCGCCAGCGCCACCAGCAGACAGATCACAAACGCGCTGCCGGTCAGACCGGCGGTGAGGATGGAACCGAAAATCGTTTCAAGCACAGTAGATTTCTCCTTTTTCGTTGAGGTGGATGGTTTCGCTGCCGAACTGCGGCGAACGGCTCTCGCGCAGCATGGTCTGGTACGCCGCACCGTATTTGGAAAAGTGGGTCGGAAAGATGGCGTTCTCGCTCAGCGCCCGCGCCAGCCACAGCGGCGTTGTGCCGGGGATCTTGATCTCCATCAGGCAGGTGTCGTGCGGGAGCAGGTGCGCGCCCGCCGAGCCGCAGGACAGGTCGAGGTCGTCCATGCGCCAGCGGATGCCGGAGTCGAACGTCACGCGCAGCTCGGGCTGGTACTTGTCGAACAGCGCAAGACGGTCGTAACAGATGCACATGGCGGGCTGTATGCCCTTGTAGAATTGCAGGAACCAGTCGATCTCATGGGAGATCTGGCTCTCCTCCGGCGCGGTGCCGCCGTCCAGATAGCGCTGCGCCTCGGCATACGTCATCGCAATGCGGCGCTTGTAGACGATGTGGTCGTACTTCTTTTTGATCTCCACGAACGCCTCGGTGTCGGCATTCGGCGTGCGGTAGGTACGCAGCCGCAGCTTCTCCTTGTAGGCGGGCCGCTCGAGCGAGCGGCGGATGAGCCGGAAATCCGGCGTGTCGTAATAGATGTTGCTGATGGTCGATTCCGCGAACCGGTCGGGCACCATGCGTGCCGCGAACGCCTTTGCCAGCGCGTTGTACTGCTTCTGCGTGACCAGATATTTCTTTTCGTATCGCTTGAATGTGCCTTGGTATTCACTCATGGCGAACGCCTCTCTTTCATGGGCAGCTGCCCTCAATTTTTTGCTTCTGTCTATCAATGCGAACCCGCAGACAGGATTTTCGGCAGTGTCACAAAAGCTGCACCCGCTTTACACAGAGTTTACACAGTGGAACGCCAATTTGCGGTATTGTGAACTTTATGCGGCACTTTCCGTCGGAATCTGGTATACTGTATGTATGATGGTGGAGAGCGGGTGAAGATATGAAAATCATCGGAACGATAGATACCGAAAAATTCCAGTTAATTGCGGACGATATTCGAGGAAACGAGGTCATATTGACCGATAAACAAATCGAACATATCATTGAACGCCGTGGTGAAAAATTCTATCAACAATACAGCGGCTATTTTGAGGAAATTCTGCTCGACCCGGATTACATCTTCCCAGATGATACCCACGAGAACACCGCATTGGTCTGCAAACGGGTTGTTTCCAACGGTAAAAGCGTGAATCTGGTGCTGCGGCTTGCCGTGTCACATGATGCACCAGAACGAAAGCATTCAATCATCACGGCAATTATTGAGAATAAAAAGCGCTTTGAACAGCGATTACGCAACAATCTGCCAATCTATGAGAAGATAGATATTGCAGAACCGGAATAAAACTGCTATAATATAAGTACAATAGAAGAGGTACTTTGAGGTGGTAAATTTCGCAGCGACCACACGCCGATGGTAACGACAGGGGCAACCCGAGAGATGCAGGAGAGTGCTGCGCCTGCCAAAGTACCGATCAACCACAGAGGGCACCCTTTCGGGTGCCCTTTGTTCTGCCCGCACCAACAAAAGCACCGCAGAGTCCTCCTCTGCGGTGCTTTTGCTTATTCGGTTTCGTCCTCGACCGAGAACGCGGCCAGCTGGTCGGTGTTGTCCTCGTCGTACTCGAGCTCGCGCGATACGGCCTTGCAGATGCACACCTGCGCCCAGTGAGTGAGCGTGCCGTGCTGTATCCACTCGCAAACATCGAGCAGCTGGATGATGCCCGTGCAGGTGAGCGCCAGCTGCACCTTCTCCTGCACGGCCTCGTCGCCGAGCGCCTTCATAAAGTGCCGGTAGAGGAAATACGTCAGCAGATTGCCGTACTCGTGCCGCTCCTCGCGGTACGCCGCCAGAAATTCCCCTCTGCGGGCGAGTATCTCGGGCAGGCGCGCCTTCGCCTCGCACAGCTGTGCGCGCCAGTCGTCCTTGTTGATCTCGAAGCCGAGCAGCAGCTCGAGCAGGTCCTCCAGCGTATCCGCACGCCAGAACGCCGCCGACCATGAGAACGTGTCCTCCTCGGCCTGCTCTCCGTCCTCGTCCGCCGGGAACGGGAACAGCAGCTCGTCATACTGCGCCTGCATGGTGCGCGCTTCGCGGTACAGCCGGTCGGCCTTGTCGTCAAACGGCGCATCCGCACCCGCGATGCCGAACAGTGTGTCGCGCATGGCGAACAGCGCCTGCTCCAGCTCGGCTTCGGCCTCGGTGCCCGGCTCGGATACGTCCTCGGCCTCGAGCAGCTCCCACTCTGCCGCATCCGTGTGCGCGAGGATGAGCTCTGCGGCGGCCTCACAGCACAGCCCGAGCCCGTCCTCACGGCCGTCCGAGAACCACTCGTAATAGCGCGGATGGTCGGTGCATATCTGCGCCATTTTGTCCTCGCCGAGGTTCAGGAGCACCTCGCACAGATTGCACTCGTTCAGCAGCGGGCACCGCTCCTGCCCGTCCAGCCGGAAATGCGCGGGCGTGCCGTTCTGCTCGTCCGGCGGCTCGATGGCGGCGCGCAGACGCTCTCCGAACGCGCCCTGCACCGTGCGGTAGTACGCCAGCGATTCCTCATCCACATCGATCTCCCAGCCGATGCAGCAGTTTTCCGTGCAGTCCGAGCCGATGCACCGGAACTGCCTGTAATACGACGGACGGCGAATGTAACCCATCCGAATCACCTCTTTCTTGTCCCGTTTATTATAACAGACGGACGGGCGGTTGAAAAGAGGCTGCGAACGGCATCCGAATTGAGAATTGAAAATGGATAATGGAGAATGAACAGCAGGATTTACGTTCTTTCATTTTCCATTCTCCATCCTCCATCCTCCATTTCAAGACGGCGCCGCCTCCCTGTGCGAATGCGCCTTGACTCTGGCGAGCCATTCCGCATCGTAGGCCGTCAGCTGCGGCGCGGACGGCCCGATGCCGCTGTACGCCGGCTTCTCCCGCGCGGCAAGATCAGCGGCGGTGAGTACGCCGTTACGGGCATAGTTTTGCAGCACGGTACGCAGATAGCCCGCCGGATTGCGCGGCACTTTCTCCGCAGTCTGCCGTGCGGCCTCTAAGAACACCTCGCGTTCCATGCCCTTGGCTTTCAGCTTCTCCAGTTCGTTACAGAAATTCCTGTCGAATTTACAATCCAGTTTGTTCTCCAGCTCAGCCGTCAGACCAGCATCAGCCGAAGCCGTCTTTTCTTCTGTGCTGTCCTGTTCTCTGCTGTCCTCTACTCTTCTGTCCTCTTCTGTTCTCTGCTCTTCTGTTCTCTGTGTACTTTCCGGACAAGAAATCGGCTTTTCTTGGCGAGAAATAAATGCGCGCAGGATATACGCCTTTCCGCTTGGGTTCTTCTCTCTCATCTCTTCCTCGGAGAGCAGCCAAATGTCAAAATTCACCTGCATTCCCTTGCGGCCGAGCGTTGCGATAAAGTATCCCATCTGGATGCGCTTGGAGGTGAGGAAGCCGCGCTCGTACAGCTCGGCGCTGAACAGGCCGCTCGCCACCAGCTGATCGACCACCGCCGCCAGCGTTTCCAGCGTTACGTTTTCCAGTCCGGCGGTGTACTCGCGGAGCTGCCACAGCGCATCCTCGCGGCCCTGTCCGCTGTATTCGATGAAATATCCCTTATCGCCGTAGGCCATGTCCAGCAGACACTCGTATACATACGGCCCGAGCACGCCGAAACGCTGGCGCGCACCGCGCAGCTTCGGATCGCGATACAGACCGATGTCGCGCGGCCACCAGTCCAGTCCTGTTTTTCTGTTTCTGCCCATGTGAGCACCTCCTCCTACCCATACACCGAAATCCCCGAAAAATTGACCACGAATGGTCAACTTCGGGAAAATTTTTCGAAAAAATTTTTTCGGGCACAAAAAAGCCCGCCGGATGCCCGACGGGTGTTTTCCGCAGATGCAAAAAGAGCCGGAACCAAAGTTCCAGCTCTTTATGGCGGAGAGTTAGGGATTTGAACCCTAGAGACGCTCATCACGCCTACACGATTTCCAATCGTGCGCCTTCGACCACTCAGCCAACTCTCCATCTTGTTAAGTTGTTGTCGTTTTTGATGACTCATCGCTGACGACTTGTTTAGTATATAACATGATCCGCGTTTCGTCAACCCTTTTTTCAAAATTTTTCGAAAAAATTTTTAGAGCGACAAAAGCGGAGAAAAAGAGTGGAGAGTGTAGAGCGCCGAGCGGCAGAAGTCCACGCTTCTCTTCACTCTTCACTCCTCACTCTCCACTCTCTCACGCATTACTTCTGAAACTGCTCGCGCACTTCCATGTATTTGAGTATCTCCTCGACCGTGCCGTCAAAGCCGAGCACGCCGCTGTTGAGCGACAGGTCGTAATTCCGCGCATCATACCAGTCGCGGCCGGTGTGGTGCTTGTAGTAGCGGGCGCGGTACTCGTCGATCTCCGCGATCTTCTTCTCGACCTCGTTCTGCGGCAGCGAGTCCACCTTCATGGCCTGCTCGAGGCAGAAATCCGCGTCGGCGTGGACGAACACGCGCACAACGTCCGAGCGGTCCTTGAGGATGTAGTCGGCGCAGCGGCCGATCATCACGCACGGGCCCTGTTCGGCCAGACGGCGGATGATCTTTACCTGATAGGCGAACAGCGCCTCGTCCTTGAGGTACGACTTGGACGAATCGTTCGGCACGGGCGTGTTGCCGTGGTAATGCGCGCGCAGGCGCGTCAGGAAATCGCCCTTGAGGCGCTCGTCCGAGAACAGCATGGCGTTGACACCGCTGTCCTCGCTCGCCATGGTGATGATCTCGCGGTTGTAGAACGGGATGCCCAGCCTCTGTGCCAGCATCTTGCCCACCGTGCGGCCGCCGGAGCCGTACTGGCGCGCGATGGTGATAACATATGGCTTCATTGTTTTACCCCCTTTTATTTATCCGCAATTTTGATGGTGCGGCTGTGTACACCGGTTGACCGGTGCACACCGTCGGGTTTGGGACGCGGCGTGCGCGCCCCTGTATTCATTTACATAATACACCTTGATTAACCGGTCTGCAACCATTTACGCGGTATTCCGTAGGGCGGGGTGCCCTCACCCCGCCGTTGTAACCCAGTGCATATCGTTAAATCCGGCGGGGTGAGGGC
>CAKSVR010000069.1 GCA_934504345.1 uncultured Agathobaculum sp. | reverse complement strand
GAGCTTCCTAAGAGGGTGGAAAACCGTAGGTTGTCTACCCTCTTAGGCCCCGCGCGGGAGCGCCGTTCTCCCGCCGCCCGCAGGCGGCGAAACTCCCCAGCCCGGCAACGGCGTATCGCTTCGCAACTCGTGTGCACCAGACAAAGCGTGCAGGAAAATGGGCTGCCGCCCGGACAGGGCGAGAACGCTCACGCGCCTCGCGTGCCCCGCAAACCGCGGCGGTTCAATCTCCCATCGAAAGCCCGAGCGCACGCGCCTGCTGCACGAGCTCGCCCTCCGGCGGCACGGTCTTGAGCTTGCCCGCGACCTCGGTCAGCGGCACAGGCACGATGCGGTTATCCTGCAGGGCGACCATGTAGCCGAACTTTTTCTGCTTGATGAGCTGCGCCGCCGCAACGCCGAACCGGCTGGTGAGCACGCGATCGGCCGGACAGGGCGCGCCGCCGCGCTGGAAATGCCCCGGGATCGTCACGCGGATCTCCTGACCGGTCAATTCTTTCAGCTCGTCCGCGATGCGGTAGGAGATGGACGGATACGTCATGGCCTCGCGGGCGGCCTTGAACTCCTTTTTGCTCATCTTCGCCTCGGCCTGACTGATGGCGCCCTCCGCGACCGCGATGATGGAGAACCGCTTGCCCGCTTTGGCGCGTTTTTCGATGGCCTCGGCAATCCTCTTCGCGGAATAGGGGATCTCGGGGATGACGATAACGTCCGCGCCGGAGGCGATGCCCGCATACAGGGTCAGCCAGCCCGCCTTGTGGCCCATCACCTCGACGATGAACACGCGCGAGTGCGAGAACGCGGTGGAGTGGATGGAATCGATGACCGTGCTGGCAATGTCGATGGCGGACTGGAAGCCGAACGTCAGCTCGGTGCCCCAGAGGTCGTTGTCGATGGTCTTGGGGAGCGTTACCACGTTCACGCCGTTCAGGCTGAGCAGGTTCGCGGTCTTGTGCGTGCCGTTGCCGCCGAGGATGACAAGGCAGTCAAAGCCCGCCTTTTTCACCGTGCGGAGCATCTTGTCCAGCTTGGTCTGTTCGCTGTCCTCGGTGGTCTTTCGCATCTCCTTGAACGGCTGGCGCGAGGTGCCCAAAATGGTGCCGCCCAGCGTGAGAATATCCGAAAAATCCTCGGGCAGCATCTCATGGTAATCGCCCTCGATGAGCCCGCGGTAGCCGTCCCGGATGCCGTAGATGGTCACATCGTTCCCGAATTCGTTATACAGCGTTTTCGCCACGCCGCGCAGCGCCGCGTTCAGACCCTGACAGTCGCCGCCGCTGGTCAGCATACCGATCTTCAACATATTCCTGCCTCCTTGCAATGGGTATCTACAATTTGTACATCTGTTATACTAACTATACGCTATTTTGTGGAATTTGAAAAGAGATTTTACAGACATTTGACAAAGCGCCTGTTTCGGCACAGTCACGGTTTCCGTATGATTTCGGACGAATTTTTTTGTCACTTTCGGCAGTTGCATATTTCGACGGAAATGTGGTATCCTAAAGTCAGACAGATTCCCTGCAACTGACGGACAAGGTGGAGCGCAAACCACCGGGGAGCAGGGAGTTCCGTAATCAGATACAGGCTCACTGTATCTCTATGCCGACCGTCTGGGCAGTGTCGCAGGTTATACGCGATGCTGTCTTTTTTGTTACCCAGAAAAAGACAGCAGACAACACAAACAGGAGGAAAAAGAAACATGAACGCATGGAACAGCTTTAACGGCGGCGATTGGCAGAACGAGATCAACGTCCGCGACTTTATCCAGAAGAACTATACGCCTTATGACGGTGACGGTGCATTCCTCGCTCCGGCTACCGCACGCACCGCCGCGCTGCGCGAGAAGTTTGACAAGCTGCTCGCTGAGGAGCGCGAAAAGGGCGGTGTACGCAATATCGACACCGAAACCGTTATCACCATCACGGCCTTCGGCCCGGGCTACCTCGATAAGGACAACGAGGTTATCGTCGGCCTCCAGACCGATGAGCCGCTCAAGCGTGCGTGCAACCCGTTCGGCGGTATGCGTATGGTGCGCGATGCCTGCAAGCAGTACGGCTACGAGGTTTCTCCCAAGATCGAAGAGGAGTTCAAGTATCACAAGACCCACAACGACGGCGTATTCTCGGCCTACACCAAGGATGTGCGCGAGGCCCGTCATGTCGGCCTGCTGACCGGCCTGCCGGATGCCTACGGCCGCGGCCGCATCATCGGCGACTACCGCCGCGTGGCGCTGTACGGCGTGAACCGCCTTATCGAGGAGAAGCAGAAGGACAAGGATGCGCTCGGCGATGTGCCGACCACCGAAAAGGAGATTCGCTGCGCGGAGGAGCTCTCCGACCAGATCAAGGCGCTCAAGGACATGATCGCAATGGCGGCGTCCTACGGCTTTGACATCACCCGTCCGGCGGAAAACGCAAAGGAAGCCGTGCAGTGGCTGTACTTCGGCTATCTGGCCGGCATCAAGGAGCAGAACGGCGCGGCGATGAGCCTCGGCCGCACCTCCACCTTCCTCGACATCTACTTTGAGCGCGACATTGCAGCCGGCCTGCTCACCGAGAGCGAGGCACAGGAGATCATGGATGATTTCGTGCTGCATCTGCGTATGGCGCGCCACCTGCGTACCCCGGAGTATAACGAGCTGTTCGGCGGCGACCCGATGTGGATCACCGAGGCAGTCGGCGGCATCGGTGAGGACGGCCGTCACATGGTCACGAAGAACAGTTACCGTATGCTCAACACCCTGTACAATCTGAACGCCGCCGCAGAGCCCAATCTGACCGTTCTGTGGAGCGAAAATCTTCCCGAGAACTGGAAAAAGTTCATCGCCAAGGTGTCCATCGACACGGATGCGCTCCAGTACGAGAACGACGACGTCATGCGCCCGTACTACGGCGATGATTACGCTATCGCGTGCTGCGTATCGGCGATGCGTGTCGGCAAGGATATGCAGTTCTTCGGTGCGCGTGCCAACATCGCCAAGCTGATGATGATGGCCATTAACGGCGGCCGTGATGAGAACAAGTTCGAGCAGGTCGGCCCGGAGATGCCGGTAATGGACGGCGATGTGCTGGATTACGAGGAGGTTCTGCGCCGCATGGACTTCTACCGTCCGTGGCTGGCTAAGACCTACGTTTCCGCGATGAACACCATCCACTATATGCACGACAAGTATGCCTACGAGAAGAGCCAGATGGCGCTGCATGACACTGAGGTTCGCCGCCTGATGGCGTTCGGCATTGCAGGCATGAGCTGCATGGCGGATTCGCTCTCCGCGATCAAGTATGCCAAGGTAAAGCCCGTCCGCAACCCGGAGAACGGCATTATCGTGGACTTTGAGATCGAAGGCGATTTTCCGAAGTTCGGCAACGACGACGATCGCGTGGACAGCATCGCGTGCGAGCAGGTTGAGAAGTTCTATCAGGCACTGACGCAGTTCCCGCTGTACCGCGGCGCGATTCATACGCTGTCCATCCTGACCATCACCTCCAACGTTATGTACGGCAAAAAGACCGGCAACACGCCGGACGGCCGCCGTCACGGCGAACCGCTGGCACCGGGCGCAAACCCGATGAGCGGCCGCGACGTTTCCGGTGCGCTGGCATCGCTCAACTCGGTGGCAAAGCTGAGCTACACCTACTGCCGTGACGGTATCTCCAACACGTTCTCCATCACGCCGGGCGCGCTCGGCAAGACCGATGAGGAGCAGGTGAACAATCTGGTTGCCATCATGGGCGGCTACTTCGCGCAGAACGCGCACCACCTGAACGTAAACGTGCTCAACCGCGAAACCCTCATGGCGGCTTACGAGCATCCGGAGCAGTACCCGAACCTGACCATCCGCGTTTCCGGCTATGCGGTCAACTTCTACAAGCTCAGCCGTGAGCAGCAGCGCGAGGTTATTTCGCGCACGTTCCACGAGGCGATCTGAGGTTTTCGCTTGTCAAGCGGGGGAAGCGCGCCTGCGCGGCGGGCGCCTAAGAGGATAGACAACCTACGGTTTTCCACCCTCTTAGGAATCACCCCGTTTCCCTTTGTTCCTAAGTCGGCGCACGGAACGGCTGCGCTGGGCCGTTAGAGCTCTGCGACAGAATTTACGCAAAACCCGTGCAATCTGCCGCGATAACGCCGCAGCAGCGCGGAAAACGGAAGCCGATACCCGTTCCTTTATGCGAGTTACCTATGGAGTAGAGCCGTAAGGCTCGTTCGCGAGGCAGCTAAAAGGGAAAGTTGGAGTCCCAAGAGGATAGAAAACCGTAGGTTGTCTATCCTTTTGGCCCCGCGCGGGAGCGCCGTTTTCCCGCCGCTCGCAAGCGGCGAAACTCTCCAGCCCGGCTACGGCGTATTGCTCCGCAACTCGTGTGCACCGGAGAACGGCTGCCGCGGAACGATTTCCGTAACTCCAATCTGCAATGAAAGGAAAGTGACAGTATTGACCGGAAACATTCATTCCATTCAGTCCCTCGGCGCGGTGGACGGCCCCGGCGTGCGCTATGTCGTGTTCCTGCAGGGCTGCCCGCTGCGGTGCGTCTACTGCCACAATCCCGACACATGGCTCACCGAGGGCGGCACGCCCACGGATGCGGACGAGCTCGTCCGCAAGGCTCTGCGGTTCCGGCCGTACTGGAAAAACGGCGGCGGCGTGACCGTCACCGGCGGCGAGCCGCTCCTGCAGGCTGAGTTTGTCGAGGAGTTCTTTGCCAAGCTGCACGAGCACGGCGTACACACCGCGCTGGACACTTCGGGCGTGGGCAATCTCGCGCAGGCGGAAAAGGTCCTCGCGCACACCGATCTGGTGCTGTGCGACCTGAAATTCCTCACCAAGGCGGACTATCTCAAGAACTGCCGTGCGGATTTCGGGCAGATCGAGCGGTTTTTGCAGCTCACCGCGATGAAGAACGTGCCGCTGTGGATCCGTCATGTGGTCGTGCCCGGTCTTACCGACGGCATCGACCATCTGCGCCGTGTCAAGGCCAAGGCGGAGAGCTATCCCAACTTCGAGAAGCTGGAGTTCCTGCCGTTCCACAAGCTGTGCATGGAGAAATATGAACGCCTCGGGCTGGAGTTCCCGCTGAAGGACACGCCGGCTATGAACCCGGATGCCCTCAAACAGATGGTTTCTCAGCTGTAACGGCAGAAAATGACAACCAAACCGCCGGTCAGGAATGTTTGAAACAATTCTTTCACAAGAGGTTCAAAATTCGTTCACAAACTCGGCGGAAAAATGGGGTATACTTAGCTTGTCGATAAGGGAAGCCGCAAGCCCGACATCGACACAGCCTACCGATTTAATTTCTCTTTTACCCCCTTTATTTTGTGAAATGACAGAAAACACCCTGTTTCCGTTCCCCCCTCGGATGCAGGGTGTTTTCCTGTCTGCGAGGCGGCCCGGAGGTGTACACAAACCTTTCAAATACTGTTCAAAATTCGTTCACACATTTTGGGTCAGAGTGCGGTATACTAACATTGTCGATAGGGAAGCCGCAATCCCGAACCGACAGTCATCTACAATCTTTTATTTCTCTTTTACCCCCTTTATTTTGTGAAATGATCGAAAGCACCCCGGTTCCGTTCCCCCACGGATCGGGGTGCTTTCCTGCCTGCCGGAAGCGTTTTCCCGGCGTTCGTTTACATTGTTAAAAATTCTTCAAGGTAAGTTCACGATTTGTTCACAATTAGCGCGGGCCGCAGGAGTATACTATGGGTGTCAGCAGGGGACACCCCCTTTCCCCGGACTGACGAATCCCTTTTTTGATTTTTACCTGTCACCTTTTTCTTATCACCTTTTTTCTTAAACTCTCTTCATTTGCATCGAAAAAAGAAACGCTCCGTTTCTCTCCCCCTTGGGAAACGGGGCGTTTCACCGTCTGCGGAAGAGGAACACAGGTTCTTAGCAGAAACTCAGGCTGTCGCGAAACTACGGTTTCGCCGACAAGCAGGAACGGACCGTGGGCCGTTCCAAAGTCGTCCGAAAGTTCCTGTATAGAAACTTTCTCCCTCTCAGGGTATAAAAAGGCAGCGCTATCCTTGCGCGGATTTTTGTCCGCGCTGCGCGGTACACGCCCTGCCTTTTTATGAATTTGCACGGCAAATTCTATTTCATGCGCGCTGCCGCGCGATATGATGAAATTGGTTCAATACCGACTTTTTTGACAAACTGAGGTTCTTAGCAGAACCTTCACAGCATATTCAAATTCTGTTCACACATCCGGCCGAAAAACACGGTACAATATACTCGTCAGCAGGAGAGAGCCGCAAACCTCCTCTGACAGACACCGTTTTTTCATTTCTCTTTTTCCCCTTTTTCATTTTGTGATTTATCCCTGAAAAGCACCGCTGTTTCGTTTCCCCCTCGAAGCAGCGGTGCTTTCCTTTTGATTTTTCCCGCTCTGCAATAAATAAGCGGGCGCTGCGCTTGCGAAAAGCGCGGATTTAGGGTATACTGTCCTTTAGACAAGATACAGATATACAGGTAAGGAGTTGTTTTTTATGGGTTGCTCGCATAATTGCGAGAGCTGCTCGTCTAACTGCGGCGGCGAGAAGAGCCTCAAGGTCGCAGCGAACCCGGCGGCCTCTGTCAAGAAAGTCATCGGCGTTGTTTCCGGCAAGGGCGGCGTAGGCAAGAGCCTGCTCACCTCGATGATGGCGGTCGGCATGACGCGCAAGGGCTATGCCTGCGGCGTGCTGGATGCCGACATCACCGGTCCGTCCATCCCCAAGACGTTCGGCGTACACGGCCAGCTCGAGGGCTGCGAGGAGGGCATCCTGCCGGCACGCAGCGAAGGCGGCGTGCAGATGATCTCCATCAACCTCGTTCTCCCGAACGAGGACGATCCGGTCATTTACCGCGGCCCGATCATCGCGGAAACCGTCAAGCAGTTCTGGTCGGATGTGGTATGGGACGATGTGGATTTCCTGTTCGTCGATATGCCTCCCGGAACGGGCGATGTACCGCTGACCGTGTTCCAGTCCCTGCCGGTGGACGGCATCATCGTTGTCACCTCGCCGCAGGATCTGGTTTCCATGATCGTCGGCAAGGCGGTAAAGATGGCGAAGATGATGAACATCCCGGTGCTCGGCATCGTGGAGAATTACAGCTATCTGGCGTGCCCGGACTGCGGCAAGCATATTTCGGTGTTCGGCGAGAGCCATATCGACGAGGTAGCCGCACACTACGAGCTGCCGGTTCTGGCAAAGCTGCCGATCGACCCGAAGCTGGCGGCGGCAGTCGATGCAGGCAAGATCGAGGATGCAAAGCTGCCGGATGAGCTGTCCGGCGCGATGACGACCGTGGAGGGTCTGTTATGAACATTGGCGTAGCATATGAGAACGGTCAGATCGCCGCAAATCTGGGCGACTGCCGCGAGGTGCTCATCGTAACCACCGAGGGACGGGAGCCGGTCGGCAAGCGCATTGCCGGGATCGAGGGCTCGTCCGCGACCGACCTGATCAAGTTCGCCGGTCTGGAGCAGATCGACGTACTCATCTGCGGTTCGCTGGGTCTGGCGACCCGCAACGCGCTGGAAATGCTCGGCGTGCTGCTCGTGCCCGGCTGTGAGGGCTCGGCGGAGGAGTCTGTCGCGAAGTTTCTCGTCGGCGAGAAGCAGGGCGACCCGACCATCCTTGAGATCGGCCGCGAGGAAGACCCGGACGATCCGATGGCGTGTATGCACGACTGCGCGAAGTGCTCCGGCTGCGGCCCGAGCGAGCTGCTCAAGCAGATCCCGGTCGAGGAGATCAAGTAAATAAGAAAAAACCACCGATTTGGGGCACCCTCCATAAGGAAGATGCCCCAAGGCGGCTTTTGCAACTCAATTTAACATTTTCCGAAACGGTGTAGCTTTATTGGTTACGCCGTTTCTGTTTTCTTACGCCCAGTAATAGATTTCTGGAACGATTCTTCCATTTCTTCCGGTGTCAGTTCGTCGAGAATCCCGACGCCGCTGTAATGAATGTCTACAATCTGGATACGCTTGCCGTCAAGATATTTCGGCGCGTAAACTACGATCTTTTCCACAAACTCGTGAATCAGTTCCGGTGTCAACACCTTCAGCTCGGTGATTTTCTTAACTTTTCGGATAAACTGCTGCAAATTTACTGTCTTATCCGTTTCAGTTTCCCAATATGCCTGCATCCCTGGAACGGCAGCTTTCAGCGTTTGCTGTTCTTCTTCGTAGGACATGGACAAGGTCGCATAGCGTTCATCAGACAGCTTTCCGCTGGCGTTATCCTCGTAAATTTTTTGAATCAGAACGTCGATCTCAGTAATGCGTTTTTGTGCTCTTTCCAGTTCCCGACGTTTTGCCGCGAGCTGCTTTTTCTTTTCTTCTGTGTAGCAGGCCATCTGTTTGCGGGCAAATTCTTTCTCGAATACCTGCACATTCAGCATAATACGCTGCATACTTTCCAGAACAAGCTGCTCCACAACTTTCGTTTGCTGTTATTGGAAAAACTGTAATACAGCTTTTCTCCGCAGTCAGCACAGTACAGCAACCCCGAAAACGGGCTGACAATGCCGCTTTTCGTAGGCCTGCGGCGATGCTTGCGAAGCTCCTGCACTAAATCAAAAACCTCTCGGTCGATAATAGCTGGATGCGTATCCTTAAAAATCTTCCAATCCTCAGGTGGGCGCTCGATTTTCTTTTTATTCTTGAAGGACTTTCTGGTGCTGCGGAAATTCACCGTATCGCCGCAGTATTCCTGTTTGCCAAGAATATCCGCGACAGTAGCCGAACACCAGTTGTACGGGACGGCGGGCGGTTTGCTGCAATTTCTGCCGATGCCGAGCCAGTGCTCGGTCGGTGTCAGCACTTTGGCGGCTTTCAAGCGTTTTGCGATCTGTGTGGGACCCAATCCGTCTACGCACCAGGCAAAAATTTGCCGCACGATTTTCGCGGCGTCTTCGTCCACAATCCATTTATTTTTGTCCGCCGGGTCTTTGAGGTAGCCGAAAGGCGGATTAGTGGTCAACGGTGCGCCGGACATTCCCTTGCTTTTGAACACATTCCGCACTTTTTGACTGGTATTCTGCGCGTGCCACTCGTTGAACAAATCTTGCATCGGAACGATTTGACTGATTCCTTTAGCGGTGTCGATATTGTCCATGATAGCGATATAGCGCACGCCGAGATTGTCGAACTCTTCTTCCAAAAGCTGTCCTACGATAAGCCGATTTCGCCCCAAACGGGAATGATCTTTGACGATCAGGGTACCGATAAGTCCCTTTTCTGCCAATTCCATGATTTCTGTGAACGCAGGTCTTGCGAAGTTCGTGCCCGACCAGCCATCGTCAATGAACACGCGGGTGTTCTTGAAGCCGTTCTCCTGCGCGTATTTTTCGAGGATGGCCTGCTGATTTTTGATACTTCCTGACATACCGTCCTGCTCATTATCGCGGGACAGGCGGCAGTACAGGGCTGCAAACTTCAACGCTTTAATACGCTGATTTCACATTTCTGCGCTGTCTTTGCTCAAAATAATCCGCTGTACTTTTTCGACGATGTTCTCATGTGCTTCTGCATCAAAAAACGCTCTTACTGCATAGGTTGTGCCGTTGATCTCTTTGAGAAAATTCAACGGCTGTGCATAAGTGGTTCTGCGAAACCATGCAATGCGATCCTCTCGGGGCAGCGCCGCGAGGTCGTTTGTTATGAGGTCAAGCTGCGTGTGAATTTCACGAATCAAATCTTCTGCCATTTGCGTTACACTCCTCTTCGGCTGGTTGATGATTAAAAAAGGGAGAAGCCTCTCAATAATCAACTACAACCCTTGACCTCAAAAACAGACAAAAAACTTTTAGAAATCTTTTGTAAACGTCAATTCGAGCAGTAAAAACCGGAGCACACAGTCGAATTTCAGGCTGCGTGCTCCGGCTCGTTTGGTTGGTGCCAATATTGAGTTTTTTGCGTGGGAGATATTGTAACAAGCAACGGATTTGATTGTTCAAATCCAGCTCGACAGGGAATTTCCCTGTGACTCTTATTTTATCATTTACCTGCGTGCAATCTCCACAGGAAAGTCATAATCCGCGCTCTGATGCAGCTTGCGTTCGCCGCGTTGTAAACCTGCCGTTTGCAATTTTACTCGAACCATTGTTGTCCAGCACGTGCAGCAGACGAACGT
>CAKSVR010000068.1 GCA_934504345.1 uncultured Agathobaculum sp. | reverse complement strand
AGCAGCTCTCGGATTTTTGATCTTCGTGCATTCTCTTCCGGTGTTCGTTTCTTTACTGGCATTTTGCTTCCCTCCACAGTTGTATCTCTATTTTACACCTTCGCGGAGGTTTACACAAAATTTGGGATGGCATCTTTTCTCGTTTTTGCTGGAAAAAGTTTTGATTTCATAATTGTATGGTGTCTTTTGCTGATTATGGCAACCTTAACAATTGCAGATTATTTTGCGTATAAGCCTCGAAAATAATCGTGAATATAGGCAAGGAAGGGTATTATGAATGTATGTAGCATAATAATCGCTGTAATAATTGCTGCTCTTGTAGGAAGTGGCTTAGGTACGATTATGCGTATCGAGCGTAGACTAACAAAACGGGATATGCTAAGTGTGTTTTCAAGGGTTCCGTTTTTTGGAATATTAGGCTTTTGTATATGGACAAAAGAATTTTTGAAAGATTTAATTAAAACAAAAAGAGTGCGAATTAGCTATATTAGATATATTTATAGATCTTTCTTCAGAATATTACCATCTATGTGTGAAGTATATGCAGAAGTAATAATCCGAAGAAATCATATTGCGAGAAAAAAACAGCGAAAGAAAAAATCGAACGATTATATGCAAGTGCAGCAAAGTATTCGTAATGTTTCGGAAAGAGAATATAATATTGTTTTGAAAAATGGTGGGATTATATGATTATATAGTGTATACAGTGCAGTGCAATGTGTTACTTTGTATAGAATTATTGATGATAACGCCACGGTTAAATAGTATATTATAAGTAAAGTCCCTCATTATTCAATTTAGATAATGAGGGGCTATTTTTATTCGGTCGGCTGCGGTGTATCTCCATCAAAGACTACATGAGCAAAGCGGAAACGCTGCGTAACATCAGGGTATTTCTCGTGATCCACTTCGGAGGCAAACATATCGTACGGCCGTGCATAAATTTTGAAATCACCGTAGAGTGCCTGGTAGATCACCAGCGGTTCGCCGGTTTCTGTGTGCGTGGCGATGGCAAGCACCTGATACAGCTTGTTCTTAAAGTGTAAGTATTTTTCGCCGACAAGAATTTTTCTTGTATCCATCAATATCTTCTCCAATCTTTTGCAATCATTATAGCATATCGGCAGAAAATTTTCCAATGAGAGGTAACTGCTCTAAGGCCGTTTGATGGCAGGGAACATTGTCGTAAAAAATTCCTTTTGTCGTCAGAGTGTCGCCAGTTAAAAACTGGAACAACAAAGACAAAGAAAAAGTGCTGAAATTCAACGATTTCAGCACAATTCTTGGTGCGGATGGGGGGACTTGAACCCCCACGTCCTTGCGAACACTAGCACCTGAAGCTAGCGCGTCTGCCATTCCGCCACATCCGCATGTGGTATTTACTTCTGCACTGAAAGGAAATGGTGCGAGTGACGGGACTTGAACCCGTACGTCGTTCGACACACGCCCCTCAAACGTGCCTGTCTACCAGTTCCAGCACACTCGCATTGGTCTTAGCGGCGAACCGCTTATCTCTCAGCGACAAGATATATTATAGCAGCGGGGATACCGTTTGTCAACAAAAAAGTACAAATTTTTTGAGAAATTTTCACACAGCGGAAAAGTACGGAAAACAGGTGCTGGGTCAATGCTATCTGCCCAAAAAACAGGGCGGTTTGACCGGATTTTTCTGTATTGACAGTCCGCGAAACCGTGATACAATGGAAACAGAAAAAGCAGAGTAGAGCACAATGCGTTAAGTGCCGCTGAAACGGGGAGTTGTTCGGCGGACGAAAGGGAAGAAGTTCCCCTGCGGTATTGTGGTCGCATCCCGCTGCTGCAACTGTTTAGGCATTTCCTAAATCGCTGTGGCAACAGATGAATTTGATTAGGAGGTGTCTTTTTCTATGTCCAAAACTCCGAATATCTTCGTGCGCTCGCTGCGTGAGCTCAAATCCACCCGCTGTCTGGCGATCACGGCGCTGCTCATCGCCATCAACGTCACACTGGATCTGCTCGGCCTGTCTATCAAGCTGCCGCCCAATCTGCGTATCGGCTTCGGTTTCCTGTGCAATGCATCGATCGGTATGCTGTTCGGCCCGGTGGTCGGCATGATGGCCGGCGTGTGTACGGATGTGCTCGGCTATTTTGCGGGCAATCTGTCCATGGGCGCGTACTTTCCGGGCTACACGCTGACGGCGGTCGTCGGCGGTCTGATCTGGGGATTGTGGCTGTACCCGCGCAAGGTGACGGTATGGCGTGCCATCGGTGCCAAGACCTGCATCAACCTGTTCTGCAATATCTGCCTGAATACGCTGTGGCTGACTGTCACCGGCGGCAAGGCCATGAGCGTGCTGCTCGTCACCCGCGTGCCGAAAAACCTCATCCTGCTGCCGCTCGAGATCGTGCTGGTGTATTTCGGCATGAAGCTGGTAAACCGCATCTATGGTGCGCTGCCGAATGGCAAAGCGGCGACGGAAATCGAGAATTGAAAATGGAGAATGCTCCGTAAGATAAAACAGTCCCTCGGCCTGTCGCTTGACAAAGCCGGGGGATATGCTATAATAAAGACAAAGGGACACTGTTACAGCAGTCAGGCCCTTGTACTTTCATCAGTTAAATTTTGATGACCGTTTCGGGTACCAGCCGAGCGGTCATCGCGCTTTTATACAGAAAATGTACAGCAAAACTGCCGCACATACCAAAAGCTGAAATGCTTTCTTCTGCACTTGCGCCACCTCCTTCCTGCCGCGGACTGCGGGAAAGGAAAAGAGGGTCTGACCGCCTTATGTAACAGTGTCCGCAATGATTATAGCATATACCGTCAAATAAAGTCAATGAGCCGCCTTTTCCGGCGGTTTGGGTGGAAAATATCCCTCGGCCTGTCGCTTGACAAAGCCGGGGGATATGCTATAATAAAGTTAAAGGGACGCTGTTACGGCAGTCAGGCCCTTACAGTTAGCTAATTAAAAATCAGCTGACCACTTGGTTGCCGCCGAGTGGTCAGCACGCTTTTGTGGATAAAATGAACAGCAAGATCACTGTCCAAACAAAAAGCTGAAACGCCTTTTTCCACATCAGCACCACCTCCCTCCGTGCGAATTTCGCCGGGGTAAGTGGGCCTGACCACCTATATGTAACAACGTCCGCGATTATTATAGCATATCGCGCAGAGCAAAGTCAATGAACCGCCTTTTCCGGCGGTTTTTGTTTTATCCGGGCACACCGGACACCCGCTTTCAGCTTTTTGTGAAGATTTCTGATTTTCCCTATGCAAACGCCGGTTTTTTTGTTATACTATATATTGATTGGAGAAGAACGGTTCCGTCCGTTCGCTGAAAGGGAGTGACCTCTTTATGAAATTAAACAAAGAGAGTATTAAACATAATGCCTCGTGGAAGGGTTATCGTCTTCCGCAGTACGACATCGATGCGGTACGCGAGAACACGCGCAAGGCGCCGACGTGGCTGCATTTCGGCGCAGGCAACCTGTTCCGTGCGTTCCCGGCGGTGCTGGCCCAGCGCCTGCTGACGGCGGGCCTGGCTGACACCGGCATCATCTGCTGCGATGGCTACGATGAGGAGCTCATCGACCACTGCTACCGCGCCTGCGATCATCTGTCGCTGGTCGTAACGCTGTATTCCAACGGCACGATCAACAAGGAAGTCGTTGCTTCCGTCACCGAAAGCCTCAAGCTGAGCGAGGATATGCTGCGCCTGAACGAGATCTTCCTCGCGCCGTCCCTCCAGATGATCAGCTTCACCCTGACCGAAAAGGGCTACGTCATTCAGGACGACACCCGTGAGTTCCTGCCGGATTACAAGCACGACCGCGAGAACGGCCCGGAGGGCTGCAAGTCGTTCTTCGGCAAGCTGGCTGCGCTGTGCCTGACCCGCTGCCGTGCCGGCCTGTCGCCGCTGGCGCTCGTTTCGCTGGATAACTGCTCGGATAACGGCACTCGTCTGGAGCGCGCTGTCCGTCACATGGCACGCGCATGGCAGAGAAACGGCTTCATTACCGAGGACGAGTATTATTACCTGCTCAAGAAGAACACCTATCCGCTGTCCATGATCGACAAGATCACGCCGCATCCGGATAACCGCATCGCGGACAAGCTGGCTGCGGACGGTCTGGAGAACGCAAAGCCGTTCGTTACCGCAAAGGGCACATTTGCAGCGCAGTATGTCAACACCGAGAGCCCGCACTATCTGCTCATCGAGAACGCATTCCCGAACGGCCATCCGGCGCTCGAGCAGTGCGGTGTTATCATCACCCGCCGCGACATCGTAGAGAAATCCGCGATGATGAAGGTCAGCACCTGCATGAACCCGATGGACACCGCGCTCGGCGTATTCGGCTGCCTGCTGGGCTACACGCAGGTAAGCGCCGAGATGAAGGACACCGAGCTGGTCAACCTCATCACCCGCATGAGCGAGCAGGAGGCTATGCCGATGGTAGCTGACCCGGGCGTTATCGATCCGGAGGAGTTCCTGCACGAGGTGCTGGGCGAGCGTTATCCGAACCCGTTCCTGCAGGATTCTCCGCAGCGTACTGCTACCGATACCTCGCGTAAGATCGCGCCGCGCTTCGGCACCACGCTGTACGCTTACTATAACTCCATGCTGCCCGCACACCGCGCCACCAAGCTGGTCTACATCCCGCTGGTGCTGGCCGGCTGGCTGCGCTACCTTGTCGGCGTGAACGATGAGGGCGAGGCATTTACGCTGAGCGCTGACCCGAATATCGAGAACGTTCGTTCGCTGATGGGCAATCCGAAGCTGGGCGAGGAGGCTCCTGAGCTCCAGCTGTATCCGCTGCTGGCGAACCGTTACTACTTCGGCGTAAACCTGTTCGAGATCGGCGTAGGCGAAACCGTTGTCCGTGTGTTCAACGAGCTGTACCGCGGCCCGCACGCTGTTCGTGAAACCCTTCGCAAGTATTGCGGCGAGGAGCAGGAGCAGAGCTGGATTTTTGATTGATTACCGAAAAACCACGGTTTTTCCGGTAATAGGAACGGATCGTAGACCGTTCCAAAGTCGTCCGAAAGTTCCGCCCGTTGGTTGAAACTTTCTCCCTCTCAGGGTGAAAAAACCGAGGCTCATGTCCTCGGTTTTTTCGGATTGCTGTGCAATCCTATTGAATGCGCGCTCACGCGCGGGTGCAGATGGCCTGTGAATAGCTGCTGTGCGATACGAAAAAGGCGAACCTTTTCGGGTTCGCCTTTTGCTATGTAATTGTGCGTAAATAACAAAAACCGCCGGAAAAGGCGGTGGATTGACAGCGTATGTCGGATATGATATACTCAAGGTGTCAACAACGGTGTTAAAAGGTTGTTCCTCCCAACATAAGGGAGGTGATGATATGGTCACATATTCCGATCTGTTCCAGTTCGGTCTTTTGATCGTTGCCATCATCGGTCTGTGTCTTTCTCATAGAAAGTAACAACCGCCCCTAAAAGCAGGAGCGGCGTTTCCCCAAGTATATTGGATTTACGGGAACGACCGCCCTTTTGCAGAAAGGCCGCCGTTGTTGATACCATTATAGCGCAGCGCTCCGGTTTTGTCAAGCGACAGAGCCGGAGCGCTGCTATTAGAGTGGAGAGTGAGGAGTTGAGAGTGGAGATTACGTTTCGGTTTACGTTCTCTTCACTCTGCACTCTCCACTCTTCACTCTTTTGCAGCGTTGGCCGCAATTTTCAGTCCCGGTGCATATTGGAGCCATTTTCTGCTCTTGAGGCGCAGCGAGAAGCACGCCGCGCGGCACAGCCAGTCGCCGACCATGGCGATCCAGATGCCGATGGCGCCCATGCCGAAATGCACGGCGAGAATATAGCCCGCGACAAGCCGCAGACCCAGCATCGAGATGATGGAGCACACCATCGGATACCTTACGTCATTGGCCGCACGCAGGATATTCGGCATCGCGAACGAGGCTGGCCACAGCACGATAGCGCAGCCGTTGTGTATCATGATCAGGGTGGTGCCGAGCGCCAGCGCCTCGGCGGACACGCTGTACACCTTGAGGATCAGCGGCGTGCAGGCAATGGTCAGCAGGCAGGTGGAGGCCGTGACGACATAGGTGATGAGCATCAGCTTTTTCGCCATGCGGCGGGTCTGCGCCTCGTCACCCGCGCCGATGCACTGTCCGATAACGGTTATCATCGCAAGGCTCATCGCCTGACCCGGGATGACCGCCACCGCATCCAGATTGTTCGCCAGCGCGTTCGCGGTGATCTGCGCCGTGCCGAACAGCGAGATCATGCTCACGACCAGCACGCGGCCGAGCTGGAACAGGCTGTTTTCCAGTCCGTTCGGCACGCCGATCTGCAAAATACGGCGGATGAGCTCCTTGTCCGGCCGGAAACGCGCGCCGCGCCGCAGCGATACCGTGTGCTCGGGATTCAGCAGTAAGATCGTGATAGCGACCGCCGCCGTGCCGCGCGACAGCACGGAGGACAGCGCCGCACCGGCAACGCCCCATTTGAGCACGAAGATGAGCACCGAGTTGCCGATGAGGTTGACGATGTTGATCAGCCCCGCGATGAGCATGGACACGCGCGAGTTGCCCTGTGCGCGGAACAGCGCCGCGCCCGCGTTGTATATCGCCAGCACGGGATAGGAGAACACGCTGACGGTCAGGTAGGTGAGCGCACTGTCCATCACGCTGTCCTCGATGGTGCCGAACAGCAGGCGCAGCAGCGGCGCGCGGAACAGCATGACGAGCACGGAAATGGTCAGCGCGATAGCCGTAACGACTAAGTAGAGCTGCTTGGAGGCCTCACAGGCGCGTTCGTTCTTCCGTGCGCCGAGCAGCTGCGCGACCACGACCGCGCCGCCGGTCGCCAGCGCGGAAAAGATGTTGATGATGAGCACGTTGAGCATATCGACCAGCGATACGCCGGAAACCGCCGCCTCACAGACTGCGGAAACCATGATGGTGTCCGCCAGACCGACCGTGATGGCGAGCACCTGCTCGATAACGAGCGGGAATATCAGCTTTTTGAGTGCGGCATTGGGGAAAAGTTCTTTATTCGTAGAGAAACACCTCTTCAAAGTTACAGGATAACGCGATACGCTTCTATCAGCCGTTCGAGTGACCATGCGGCGTTCGCCGGGCTGGTGGAGGGAAGCTGTGTGACAGGAACGCCGGTTTTCGGCTCGATGAACCTGCGGTAAAGCTGCGCCGACTTGCCGCCGGTGGCGAAAATGCGGTCGATCTTACTCTCGCGGAGCAGACGGCCTATGTCGTTCGGCACGGCGTTCCGGATGCTCGTGTCGGCCGCGCCCGCGATGTCGCACCGCGCGATGGTGTCCCACAGCGCAACATGATGGCGCAGGCACATCGCACGCTTGTCCTCGATGGAAACCGGCGTGTCCTCGCCCAGCACGGCGGCCAGCACGCGCCAGAACCGGTTCTGCGGGTGGCCGTAAAAGAACCCGGCCTCGCGGGATTTCGGGCTCGGGATGGAGCCGAGCAGCAGCACGCGCGAGTCGCTGTCGTACAGCGGCGGGATGGTGTGGATGACGGTTTGCAGTTCCATAGATTCAGTCCTCCAGTACGGAAACAAAGCTGCGGAACGCGCTCGGCAGGGCGTAGTCCGCGCGGAGCGCGGCGGGCGTGACGAACGTGAGCGCGGGCGCGGGCTCGTCCAGCTCGACGTACACACCGTTCATGTGCCACTCCACATGGGTGAAAATGTGCTTGGCGGGCCGCAGAGAGAGCAGCTTTCGCACGCTCCAGCCCATTTCGGTGAGTGCCGCGCGCAGCTCGTCCGGCGTGAGATGGCCGTCCAGCGAGGGCAGCTCCCACAGTCCGGCAAGTAATCCCTTTTTCGGCCGCTGCCGCAAACCGACCAGCTCGCCGCAGCGCACGAGCAGCACCGTGCGGTTTTCTGTGCGGCGTGCCTTTTTCGCCGCGCGGAGCGGAAGAACAGCCGCATTGCCGCGGTGAAAGCCCTCGCACAAATGCTGGATGGGACAGTCGCCGCAGTGCGGTGCGCCGTTCGGCACACAGACGGTCGCGCCCAGCTCCATCAGCGCCTGGTTGAGGTCGCCGGGCCGGTCGGTCGGCATGAGCGCCGCAAAGCGTTCTCTGGTCTGCTTTTTGAACTTGGTGTCCGTGATGGGCGTGAAATCGCTGCCCAGCCGCGCCGCAACGCGCAGAACGTTGCCGTCCACCGCCGGAACGGGCAGTCCGAACGCGATGGAGGCGACAGCGCCCGCTGTATATTCGCCGACACCGGGCAGAGAGAGTAGTTTATCGTAGTCGGCAGGCAGCGCGCCGCCGTATTGCTCGCACAGCAGCACAGCGGCGCGGTGCAGATTACGCACGCGGCTGTAATAGCCGAGGCCCTCCCATAATTTTGTGTAAACGGCTTCGTCTGCCGCCGCCAGCGCGGGAATGTCGGGCAGCGCCTCCATCCAGCGGGCAAAATAGCCGCGCACAGCCTCCACGCGCGTCTGCTGGAGCATGATCTCACTCACCCATACGCGGTAAGGCGTGGGCAGCGTGCGCCACGGCAGGTCGCGGTGGCCCGCATCGTACCAGTCGAGCAGCGGCTGCACGATGGCCTTTGTTACCCCGCTCAATATTTCATGTCATCCAGCGTAGCGCCGGTGTAGAACATGGTGAACGTCGCATCCGCAAGGTGCTTGCCCTCATCGTCATGCACCTCGACCATGTAGACCGAGGTGGTGCGGCCGCGCTTGCGCTCGTAGGCCACGGCGGTGAGCTTTTTACCGGCCTTGCCCGGGCGGTAATAGTGGATGGTGCTGTCCAGCGTGACGGCCACCGTGCCGCGCGAGGCCGCCGCAGAGCCCGCCGCGATGTCGCACAGCGTAAAGATGGTGCCGCCGTGCGCCATGCCGAGCGGATTGAGCAACTCCTCGGTGAGCTCGAGCTCGACCGTTGCGCCGCCGTGCTCGTCGAGCGTTACAACGTGCATATGCATCAGTTTGTTCAGGCCGCCGGCCTCCTGCCGCAGCTTGAGGATTTTCTCGATCGTCAATTTTTGTCGCTCCTTTTATGATAGGGAAATTTTGCGTTGCCGATAGGCAGCAGCCGTTCTCTGCAATTCGTGGGCACCGGAGGGCAGATTCACAAATCAAAATTTCCCGATAAAACTCTATTTTATTATAAGATGTGCCGGAGTTTCCGTCAAGCGCAAACGCCGCCGCGTCTGCCGCCCAATTTTCCGAAATTTGTCGAAAAACCGCAGACCCAAGATATAGTTACCGTGCGGCACGGGAATAACAAAATGCAGGAAATGCACCGGAAAACCAGATCGAACGCAGTGAAAAGGGAGGAAAACGGAATTTTCGGTACTTTACAAACGGTAATACAGAGAGTATAATATATCTATATATCTACGGCAGCTGTGTACGCTGTGCAAAACTGCCATTGACGGAGAAATTTGGAATGAGTGATTTTTCGCGCACGCTTGCGCTTCTGCGACGGGAAAAGAAAATAAGTCAAAGAGCGGCGGCGGGCGATCTCGGTGTTTCGCAGGCGCTTCTCAGTCACTATGAGAACGGACTGCGTGAGCCCGGTCTGTCTTTCGTGGTGCGTGCGGCGGATTATTACGGCGTATCGTGCGATTACCTGCTGGGCCGCTCGATGGCGCGGGACGGCTCTGCTGTGCCCGCAGAGCGCATGGAGCGCATCGCAGATGCCGCACAGGCGGGCAGTCAGCTCGCGCAGGCGCTGGCACTGCTGGTCGAGCTGGCCGAACAGCTGGGCAGCAAACAGCTGCCGAAGGAGATCGAGGCGTACTTTGCGATGGCGATGTACAAGGTGTACCGCTACCTGTATATGGCAGATCCGAATGCAGTTGAGGCGGTGTTCCGCGCGCCGCACGACCGGTTTGAGTACCTGTGCGATGCGGGCATGAAAGAGCACGAGCTCAAGATCCGCATGGCGGCCAGCGGCGAGGAGGGCTTCGGCCTGACCCGCGAGGACATCACGCGCATATCGCTCGCGCCGAGCGACATCATGCACCGCTATCCGGAGGAATCCGAGGCATTGCTGACCGTTTTGCAGCAGGTGTCGGATGCGATCGACCGGAAAAAATAAACTTTCGAAAATTTGCGTAAACTGCTTGACAAACCGGGCTGCACATGGTATTATATACAAGTCGCTAAGACAAGACGGCTTGATGAAACGCTGGTGTAGCTCAGTTGGTAGAGCAGCTGATTTGTAATCAGCAGGTCGGGGGT
>CAKSVR010000067.1 GCA_934504345.1 uncultured Agathobaculum sp. | reverse complement strand
CCATGCAGGTATCGTCCTATCTGAAAAACGCGCGGCGCTCCATGCGGCATAAGCTCATCGGCTACATGATCGCGCTGGCGGTGCTGCTGATCGCGGCGCTTTATGCGGGACTCACCCTGTTTGGCCGCTTGAGCAGTCCCAAGGCCGAGATCGGAAAGGCGCTGGATCTCCAGATGGAGATCTTTCAGAACGATATGGAATCCCTTTGGCACAATGTCTCCGTTATGAGCATCCATCTTTCGGAGGATATGACCGCGCTGCTGGAGGACACGCTGCTTCAGCAGGGCATCTCCTTTGAGGCTCTGAACGGGAATGTGGAGGCGACCAAAGCGGTGGAGGACGCCATGCTGGAGCCTCTGAGCCAGTATGTCCGGCAGGCGGACTGCTCCGGCGTGTTCGTCGTTTTGGAGAGCTCCATGTGCGACAGGGATACGCCAGACGCCCGCAGCGGTCTCTATGTGCAAAGGGCAAACGCGGGGCGCGTGACCAATGACCTGCTGCTGTTCCGGGGTATCGCCAGCGTGGGCAAAGCGCACAATGTCATGCCGCACCGAAAGTGGGCGCAGGAATTCCATATTGGGCAGTTCCCCAATTACGCGGAGTATACCATACAGGCTGCCGCTCCGATTGCCGATTCCCGCCGCACCACAGACCTTGTCACGCTGCCGGGAACCTCGGAAAAGGCGGTTTTGCTGACGATCCCCATGATCGGGGCAGACGGAACGGTCTATGGAATGTGCGGCTTCGCCATCAATCAGTCCTTCTTTTCCGCGCACTATGACCAGCCCTCCAACCTTAGCCGCCTTGCCTGCCTGCTGACCGCGGAGAGCGGCGATACCCTAGATGTGGGAGCGGCCCTGATGACCTATAAGGAGGAAGGCTCCTGCTATGTCCCACCGGAAATGCTCACCGTTGAGCCGATGAGTGACGGTCTTGTGTCGCTGAACGGCGGCGGTTTTTCTTTTGTCGGCATGGTGAAAAGCCTTACTGCGGCAAAGGGCGATAGAACGCCCCACACGCTGGCTGTGCTGATCCCGAAGGAGGACTACAATCTCACGGTTGCCAAAAATATTATGCAGACCGCTTTGCTTTCGGCGCTGCTGCTGTTCTGCGCCGTCGTTTGCTGTCTGTATCTGGCGCGCCGGTATCTTGCTCCGGTGCATCGGGATCTGGATCGGCTGCGGGATGAGGATCGCGGCGGCGAGCAGATGGCGTTTGCTGATTTTGAACCGATCTCCGCCACACTGCAGGCGCAGGATCGGGAGAACGAGAAGATCATCACCACGCTGGAGCATGAAAAACAGACCGTGCAGGAGCAGGCCGTGCAGCTTTTGGATCGAAACGAGGCGCTGCAAGGGCAGTTTGAAGCGGCGCAGGCCGATGCACAGCGGCTGGCCTACTTCCGGAAATCCGAGATCGATCCGGCAACTTATGAGATGTTCTTGGTCGGCTATGATATGCTGACACCGACAGAACGGGAGATTTTGGAAGCTCTGGGCAATGGCAGCAGTCCCCGGGAACTCTCCGAACAAAGGAACTGCTCGGAAAGCACCATCGCCACACACCGCAAAAACATTTACAGAAAGTTGGGCATCCACAAAGCCTATCAGCTCAAGATATGCATCGCGCTTCTGCATCAGGAGCGAGATGCACAAAACTGAACAAGAAAAGAGCCGCTCCTGTCAAGCGTTGAGCCTGACAGGGGCGGCTTCGTCTGTCTGTGGGGGTGTCACCTGTTCAAATTGCCTTTACTGTCTTATTAAATGATATGTCGCATACAAGTAAACAATATTACAGTTTGTCAAAAAAGTCGGTATTGAAGCAATTTTATCATATCGCGCGGCAGCGCACGTTAAATAGAATTTGCCTTGCAAATTCATAAAAACCGGGAGCGTGTATCCGCGCAGCGCGGCCGAGAAGCCGCGCAAGGATAGCGCCGGTTTTTATACTTTAAGAGGGAAAATGTTTCTGTATGGGAACTTTTGGACGGCTTTGGAACGGCCTACGGTCCGTTCCTGCTTGTCGGCGAAACTGTAGTTTCGCGACAGCCTGGCAGGCAGAGCTTTTGCTCTGCCTGCGTTTTCGCTTTAATGCTCTGCCCAATCCAGCGAGCGCCCAACGGCCTTGTCCCAGCCGGAGAGCAGGCGGCGGCGCTGCTCGTTCTCCATGGCGGGTGTGTACAGCGTGTCGCACCGCCAGAGCTGTTTCAGCTCGTCGCGGCTGCGCCATACACCGGTGGCCAGTCCGGCGAGGTAGCACGCGCCGAGCGCGGTCGTTTCGCGGATGACCGGACGGCGGATGGTGCAGCCTGAAATATCGCTCTGGAACTGCATGAGGAAGCTGTCGCGGCTCGCGCCGCCGTCCACCGAGAGGGAGGAAAGGGAAACGCCCGTATCGCGCTTCATGGCGGTCAGCAGGTCGTTGACCTGATACGCGATGGATTCCTGTGCGGCGCGGATGATGTGCTCACGGGTGGTGCCGCGCGTCAGGCCGATGAGGCAGCCGCGCGCGTACATATCCCAGTGCGGCGCACCGAGGCCGGTGAACGCCGGAACGAGATACACGCCGCCCGTGTCCTTGACCTTGCCGGCATAGTATTCGGCATCGCGGCTTTCGGAGAAGAACCGCATTTCGTCACGCAGCCACTGGATGACCGCGCCGCCGACGAACACGCTGCCCTCGAGCGCATACTGCGTTTCGCCGCCGAGCCGGATACCGATGGTGGTGAGCAGCCCGTTTTCGCTCTCACAGGCGGTCATGCCGGTGTTCATCAGCAGGAAACAGCCTGTGCCGTAGGTGTTCTTCGCATCACCGGCGGAAAAACAGGTCTGCCCGAACAGCGCCGCCTGCTGGTCGCCCGCGATGCCCGCAATGGGTATCTCACCGCCGGGCAGCGCCACATGGCCGTACACCTCGCTCGAGGAGCACACGCGCGGCAGCATGGCGCGGGGAATATCGAGCGCATCGAGCAGGGTGTCGTCCCAGTCGAGGCGGTGAATGTCGAATATCATCGTGCGTGCGGCGTTGGTCGCATCCGTGATGTGGACCTTGCCGCCCGTCAGCTTCCACACGAGCCACGAATCCACCGTGCCGAACAGAACCTCGCCGCGCGCGGCCTTTTCGCGTGCGCCCTCGACATGATCGAGCAGCCATTTGATCTTGGTGCCGGAGAAATACGCATCGGGCACGAGCCCGGTCGTGCGGCGGATGTGCTCGGAAAGCCCGTCCTCGACCAGCCCGTCCACAATATCGGCGGTGCGGCGGCACTGCCACACGATGGCGTTGTGGATGGGCCGTCCGGTGGTCTTATCCCACAAAATGGTGGTTTCGCGCTGATTGGTGATGCCGATACCCGCCACCTCGGACGGGGAAACGTCCGCCGCAGCGAGCACCTCCAGCATGGCGGCGTACTGCGTGGACCATATCTCCATCGGGTCCTGCTCGACCCAGCCCTCATGCGGGTAGTGCTGGGTCAGCTCGTGCTGACGGATGGCGAGAATGTTCTGTTCGCTGTCAAAAAGGATCGCTCGCGAGCTCGTTGTGCCCTGATCGAGCGCCAGTATGTACTTTCCCATAACGGATACTCCTCTCCTAGCAGGATTACTCTTTCCATAGATATACTATATCCGTTTTTGCGGGGAATGTCCATACAGGATTCAGGCATAAATGGAATCGATGATGGATTTCATTTCGTCCACTTCAATATCGCCGGTAATACTTACCATATAGCCGTTGATCAGCGCTACTGCGTTGAGATGCTGCAAGTTGTGCATGATATACCACGTTGTACTGTTTCTTTCGTATTGAATAACCGGGCGGTCATCTTTCTCGATAACAGGGAGCGGGAGGTCTTTTGACTGCTGATCAACGAACACCATGATTCCAACCGCATCATCGTCTTCGATGTTTGGATAATCAGCCGCAATAGAGATGCTATCCATAAAATAATCCTTCAGCACATTGATTCGCCGCAGTTTATAGATTTCAGGCAGTTTGGTTGGCGCCATTTTGCCGACAATGCCCATTTTGGACAGGATGGTCGGCAAATCCGCATTTACAATGTCAAAAGATTCAATTATATGTGTATCATCCCAGACGGAATCTGTTTTCTGCAAGCCGGTGCCGGAAAGGTCAGTGTCTGGCACATTGGCAAACTCCGGGTCAGGCTCTGCCGGTATTTGTGTCATATCGATTACATCCATTTCGTCTGATTCATCCGAGGTCGTGGTATCGTTCTCAGGCAGGGCGGTGTATGTTTCGTGGTCGTAGTCAGGTGCATCCGTTCGGTCGTCGATACGCCCGTCCGGATAATAAATAATCTTCCCGTCCGAGGACGTTTCAAAGTCGTCGCCCTGAAAGAAGCCGAATGTTTCACTGCCCCATTTGGCGGTGTAGTGGCCCAGTCCGCGGCCGAACGCCGCGATGCACATGGCGTTCAGGACGGCCACAGCCGCCGCGATGAGCAGCAGCCGGTAGCCCAGTCGGCGGCGGTGCGCCGAGCGGGAGGACGCTTTGCGGCTCTGCGCCTGCCGGTCGAGCTGGGAAATGAGTACGGCGTGCTTCTGTTCGAAGTCGCGGAGCGAGGCCTGCACATCGATGGGCTGTTCGGGCTCGACGGTGTCGCCCAGCTCACGCAGATAATCGCGGAACACGGACTCGTCAAAGGCGGTTTCGTCCATCTGCTCGAGCTGTTCCTTCAGCCGCGCGGCCGTGCTGCGGTCAGTGCCGTTGGGATGTTCCATTGTGCAGTGCCTCCTTTCGTTCTTCGTCCTTGAGCAGCCGGGCACAGAGCTTTTGGGCGCGGTGCAGGCGCGCGCGGCTGGCCATCACCGAAATGCCGAGCGTCTGCGCGATCTCCTCGTGCGACAGCTGCTGCTCATACCGCAGCATGAGCAGACGGCAGTCCTCGTCGCTCAGGCCGCGCGGCAGCGTGTCCCGCAGGGACGGTTCATGCGGCGCAGCGGGCACGGCGGCCAGCTCCTCGAGCGGTACGGCAGTGCATTTTTTGCGGCGGCGCAGCTCGCTCACGGCCTGATTTCGCACGACCGTCACCAGCCAGCCGAGAATGTTCGGGTGCTGTTCGAGCGTGCTCTGCTGGGTGAGCAGGATGACGAATGCCTCCTGCACGATCTCCTGTGCCAGCGCATCCTCTCGGACGTAGGATTTCGCGTAGCGGAACAGGTCTAAGTAATATCGGGTATACAATTCACCGAAAAATGAATTGGTCTGTGGGTCCAATGGGCTTCCCTCCTCGGGTAGAACGGTGGGATGATGATGCTCCCTGTATGAATAACGCCGGCACGCCTCAAAATGTGACGGGAAAATAAAAAATATTTTTTTGAAGAAAGGTGTCACATTTTGGCCATCCAAAACGTTACATAGGTGTGGGAGTTAAGAAGTTGTTTTCATAGCCATTGCACACCATCTGCGCGGCCTTTTGCCGCCATACTGCGTTATTTTCTTTTGCAATCCAACAGGATTGCTGCAAAAAAATGCCTTGTCTGGCAGCAAAATTCACGCACATCTGGCATACTCCGGCTATAAAAACAACTTCTCGAGCGGAGGTGATGAAAAAACGCGCTGTGAACGATCACAGCATAACAGGATAGAGAGCAAAAAGCAACTGTGGGGTCAATAAAGAACCCGGAACACGTTTGGTGTTCCGGGTTTTTCGTTAGTTCTAACAACCACAAGTTTTACTTGTGGAGGAGAAAAAGCGGAAGCGTTGATTAGGAAAAATAAGGCCTCCTCTGGTATAATAGGAGAGCGACGCCAACCGCAAACCAGACCAGAGGAGGCCGAATATGGACGAAAGCAGTCTATCACATACGAGGTGGAAATGTCAATATCACATAGTGATTATACCGAAATATCGCAGAAAAGTGATATATAAAGAGATACGCGAGGATATAGGAGAGATATTGAGAAAACTGTGCGATTATAAACATGTGGAGATTATAGAGGCACACGCAATGCCGGATCATATTCATATGTTGGTATCAATTCCGCCGAGTTTGTGTGTATCGGAGTTTATGGGATACTTAAAGGGCAAGAGCACGCTTATGATTTTTGAAAGGCATGCCAATATGAAGTATAAGTACGGACGGAGAGTGTTCTGGGCGAAGGGATACTATGTCAGTACGGTAGGTGCTAATAAGGCGGCTGTTGCAAAGTATATTCGTGAGCAGGGAAATGAAGATATGATCATGGATTAGCTCAGCTTTAAAGAATATGAAGATCCCTTCAAGAAGTAAAAAGTAAGCGACACCATTTGCGGTTGGTGTCGCTTTTGTGCGCCTTTAGGCGCTGCTGGTATTGTCTACCCTTATAGGGTTATTATTCATACCACGTCCTTTGGGCGTGGTATTGATTTTACGCGGGAAAGAACGGGCAGGCGCATAGGCCGACCTGCATCGGCTGCCTGATAACGGTGAAAGAAGGAAAAACGGGGCATCTCCGGCACGGAACGTCAGAACAGCGCGAGGATCTTCGCGATCTCACCGCGCGTGATGCTGCCGAGCGGGCGGATGGTGTTATCCGCGTAGCCGCCGATGACACCGGCGGAAACACAGGTCTTTACCTGCTCTGCCGCCCACGCAGGGATGGAGGCGCTGTCCTGATAGCTGAGGCTTGCCGAGGCGTAGCCGCGCGGCAGACAGCGTCCGATGACTGTCATTACTTCGGCGCGGGTCATGGTGCTCTGCGGGTTGAAGTACAGCTTGCCGTTCGAGCCCGAGCCGTTCATGATGTTCGCGCGAGATACCGCGCCGACCGCGCCGCGTGCCCAGCTCGGTATCTTGTCCTCATCGGCAAAGCCGAGAGAGCCTGCGGTGTCCGTGGTGTCCAGCTTCAGCAGGCGCGCCATCGTCACCGCGAACTCCTGACGGGTCAGGCTGCGGTTTGGGCGGAAATAGGTGCTGCCGTTCGCGGTTTCGCCTTTCATGATGCCGCGTGCGTTCAGCAGCGCCGCATAGCCGCCCGCCCAGTGCGAGGCGGTGTCCGCGAACACATTCGCCGCCGCACCGGCGGTGACAGTGGCGGAAACGCGGGTGCGGTTGCCTGCATCATCCGAAACGTCCGCTGTGATGCTGTGTGTACCGGCGGACAGTGCGCCCGTGGTGATGGTCAGCGCCGAGCCGTTCATCGAAGCGGCATTCGGCACGAGCGTTCCATCGATCTTGACCGCGATATTGGCCGCGCGGGCAGGATATTTGCCGTTTTCCATTGTGGCCGTGCCGGTGAGCGTGGCCGACGCGCCTGCATCGACCGTCACGCCGGTGCTGTTCAGCTTGACCGACGGTGCATCCGTGTTCGTCACGGCGTGGTGCGCGGTCAGCACGATCTGGTCGAGCGACAGCGCGGAGTTGGAGGCGCCCGCACCGTTTTTGGTGAACCGCAGCGCGGTGAACTGCTCTGCGCCGTCCGGAACGGAGGCCGTCAGCTGTGCCCAGCTGTTGCCGGTCGCGGCGGAGAGCGGTGCAGTCAGCTCATTGCCCTCGGCATCGGTGAACACGGCGGTGAGCGTACCGGCGGTATTCAGCGAGCACGCCCACAGGGTCAGATAGTGCATATCGGCAATGTCCATCGGCGGGATGGAGAGCGTAAAGCCGTCCATGGCTGCGCCGTTCCACAGCGCCTTGAGCGAGCCCGTGCCGCGTGCCACCGAGGTGTGGCCGGTCACGCGGGAGAGCGAAACACCGTCCGAGGCGAGGATACCGCCGAGGTCGTCGTCAAATGTGGAGACGAACAGCGCCTTTTGCGGGTCGCCCATGCCGACATTCACCGGAATGGACTTGCTGGTGCCGCCATACGAGCAGGTCAGCGTGCCGGAGGCCATCTCGCTGCCCGCGGTGAACACGCCGTTCTCGCTTACCGTGCCGATATTGCCCGTCACCGTCCAATGGAACAGGGCATCGCTGGCCGCAGCGCGGGTGCCGAGGTGGTACGCCAGCGCATCAACGTCTACGCTCTGTCCGGGCTTGACCGAGATGGCGCTGAGGGCCTTTCCGCCGCTTTGCAGCGCGATAGACTGCACACTGCCTGTGATGCAGACCTCCATCGAGCCGGAAACCGCACCGTTCGAGCCGGTGATGGTTGCGCGGCCCGCCGTCTGACCGGCGGTGAACGTCTGTCCGTTCACCGTGCCGAGGTCGTTCGATACGGTGAACGCGAGGTCGGCCGGTGCATCCGCCGCCGCATAGGAGGCATCCGCGCCCTTGATCGAGAACCATGTGGATGCGCCCGGCAGCAGATAGCGGTAGCTCGGCGTGAGCACGGCATGAGCCGTCACGCCGTCCGCGGCAGCGTTGTTTACAAAGAAGATGTAGTTGGCGCACGCGCGCTGCGAGCCGTCCGACGGGTTGGAGATGAGCGCCGCCGTGCTCTCGCCGGGCTTTCTCAGCGCCATCGCGGACGAGCCGCCGCCATCCAGACATACGGCGCGCACACAGCCGAGGTCCTTGAGCTCCTGACCGAGCTCTGCCGCCGTCAGGCCTGCACTCGAGGACTGGTTTCCGTCGATCTCGTACAGCATGACCGTGCCGTCTGCCTTGACACCGACCGCGCTGCGCGCTCTGCGGGTCGAGCCGCCGTCAATGCCGGAGGTCGTCACCGTGCCGCCCTCGAGGAGCAGCTTGCCGCCGACGGCGTATTCCACATCCGACCAGCTCGAGTCGTTCGCGGCGATGCTCAGCGTGACCTCCTCGCCAACGGCGAAGTCCACCCACGAGGGAACGTTCGCGCCGTCCGACTTGGTGAGCACCATCTGTTTGTCCGTGATGGTCAGCGAGCCGTTGCCCGTACCCTTGTTCACGACCTTGAGCTTGACTGAGCCGTTGACCGTCACCGGCGTATCATCCACGCGCTCCAAAATGATGTTCGTGCCGTTTGCAGAGAAGTGCGTGGAGCTGTCGTAGTTGTGGTCGAGCAGGTATGCGCCCGCCGTGGTGCGCGTTTTGTTGAAATACGACACGTTGACGGTGCCGCTCGCGCCGCTCACGCGGATGCCCATGGTCGGGCGGCCCATGACGGCAGTGCCGTCTTTTTTGAAGCCGACGGCGTACTGCCATGCATCGGACGAGATGAGCTCGCCCTCATCGATGACGAGGCCGAGCGGAATGCCGCTCGACATCACGAAAAAGTCCGCATTTGTGCCGCCGAGCACGGTCTTTCCCTGATTTTCAAGGTATTTGACCGCATTCGTGATGGTGGCCTTGCTGCCGTACAGCTTTTCATCAGCGTACACCATGATGGGCGAAACGCTGCTGTTCGGGGAATAGGTCAGCACGTTCGCGCGCTGTACGGCGGACTTCAGCGTGCCCTCGTCACGGGTGTAGCGCAGGCCGCTGCCGATGTCGGTTGAATAGCTGAAGCCGTTGTCAAAAGCGGCTCCGGCGGCGGCTGTGAGCAGTTGGGTAAGCGCCAGAGCCACCGCTGTTAATTTGGTGAATGATCTCATATTGCTGTGTAATCCTCCTCTTATTGCGTGGGTATCTCGTAGGGCGGGCTGACCTCAGCCCGCCGCTGTAACTGAGTGCTTTCACTTAGATACGGCGGGGTGAGGGCACCCCGCCCTACGGTCACAAAGATGCAAAAGGGGACATACCCCTTTGCGGTATGCCCCTTATTGTAAACGTATCCGGAAGATTTGTCCAGTCCCTTATACGCTTTTGATAACTTTTTCCAGCACCTCGGACAGCTTGGGACTGCGTACCGAAACATCGGAAACGCGGTGGTAGATGGCCTTGCGTGCGTTGTAAAGACGGCGTGTTTCCGCCTGCTTGTCCGGCTTGTCCAGCAGCGGACGGTTGGTGGAGTAGGACAGGTTCTTCAAGATGCGGTAGAACGGCGTGTCCAGATGGATGAGCAGGCCGTTTTCCTTGACAGCGGCCACATTCTCCGACCGGAGGACGGCGCCGCCGCCCAGCGACAGCACGATGCCCTCGCGCTTGGACAGCTCCTTGATGTAATAGGTTTCGCGGTCGCGGAAGTAGGCTTCGCCCTTTTCGGCAAAGATGTCCGAGATCTTTTTGCCCTCCTGCTCCTCGAGGTAGATGTCGGCATCGATGAAATCCAGTCCGGTCAGACGCGCCAGCTTGCGGCCGATGGTGGTCTTGCCGCTGCCCATGAAGCCGCACAGCACCAGATTGCGCTTGCCGTGCTTCTCGTGCAGGCGCTTGACCGCCATTTTGCCGTAGGTGCGGCGCAGGATGGTTTCACACGCCTGCGGCTCGAACGTCACGCCCGTCCAGATGGTCTGTGCGTGCGCCGCCTGCATGACGAGCATGAACAGGCCGTCACGGGTCTTGGTCTTGCGCGGGTTGGCGAGCTTCATCGTGGCCGTCACCGGCGGATTGTAGATGGCATCGAACACATACTCGGTCTTGTGCGGCAGATAATGCAGCGGCGCGGTGTTCTCCTTGGGATACATACCCACCGGCGTGGAATTGAGCACGATCTGAATATCGCGCGGGATATGACGGCGGTTGAACACCGAGATGCGCGCGCCCGGAACCGCATCGGTCAGCTGCTTTTGCAGCGCAGCGGCCTTGTCGAGGTTGCGGCCTGTGATGGTGAGGTACGCGCCCTGCGTGATG
>CAKSVR010000066.1 GCA_934504345.1 uncultured Agathobaculum sp. | reverse complement strand
ATCAAGGCGACCGACATCGACGGCATGGTGGCTTTCGCCAAGGAGCACAAGCCCGACCTCGTTATGGTCGCGCCGGACGACCCGCTCGCGCTCGGCATGGTAGATGCGCTCGAGGCCGCAGGCATCCGTGCCTTCGGTCCGCGCAAGAACGCCGCTATCATCGAGGGCAGCAAGTCCTTTGCCAAGGATCTGATGCAGAAATACAGCATTCCGACCGCCGGCTACGCCGTTTTTGAGAACTCGGCGGATGCCATCGCGTACATCAAGAAGAACGGCGCGCCGATCGTTGTCAAGGCGGACGGCCTTGCGCTCGGCAAGGGTGTTACCGTTGCCATGACCGAGGAAGAGGCTATCGAGGCGGTCAAGGATGCCATCGACGGCGGCGCATTCGGCGGCGCCGGTGCGCGTGTCGTTATCGAGGAGTTTCTCACCGGCCCGGAGGTTTCCGTGCTGGCATTCGTTGACGGCAAGCACCTCAAGACCATGCCCTCCGCGCAGGACCACAAGCGTGCCTACGACCACGACGAGGGCCCGAACACCGGCGGCATGGGTGCGTTCTCGCCGTCCCGCTTCTATACGGACGACATTGCAGCCGAGTGCATGGAAACCATCTTCAAGCCCACCGTTGCCGCGATGGAAAAAGAAGGCCGTCCGTTCAAGGGCGTGCTGTATTTCGGTCTGATGCTGACGCCCAAGGGCCCGCGCGTTATCGAGTACAACGCCCGCTTCGGCGACCCGGAAACGCAGGCTGTCCTGTCCCGACTGGACACCGACCTGTTCGACATCTTCAATGCCGTTATCGACGAAAAGCTCGAGGACATTGACATCAAGTGGGCGGACAACGCCGCGTGCTGTGTCTGCATGGCCTCCGGCGGCTACCCGAAAGCCTATGAAAAGGGCAAGGAGATCACCGGCCTTGACGATGTGACCGATTCGTTCGTGTTCCACGCCGGTACGGCTGTCAAGGACGGCAAGCTGGTAACGAACGGCGGCCGCGTGCTCGGCGTAACGGCTACTGCGCCGACGCTCGACGAGGCGATCCGCAAAGCCTATGCCGATGTCAAGAAGATTCACTTTGACAAGGTGCATTACCGCACGGATATTGGCGTAAAATAAATAAATTTCCGCTTGCATTGTAGGGCGGGCTGACCTCAGCCCGCCGCCGTTCGTGTCAGCAGTTGGCAAAAACGGCGGGGTGAGGTCACCCCGCCCTACATTCTGCATTAAAGAAAGAGAGAGAAAGAATGAAAATCGAACAGCAAAACCAGATTTTGGGCTGCATGAACGACGTTCTCAACCAGAACGGCTTCCGCGCGGAGCTCATGCAGAAAGAGGGCGCACCGACCATCCTCCGGTGCGAGGCCATGCGGCAGGGCAAGGTCGCAAAGGATGTTGTCATCGAGGCGTGCTTCATCCCGATGCAGCTTCCCGCTGAGGACATGGGTCTGCTCCAGTTCTTCGTCACGCTGTTTCAGGGCGCACCGGACGAGCACAAGGTACAGCTCCGCCGCGCGTGCGACTACTGCAACAGCTTCTGTGCGCTCGGCGCGTTCGGCTTCTATGAGGAGGCCGGTCAGATCTACCTCAAGCACAACACGCTGGTAGACGGCTCGCTCGAGCTCGAGAAGATCATCCCGTTCGTGGCGGACAACATTTCCGTGCTCATCGCGGCCGTTTCCCGCTTTATCGACGGTCTGGCACAGGTCGCCTACGCGGGCATGACCCTCGATGCCGTTATCGATCAGGAGCTTTTCCCCAAGCTGAACTAAATCGAACGCAAAAACACCGCAGAGAGGTTCTCTGCGGTGTTTTTCTATCTTTTCGTGCGGGAAATCAGAGTTTCTCTTCACTCTCCACTCCCCACTCTTCACTCTCTTCCAAGAGCTTGCGGCTCTCCTCCTCGCTCAGCTCGGTAACGCCCTTCAGCTTGCGGCGGATAGCGCGCGTGCGCGTGCCGACCAGCTTGTCCAGCTCACGGCTGGCCTGATCGAGCCGATTCTGGGTCTGGGTCAGGCAGGCTTCGAACTTGTCGAACTCGGTCTTGACCGCGCCGAGCACGCTCCAGACCTCGCCCGAGCGCTTCTGGATGGCGATGGTGCGGAACGACATCTGCAAGCTGTTGAGCAGCGCCGCCATCGTGCTCGGGCCTGCGAGATTGACATGATACTCGCGCTGAAGCACCTCGACCATGCCGCGGCTGACGGCCTCGGCGTACAGTCCCTCGAACGGCAGGAACATGATGCCAAACTCGGTCGTGTGCGGCGGCGCAAGGTACTTGTCGCGAATGTCCTTTGCCTCGGATTTGAGTGTTGCCACCAGCTGTTTGGCACAGGCATCGATCTGCTCGCGCGAGCCGTCCTCATAGGCATCGCGCAGTGCGCCGTAGGTATCGCCCGGAAACTTGGAGTCGATGGGCAGCCACACGAAGCTGCCGTCCTCAACGGGCAGCTTGACCGCGTACTCGACCACATTCCGGCTGCCCGGCACGGTCGCGACGTTGGTTTCATACTGCTCCGGCGCGAGAATGTCCTCCAATATCGCGCCGAGCTGAATCTCGCCCACGATGCCGCGCGTTTTGACGTTCGTGAGCACTTTTTTCAGGTCGCCCACGCCCTGTGCAAGTGTCTGCATCTCGCCGAGGCCCTTATACACCTGCTCTAAGCGCTCATTCACTAGCCGGAACGACTCGTTCATGCGGTCAGACAGCGTTTTTTGCAGCTTTTCGTCCACGATCTGGCGCATATCGTCCAGCTTGCGGTTGTTGTCCTCCTGCATGGAGCGCAGGTTTTTATCCACCGTCACGCGGATGTTTTCCAGGCTCTGCGTGGTTTCCGATGTAAAGCCGTGCAGCCGCGTTTCGAACCGTCCGAGCTGGTCGGTCACGCCGCCCATCTTGTCAGACAGGCTTTTGTCCATCGCAGAGAGCTGGGTCTGCTGCGCCGCGCGGCCCTCGCGCAGATTTTGCGTAACGAGCGTGCCCAGCGCGGTGATGGCGGCGCTGTTGTCGGACGGGCGCGGCAGCTCCTGCCGCCGCGTGAGCAGCACGAGCACCAAAATCAGCAGGATGATCACCAGAACAAGGGTGATAACGGGTATGAATTGCATAGTTTCTCCTTTTTACAGCACTTTCAGGTCCTTTGCGATGCGCTGCATCTCCTCATCGGTTTCCGCGATGACATCCGCGCACTTTTTCAGATCGTCCGAAACATGGTCGGGAATCTCCACGTTGGATTTATAGCGCAGCTGATGCTCCAGACTTGCCCAGAAATCCATCGCCATTGTGCGGATCTGCAGCTCGATACGCACGGGCTGGGTGCGCTCCGCAAGGAAGATGGGCACCTCGAGGATGAGGTGCAGGCTGCGGTAGCCGTTCGGCTTGGGATTCGCGATGTAGTCCTTTTTCTCGATGAGCGTCAGGTCGTCCTGCCGCATGAGCATATCCGCCACCGTGTAAATGTCCTCGATGAACGGGCAGATAACGCGGATGCCGCCGATGTCGTTTAAGTTGTCGATCATGGATTGCAGCGTGATCGGATAGCCGCGCCGCTTGAGCTTGCCGATGATGCTGCGTGGGCTCTTGATGCGGCTCTTGATGGAGTCTATCGGATTCGGCTTGCCCGAAATGCGCGATTCGTCGTTCAGAATATCCAGCTTGGTCTTGATCTCGCGGATGCCGGATTCATACAGCAGCACCATCTGCTGCATCTGCATCGCGGATTCGATCAGCAGTTCCTCATCGTGCTGTGAAAGCCGGTCAATGGCGAAAAAGTCGGCCAGTTCCATAGTTTTTTCCCTCCTTGGTTTTCTCTTTCCTGCTATCATTATACCACATTCGACAATCGGGTACAATGTGCACCGGACTTCCCTTTTGCGGGTTAACCGGGCGTTCGCGCGGCCTGTGTCCGCTGTGCGGCAAATTTTTCGCGCGGCGTATATTTTCCTCCTGCGGCGGCCATACTGTCAGCAAACGGAGGTAAAGGGACATGAAACAATATCAATCCAGACACACCGCGGTGCTCTCGACCCGCGGATTTTACACCATTCTTTCGCTCTGTGCGCTCATCATCGCGGCATCCGCGTGGGTGCTGTGGAGCCATGCTCAGCAGAGCACGCCCGTCGAGGCGCAGACCGGCGTTCCCATCGTCGCGCCCGCCGTGCAGGAGGCTGAGCCAACCGCTGAAGCACCGTCCGCGCCCGCCACTGTGCCGCAGCAGGCAGACGAGGCAGAGGCCGAAGCCGAGCAGCCGGTTTCCGTGCCCGAGCCCGCACCCGCTGTAACGGTGACAGCGCCCGTGTACGTCCGGCCGGTGAGCGGCGCTGTGCTCACGCCGTTCTCGGGTGATACGCTGCTGTTCCAGCCCACCATGGGCGACTGGCGCGTTCACGCGGGCACGGACTTCGCCGCCGAGGCCGGTGAAACCGTACTCGCTCTGACCGACGGCACGGTGCAGCAGGTCGCGGAAGACGGGCTGTACGGCAGCTGTGTCACGCTCGTGCATGACGGCGGGCTGACCACCTCGTACTGCGGGCTGGACGAGGTGCGCGTGCAGGAGGGACAGGCCGTGTCCGCCGGTGAGGCGCTCGGCGTGTGCGCGGAGAGCATTCCGGCAGAATCCGCACTCGGCACGCACCTGCATATGCAGGCCGCGCTGAACGATGCACCCATCGATGTGCTCACCCTGCTGGGCGAGGACGAAACCGAGTAAAGATGAGGATGCCTCGCGCATCCTCTACATAGCTTCACAAATACTTAAGAAATTTTTCATGATTTCATGCAGGAATTGGGGCGCACAACGCGGTACAATAGTACCATAAGAAGAAACCATTTCCGCAGGAGGAACAGTCTATGAAACAGAACGACAAACGTACATCCGTACTCAGCGCATGGCTGCACCGCCTGCTCATGCGGTGGTTCGGGCCCATCGAGAGAGGGAAAAGCCGCGTTTGAGGCCGCTCGCGCGGCAGGCGCAAAAAGGGAGGGACACCTACGGTTTCCCTCCCTCTTTGAACTCCTACCTTTCCCTCGACAACCTCGCGAACGGGCCTGACGGCCCTACTTCATAGGTAACTCACATAAAGGAACGGGTATCGGCTTCCGTTTTCCGTAGGGTCGGCCATTGGCCGACCCATTTCTCGGCGCAGTCGCGGCAGATTGCACTGGTTTTGCGGTCTGATGATTTACCGGATATACGGGCGGCATATCTGTGCCGCCCAAATCGTTTGATGGGTGCTTAAATTGCCTCCCATAGAGTTGAGAGAACGTCAATCTTTACATTCATTTTCCATTTTCAATTCTCAATTCTCAATTTTCCATTCATCACTCTGTCAAGCAAACGAAAAGGACACATCCCAAGGATGTGTCCTTTTTTCCTTACGCAGCCTGTAAATAGTATCCAATGCCGCGCTCTGCATGAATGGTGGCATTCGAGCCGACCGCCCGCAGCTTGCGGCGAACCAGTGTCAGATATACTTCAATGTTATTATACGCGGAATCCTTGTCCACGCCCCAGACCTTCTGGTGCAGCATCTCGCGCGGCAGCACCTGTCCCGGCTGGCGCAGGAACAGCTCGATCAGCTGCAATTCCTTGCCCGCCAGACGGATCTCGCCGGTATTGCTCTGCAATACGCAGCGGCCGCGGTCGAGTGTCAGGTCGCCGGCGGTCAGCACCTCGTGCTGAAGCTGCGGCACACGGCGGGCCAGCGCCCGGATATGCGCCGTCAGCTCGTCATTCTGGTACGGGCCGGACAGCACATTGTCCGCACCGGCATCCAGCATCCGGATACGCATCCGCGGCGTGCTGTGCATCGCTGCGATGAGCACCGGCGTGTCAACGCCTCGTCCGCGCAGCTCGCGCACCTTGTTCGCCGCCTTGGCATCGGCTTTTTCGAAATTCCATACGAGCACATCGTAAATGCCCTGCGGGATCTCGACCTGCTCGTCAGTGGGCTGGACATCGAACTGAATATGTTCACGTTTGAGTGCAGCGGTCAGTTTTTCATCCGCCTCTGCACCAACTAACAGAATTCGCATAGAAACACCTCTCTCCTCTTGCTCCTTTCATTGTGCCGACTGTATGTGTATTTTTTGTGTATCGGTTATGGATAAACTGTTAAAAATCGCTTTGCTCCGCCGGTCGGCCGCGCGGAGGATTTACAGGATGAGCAGCTGCTTGGGCGCATCGGTCAGATCGATGCAGCCGTCCTCGATGACATACAGCATATCCTCGATTCGCACGCCGAATCTGCCCGGCAGGTAAATGCCCGGCTCGGCGGTGACGATACTGCCCGCAGGCAGCGGCAGCTCACCGCGCGGCGCGGCCACCGGCGCTTCGTGGATCTCCAGACCGACACCGTGGCCGAAGCCGTGGCCGAACGCATCGCCGTAGCCCGCCGCTTCGATGATACGGCGGCCCGCCGCATCGACCTCTCGGCCTGTCACGCCCGCCTTGCAGCACGCGATGCCCGCGAGCTGGGCATTCAGCACGGTATCGTACACGGTCTGCATCTCGTCGGTGGCATGGCCGACTGCGACCGTGCGCGTCATATCCGAGCAGTAGCCGTCATAGATGCAGCCGAAGTCCATCGTGACGAAATCGCCCGCCTCGATGGTCTTTTCACCGGGTACGCCGTGCGGCTTGGAGCTGTTTGCACCCGATACAACGATCGGGTCGAACGACATATTCTCCGCGCCGTAGTGCAGCATGAGATAGGTCAGCCGCGCCGCGATCTCTTTCTCGGTCACGCCGACCTTGATGTCGTTCAGCACCTCCTCGAGCGCCTGCTCCGCGATGCGCTGCGCCGCGACGATCTTCTCGACCTCGTCCTCTTCCTTGCACATCCGCAGCTGCTCCACGCCGTCCTCAAGGCGGACCGCTGTCGCGTGCAGCGCCGTTCCCCACGACATAAACTCCGCGTAGGTGAGCGTTTTGTCCTCGAGCGCGACCTTTTTCGCGCCGTCCTCGTCGATCAGCTCGTTGATGCGCGCGGAATAGCTCTGGCCCGCCTTCATTTCGCGCACCTCAAAGTCCTTGATGGCCGCGCGTGCCGCCTCGACATAGCGGAAATCGGTGAAGAACACCGCCTGCTTGGCCGACAGATACACTGCGCCCGCCGTCGAGTGGAAGCCCGTGGCATAGCGGCGGCTGATCTCGCTGGTCAGCACCAGCGCATCATACGGCTGCTCGAGCAGCATGGCGCGCAGTTCGTTTCTTTTCATGGTAATCGCCTCTTCAACATTAGCCGATGATGGATTTTACCGCATCCACAGCCAGCAGATAGCTCTGCTTGCCGAAGCCCGCGATCACGCCCGCGCATACCGGTCCGATGACCGACTTGTGGCGGAACTCCTCGCGTGCGTGCACGTTGGACATATGTACCTCCACACAGGGCAGGCGCACTGCCGTGATGGCATCGCGGATGGCATAGCTGTAATGCGTGTACGCGCCCGCGTTCATGATGATCGCATCGCAGTCCTCGCGTGCGGCGTGGATACGGTCGATGAGCGCACCCTCGGAGTTGGACTGGAACACCGAGCAGTCCATGCCCAGCCGTTCGCACTTCTGTACGACCTCGGCGTTGATGGCTGCGAGCGTGTCCGAACCATAGATGCCCGGTTCACGCTGACCGGTCAGGTTCAGGTTCGGGCCGTGGATTAAAAGTACCTTTTTCATGGTGATGCCCCCTATTTTTATTCTGTTATCGTTTGCGGGCGAAGCCCACTCTTCTTTTTAATTAGTAATTAGGAATTAGTAGTTAGTAATTGGCGCTTCCGCGCCGGAAAAATAATAGCACTGGTGCGGCAGCACCCGTAATTACTAATTACTCATTACTAACTACTAATTTGTCCATGAAACAAAGTTTCATGGACAAAGCGTCCTCCGCCTGTGTTCCGGCGGATTCGCAGATGAACGTCGGTGCGTAGCCGCGGGCAGCGGTTTCCTCCGCGACCGGCGTGAAATCCGGGCCGTAGACCGTATCCGCGAACGTCAGATGCCGCACCTCGCCCTTGTCGTTATACTCGATATGCGAAAAGTGCGCGTGCAGTCTGGCCGTGCGCTCATGGCCGATAGTATTTTCCATCAGGTCAAACAGCGCCGCGACCTCCTCTCGGGTATTCATATGCCCGCCCGTGCGGCAGTTGAGGTGGCCGAAATCGATGCACGGCAGCAGGCGGTCGTCCGCCGCTACCAGCTCACAGACCTCCTCGGCGGTGCCGAGCACGCTCTTTTTGCCCATCGTTTCCAGACAGACCGTACAGCCGGTCAGATGCGCCTCATCCAGTGCCCGCAGGATGTTCTTTACGTTTTCGTGCGAGTTTCGCATCGCGCGGTCGCGGGTCAGCTTGCCCTGTCCGCCGCAGTGGACGACCATGCGCGCTGCACCGAGCGGCACGGCCAGCCGTGCGGTTTCCAGCACATAGCCGACGTTTTTCTCCATGCGTTCGCTCTCCTCGGACGAGAGATTGATGAAATACGGCGCATGGATACTCATTTGGATGCCGTGCTGCTTTGCCGCCGCGCCGATCTTGAGCGCGGTTTCCTCGCCGCAGCGCACGCCGCGGCCGCACTGGTATTCAAAGGCGGTCAGGCCCATCTGCGCGAGCCACGCAGGCGCATCCTCGCTCTTTTTGAAGCCCGCCGCAGCAAACGACTCGGAGTTGCCCGCCGGGCCGAACTTGGGTTCAGCCATGATGTGCTCTCGCCTCCATTCTGCGCCGTCCGCGCGCGATAAAGCCGCGCTCGAGCTGATAGCGCACGTTGATCCAGAAAAACCGCCGATCGAGCGTTTCGACATAGCAGGTCAGTGCGCCCGCTCGGTGGCCGCCGAACACATCGGTGAAGATCTGGTCGCCGATAACAGCCATCCGGCTGACCGGCAGGCCGAGTTTCTCCTCTGCCATGCGGTAGCCCTTGGCGAACGGCTTGCGCGCCCGGCTGATGAAGTCCACGCCCAGCGCCTCGCAGAATTTGCCGACACGGTTGGGATTGTTATTCGAGAACACCAGCACGGTGATGCCCGCATTTTGCAGACGGTCAACAAAGGTGTGCAGATTTTCGGGCGGCAGCGCCGCCTTGTGGGAGGCCATCGTGCCGTCCAGATCAACCAGCACGGCACGGATGCCGTGGGACGTCAGTATCTCGGGTGTAATATCGTAGATCGAATCAAAAACATAATCAGGAATCAGTTTGCTCATTCACACGCTCCTATTCTAAATCAGCGTTATGCTACATATAGTGTAATGGAATTTCCTTAAAAAGTCCAGAAAAGATAATCCGATAACAAAGGAGCCGATCACTATGGTCTACACGAAAAACCTTATTCTGGTATGCACCGGCCGGGACACCGCACGCGCGGCCGCGCTCGGTCTGCCGGTCCTGCAGCTCTGCCTCGGCATTTCACAGGCAGGCGCACTGCAAAGGCTCAAGGTTTCGGCTGTACAGCGGCGCTGTCTGCTCGGCGTGAGCGACCCGCCGCAGTCGATCAACTTTTGCAGCGCGGAGCGCATTGCCGCCGACCTTGTATTCGAGGCGCGGCGCACCGAAGCGCCCGGCGTGTTCGCGGATTTCGAACACGACACACCGCTGAACCGCCGTCTGCTGGCGGCGTTCGATGAGGCGCTGCACGAGGCCGAGCTGCCGCTCTATGTGCCGCTTTCGTGCGGCGCGGGACTGAATCACGCCATTCTGACCGTATCCACGGCGGTTTCCGGCGGCAGTCTGACCGAATACATCACATCCTTGCAGGGCATTTACGGCGCAGCGCGTGTTGCCGCGTTCTTACAGCCCGTTTCACAGGATTTCACGCTGCCCTCGCCCACACCGAACGGAACCACGCTCAGCGCGGCGGCGCGGGCGGCGCTGCTGGCCCAGACCGGCGCACAGCCGTTTTTCTCACGCGAGCTGTGCGCGAAATACTTCACCTACATGGATACGGACGGACAGGCACACTTCGTCCTGTACGACGATGATTCCACGCTGGCGGCCAAGCTGGCGCAGCTGTCCGGCTGCGGCGTGCAGAACGTGTTCGCACTGTTCCCGGATGCGGCAGGACTGCTCAGTCCGTCGTGATATGCGCGGTCGTGGCACGCACGAGTTTAATGAGGTCGGCCGGTGCACACTCGATCTGGAAACCGATCTTGCCGGCGGAAACCATCACGGTCGGAACATCGTTCACGCTCTCGTCGAACACGGTCGGGAACGCCTTTTTCATGCCAACCGGAGAACAGCCGCCGCGCACATAGCCGGTCAGGCCCAGAAGCTCCTTGACATGGACCATCTCGACCGACTTTTCGCCCGCCGCCTTGGCCGCCTTTTTCAGGTCAAGCTCTTTCGCGACCGGAATGACGAACACATGAAAGCCGCCCGATTTGCCGCGTGCGACCAGTGTTTTGAACACCTGCGCGGGATTCTGGCCGAGCAGCTCCGCGACCGAAGCACCGTCCACGGCCTCCTTGCCGTGCGGGTATTCGTGCGGGGTATAGGTGATCTTGTGCTGCTCGAGCACACGCATTACATTGGTTTTATCTGAAGCCATATTGTTCGCTCCTATCTGCAATTTATACAAATATTATAGACTTCGTTTGTGGGTTATGCAAGAGAAAAGGCCGTGTGTACGAACGGGTTTTCTATAATTGTGAATTAAAAATTATAATAAAAAAGGAATCCTCGAGAGAGGATTCCTTTTCATGCAATTTTGGCCGTCAGGCGGAGAGATTACTCCTCAACCTTAACGTATACGCCGCCGTTACGGCAGGACTCGGTAGCAGCCTTAGCCATCAGAACCGGACGCAGGCCGTCAAC
>CAKSVR010000065.1 GCA_934504345.1 uncultured Agathobaculum sp. | reverse complement strand
AGTTTAGCTCAGCTGGGAGAGCATCTGCCTTACAAGCAGAGGGTCACAGGTTCGAGCCCTGTAACTTCCACCATGGAACCACTCACGAAAGTGAGTGGTTTTCTTTTTATGTATTGCAGCCGGGTTCATCATGTACCAACCGGCCAGACAAGACAGAGCACCATCCAATCGGATGGTGCTCTGCGTTTCCCGTAAGGCGGGTTTTACTCCTGTGCGAGGTTCTGCTCGTAAGACTCGATCATCTTCTTCACCATCTGGCCGCCTACGGAACCGGCCTGACGGCTGGTGAGATCGCCGTTATAGCCCTGCTTGAGGTTTACACCGACCTCGGCTGCCGCCTCCATCTTAAAGCGATCCATAGCGGCGCGCGCCTCCGGAACCATGCCCTGATTGGAACCATTCTTCGAGTTCGTCATAATTGTTCTCTCCTTTTCGATCAAATTTTGTTTATTGGGTTTTGCTGATAGTATGTTGTGCGTAAAACGCCGAAATATGAAATGCAAATGCTGTGACAACAGGCGAAAATGCGTTCAAAATGCATTCGATACCAGAACAGGAACACAGTCGGCTCCCATTTGCGGCACTTCCCTGCCCTTTTTCCTGTTTTGGTTTTGATTGACATCTGCACAGAGAAAGCCTATAATTTTGATAGGAATATACAGAAAGCAGGGATTTCATTATGCTGCAAAAGATCAAACAGGCGTGGACACGCTTTTTAGCGCGTCTGACGGCACAGAATCAGGCCTCTTTCGGCAGTGAACCGCTGGACTGCTGCCGTGTCGGCCGCGAAAACAAACAGAACCGCACCCGCTCGTGACGGTCTCCGCAATTTCCGTCTTTCCTTTTTCCGCGCCGCGTGATAAAATACTATCAGTCCAAAAATCACAGGAGGAACGCGGATGAAGTGGTTTCAGCATTTACGCACGGTGCAGCATCACCGTTTTCTGGTCCTGAAGCACTGCTGGCGTGTTGGATTATACTGGCAGGGCTTGACCCACGACCTGAGCAAATTCAGTCCGGTGGAGTTTTCCGCCGGTGCACGGTATTATCAGGGCAACCGCAGCCCGAATGAGATCGAACGCAAAGAGAAAGGATACAGCGCCGCATGGCTGCACCACAAAGGGCGCAACAAGCACCATTTGGAATACTGGATTGACTACGCCGCCGACGGCTCGGGTATGTGCGGCATGAAAATGCCGATGAAATACGTCATCGAGATGTTCTGCGACCGCGTAGCCGCCAGCAAGACCTATCGCGGCACAGCCTACCGCAGCAGCGACCCGTATGACTACTACGCGCACTCCATCGACCATTACATCATCCACCCGGAAACCGCCGCGACACTCGAGCGCCTGCTGCGTATCCTGCGGGACAGCGGCGAGGAGGCCGCATTCGCGGAGGCGCGCAGACTGCTGAAAACCGAAAAATAAACGAAAATATGCAAAGGTGGTCCAGCCATGAAACGATATATCGCCTTGCTGCGCGGCATCAATATCAGCGGCAAAAACAAAGTGCCGATGGCGGAGTTAAGGCAGGCTTTTGTGCAGCTCTCCTGCACCGAGGTCAAAACCTGCCTGAACAGCGGCAACGTCATTTTCTCCAGCGATGAAACCGACACGCGCACGCTGACACGCCGGATTGAAGCAAGGCTCGAAGAACGGTTTGGGTTCGCGATTCCGGTCTTTGTCATAGCACAGGAGGATCTGGCTGACATTTTACAGCACGCACCCGATTGGTGGGGTAATGACAGCAAGGAGATCTACGACAATCTCATCTTTATTATGCCGCCCGCCGCATTCGATGATGTATACCGCGAAATCGGTGAGCCGAAAGCGGGTTTGGAGCAGATACAGAACTATAAAAACGCCGTATTCTGGTCCTTCAGCCGCAAAGACTACCAAAAGACAAACTGGTGGCCGAAAACCGCAAGCGCACCTGTCCGCACGCAGCTGACGATACGGACTGCGAATACCGTCCGAAGGATTATCCATATGTGACAGCATAAAACAAGGGCCTGTTCCTCAACAGGCCCTTGTTCGTTTTCCTTTTACTGTTCGCGCCACGCCGCAAAGATTTTCTCTGCATCCGCTGCACTCGCACACGCGAGCAGCTTATCAGCCAGCTCTTTGCACGCACCATAGGAATGCTTCGCCAGATCCGCCTTGGCCGCCAGCATTGCCGAAGCCGACATAGACAGATTGGTCACACCCAGACCGCACAGCACGGGTGCCATGCCCGTCGTGCCCGCCATCTCGCCGCACACGCCGACCTCGATGCCGTTGTCGTTCGCCGCCTTGGCCGTCATGGCGATCAGACGCAGCACGCCCGGATGCAGCGGACGGTACAGGTACGAAATCTTCTCGTTGATGCGGTCCACCGCGCACGAATACTGGATAAGATCGTTCGTGCCGATGGAGAAAAAGTCCACTTCTTTCGCCAGCACATCCGCACAGACCGCCGCCACCGGAATCTCGACCATAATGCCGACCTTGACGTTCGGGTTGAACTCCACGCCCTCCGCAGTCAGCATATCCTTGGCCTGCTCGAGCACCTGCTTGGCGCTCCGCACCTCGTCCACCGACGAGATCATCGGGAACATGATACGCAGGTCGCCGTACTTCGCGGCACGCAGCAGCGCGCGCAGCTGAGTCAGGAACAGGTCGGTGCGGTTCAGGCAGATACGGATCGCGCGGTAGCCGAGGAACGGATTCTGCTCTTTCTCGAGGCCGAGTGCGGGCACTTCCTTGTCGCCGCCGATGTCCAGCGTGCGGATGATGACCGGCTTGCCCTGCATGATCTCGCACGCCTTTTTGTAGGCGGCAAACTGCTCCTCCTCACTCGGCAGGTCGGGCCGATCCATGAACAGGAACTCCGAGCGGAACAGGCCGACACCCTCACCGCCGAGGTCTGCAACACGCACGGCATCGTCCGGCGTGCCGATGTTGCCCTCGATGACCACACGACGGCCATCCGAGGTCGCGCCCTCGCGATCCTTGAACTGCGCCAGCATCGCACGGTGCGCCTCGTCCGCCTTTTTCTTCTCCGCGAACTCCGCAAGCGTCTGCTCGTCCGGCTGTGCCGTCACCTCGCCTGCCGCGCCGTCGATGAGCAGCACATCGCCGTCCTTTATCTCGTCCGCCTGCTCACCTGCGCCGACAATGGCCGGAATGCCCATCGAGCGCGCCATAATGGCCGAATGGCTGGTACGGCCGCCGATCTTCGTGATGAAGCCCGCCACCGGCTTGCCGCCGATCTTGGCGGTGTCGGACGGCGTGAGATCGTTCGCCACGATGATGCACGGCTCGGTGATGGAATCGATCGGGTTCTCCGCGATGCCCTTCAGATTCTTGAGCACCCGCTTGGAAATATCACCGATGTCCGCCGCACGCGCCTGCATATACTCGTCGTCCATCGCACGGAACATCGCCTGAAAATTCTCACAGTTGACAAAGCAGGCGTACTCCGCGCAGACGTTCTCCTCTGCGATCTGGTTCGTCATGCCCTCGACAAAGTCCGGGTCGTCCAGCATCATCAGATGTGCATCGAAAATCTCCGCCTCGGCGGCGCCGATGTTCTTCTCCGCATCATCGCGCAGCACCTCGATCTGCTGCTTGGCTTTCTCTACCGCATCCAGTACACGCTGCTGCTCGGCTTCCGCATCCGCTACGGTCATCTTTACGACCGACAGATCCTCTTCTTTGATGACGAGCGCCTTTGCTTCTGCCAGACCCTCCGAAACGCCGATTGCCTTGAATTTAACCATCTGGTTTTCCTCCGTTTTTACGATTGTATTTGTTATACAAATTTCGCAATCAAACCTATATATAGATTGTATATTATTTCCGTGCTTTCGTCAAGCAAATAAAGTTTTTTCTGCAAAAACACATTTATTTTGAAAAAACGAGTGCCGCTCGCTGCATTTCTCTGCTATAATAGAGGCATTCCACACTACTTCTACTGGAGGAAGGATAATTATGGCTAATCGCTGCACTCGTATTCCCGAGATCATGCTGCCTCGTGACGGCGTAGACCTGTCCAAGTGGGCAGTTATCGCCTGTGACCAGTACACCTCTCAGCCCGACTACTGGGCCGAAACGGACAAGACGGTCGGTGAGGCTCCCTCTACCCTGCGCCTGACCCTGCCGGAAGTCTATCTGGAGGGCGCGGACGTTGCAGAGCGCACGGACAAGATCCACCAGACCATGCAGCAGTATGTACAGGACGGCACGCTGCACACACTGCCCGCCGGTGTCATCCTGACCGAGCGCTGGTCGGGCGGCTCGTGCCCGCGCCGCGGCATCGTGCTGGCTGTCGATCTGGAAGCCTATGAGTATACTGCCGGCTCCGCATCCCTCATCCGCCCGACCGAGAAAACCGTTGTCGAGCGTATCCCGCCCCGTCTGAAAGTCCGTCAGGGCGCGTGCATGGAGCTGCCGCACATCATGATCCTGATCGACGATCCCGAACGCAAGATCATCGAGCCGCTGTTCGACAAGACCGCTTCGTTCGACAAGGTCTACGACACCGACCTGATGCAGAATGGCGGCCACATCACCGGCTGGTTCATTCCCAAGGGCGACGTGACCGACACCATCGAAGCCGGTCTGGAAGCGCTCTGCGACCGCGATACGTTCAACGCGAAGTACGGCTGCACGGATGCACAGGCGCTCCTCCCCTACGCTGTGGGTGACGGCAACCACTCGATGGCTACCGCCAAGGCCTACTGGGAAGAGGTCAAGAAGAACCTCACCGCCGAGGAGCAGGAGGATCATCCGGCCCGCTACGCGCTGGTCGAGGTCGTCAACATCCACGACGAGAGCCTGATCATCGAGCCTATCCACCGCGCATTGTTCGGCGTTGAGGCCGATGAGCTGCTCGGCGCGCTGATCGACTTCTACAACGGCGAGGGCTGCAAGGCTTATGTCGCTGACGAAGCACCCAAGAGCGAGAATGCCCATTTCTTCCCGTTCTGCTCGGCAGACAAGTCGGGCGTGTTCGTGGTCGAGAACCCGAAGTGGTCTATTCCGGTCGCTACCATCCAGACCGGTCTGGATGTTTACCTCGAGAGCCATGCCTCCGCGAAGATCGACTACATCCACGGCACGGACGTTGTCGTTTCGCTGGCTGAGCAGCCGGGCAACCTCGGCTTCATCCTGCCGGACATCGCCAAGAATGACCTGTTCCGCGGCGTTGTATTCGACGGCGTGCTGCCGCGCAAGACGTTCTCCATGGGCGAGGCGCACGAGAAGCGCTACTACATGGAGGCCAAGACAATCGTCAAATAAATTTACGCCCTTCAAGAGGACGCAGCTTCACCGGCTGCGTCCTTTTTCCATTCCAGCACGGCGGTGTTCCCCTGCACCCGGCAGAGCACGAATGCGGGTGCCAGCGCGAATGGCTTTTGGGGATCGAACGGGCAGCTGAGCCGCACGCCGGTTTCTATCTGCTCGAGCTGCACCTCTCCGCCCGTGAGCAGCGCATCCAGCACGCTGTCGCCGGTGGTGAATGGCGTTGCGGGCGGCGCATTGCTCTGCAGCAGCGGCGCAGATATGGTTTCCGGTGCAGCCGCCAGATAGAATCGCTCAGGCACGCTCACACAGCCCGCCGCACGCAGCGTTTCACGCGAAAGCCGGCGGTGCAGGCGCAGCCGTCCATGTTCGGGTGCAGGCAGGCCGATACGCAGCGTGTTCCCGCCGCAGATGCCGTAGCAGCGCAGCAGCTCGGTGCCACACAGAGCGCAGTCCAGCAAGATCTCGACACCGCGGCTGTTGGGTGTCCAGTCGATCGTGCCGACGGGCGTGTTGTTGTAGAATACCTCGGCCTGCATGGCGGTTCTCCTTTCGATGGATTGTGAATCTGTTCTCCGGTGCACGCGAGGCGCGTGAGCGCAACGCCGCAGCCGGGCGGCAGCCCATTCCTCGGCATCCGTTCTCTGGTGCCCACGAGTCGCGTGAGCGATACGCCGTTGCCGGGCGGGGATTTCGCCGTCTGCGGACGGCGGGAGAACGGCGCTCCCGCGCGGGGCCAAAAGGATAGACAACCTACGGTTTTCTATCCTCTTGGGACTCCAACTTTCCCTTTAGGCGACCTCGCGAACGGGCCTTACGGCCCTACTTCATAAGTAACTCGCATATAGGAACGGTATCGGCTTCCGTTTTCCGCGTTGTCGCGGCGTGGTCACGGCAGATTGCACTGATTTTGCGTAACTGGGTGCAGCAGAGCTCTAACGGCTTGAGCGTAGCCGAGGGAGGAATGGCGCTTTGCGGCCTACGAGCTGGTAGCGGTACTGCCGTTCTCCTTTTTCGGTCCCACCTCTAAGTAGGAACGGAACGTTCCGTCGCTCCGAGGTATCCCAAAAAGGGCGGAAGATGGAGTCCCAAGAGGATAGAAACCACCGTAGGGGGTGTCTATCCTTTTGGAAACCGTTCCCGCCGCTCGCAAGCGGCGAAACTCCCCAGCCCGGCAACGGCGTATTGCTTCGCAACTCGTGTGCACCGGAGAACAGCTTCACAAATCAAAATTTGAAACACAAAAAGCGCATACCCTGTAAAAAGGATATGCGCTTTCTCATGCCGGTATACGGCTTACCCCTGTACCGACCCCAGACCGAAGCTGACCGCCAGCGCTTCGTCAACGTGCCGCATGGCTTTTTCGTCCAGCGAGCCCATCTTTTCGCGCAGACGGCGCTTATCCAGCGTGCGGATCTGCTCGGTCAGGATGATGGAATCCTTTGTCAGCCCATAGTTCGGCGCACCGACCGTGATATGCGTCGGCATCTTCGCCTTGTTGATCTGCGATGTAATAGCGGCGGCGATCACGGTCGGGCTGTATCGGTTGCCGACATTGTTCTGCACGATCAGCACCGGACGGATGCCGCCCTGCTCACTGCCAACCACCGGACTGAGATCGGCATAGTAAATATCGCCTCGTTTGATATTGCTGTCCACTTTGGTTCACACTCCGATGAAATAGATTTGCGTTTCCGCAATCCTATTTTCCCCGTGTCACACGAAAATATAACTGCACGATGCAGAAAAGCGAGGGAAACACTTCCCTCGCTTCATCCTATGCACACAGCATGAAAAATTTACCGATAGAATCTCGGTACGCGGCGGCTCACGGCGCACAGCACCTCATACGAGATGGTGCCTGCGGCCTCGGCGGCATCCTCCGCCGTCCAGCCCTCCGGGCCGAACACGGTCACTTCATCACCGCGATGTACGTCCGCGCCCTCCGGTACGCGCACCATGCACATATCCATACAAATGCGGCCGAGAACCGGCGCTTTCACGCCGCCGAGCAGCACATGGGCCTTGCCCGAGCCCGTACGCAGATAACCGTCTGCGTAGCCCATCGAAATAACAGCCATATGGGTCGGCTCGGCGGTTTCGAACGTGCGGCCATAGCTGATGGTCGTGTTCGCCGGAATATCGCGCACCTGTACCACACGCGCCTTGACCGTCATCGCGGGCTTGAGGTCGAGCACCGGCGGCACGGAGGCATCCGGGCGATAGCCGTACAGGATGATGCCCGCACGGGTCATCGTGCAATGCATCTTCTCGTAGCTCTGGATGGCACCGCTGTTCGCACAGTGGCGCAGCGGCAGGTCAAGACCGGCCTCTTGCAGACCCTCGCAGACATCCGAGAAGCGCTTGTACTGCAATTCCGTGTACGCCTCGCCCGAGGGCACATCGGCCACCGCAAAGTGCGTGAAAATGCCCTCGCTGATAAGACCCGGCAGCTTGGCGCACGCCAGAATGTCCTGCACCGTCTGTTCACACTCCCACGACGGAAAGCCGAGGCGTGTCATGCCGGTATCCAGCTTGTAATGTACGGTAACGGGCTTGCCCGTGCGGACAGCCGCTGCGCTGATAAGCTCTGCGGTTTCGCGGTCGTACACCGGCACGGTGATGCCGTACTGCGCCGCCGTGTCCATATCATGCTCATCCACATAGCCAAGGATGAGGATAGGCGTTTCGATACCCGCCTCGCGCAGCTCCACGCCCTCCGGGATGGTCGCTACCGCAAAATACGGTGCATCCATCTGCTCCAGCCGCTTCGCGACCCGAACCGCACCGTGGCCGTAGGCATCCGCCTTGACAACGCACAGCACAGGCGCCTGCGCCTGCTCGCAGATCACGCGATAGTTATGCTCGATCGCACCGAGGTCGATCTCCGCCCAGGTGCGGTGTTGATTTGCTTCCATTATTTTCGTCACTCCAACAGAGCGGCTGTGCGCCGCTCCCTTTTTACTGACAGGATTCCACCTGTATGGTGAGCACCAGTCTGCCCTCCTCATACAGCTCAGCGCAGACCGGCTGCAAGTCGCTCTGCCGCAGCCATACCTGCTTTGCTGTATCGTCCTCCGCGTTCTCGTAGCGCAGCACGAGCAGACTCTCGCCGTTCGTGTGCTCGCTCCATATCTGTGCGGGCGTATGATACCGCAGATCATTCAGCAGACAGAACCAGCCGTCTGCCGGTGTCATGCCGGTGCTGCGCGGCGCGATGTCATCCAGCTGCAGATCGTTGTATTGCAGCGTGAATGCGCCGTTCTCTTCACCCGAGATGCGCCCGCCGATACCCGCGACCGACTCCGGCGCGGTCAGCATAAAAGAATCGCTGTCCTCTCTATTATAGACATAGTCGCTTTCAAATTCCAGTACGGATTCGTCAAGATCCGAAATTATTTTCAAATGCGCCGTACAGCTGTCCAGCGCCGCAAAATGCACACGCACATCCTCCGCGCTCTGTTCCGCCGAACGGCCGCAGCCGCAGAGCAGAACAAGCGCCGCCAGACCACACAGCCATCTGTTCAGATCACCACTCCCTTGAATTGTAGCGTTTCAGCAGCAGCGGCAGCTGCGCCAGCATATCGCTCGGTGTCATGCCGTACTCGCTGAGCGCATTCGCGGCCCTGTCGCCGGCTCTGCCGTGCAGCCATGCCGCCGCACACGCCGCCGAAACGGCCTCGATGCCCTGTCCGCACAGCGATACGAGCATACCCGCCAGCACATCGCCGCTGCCGCCCTTTGCCATGCCCGGATTGCCCGAGGTATTGCGGTACGCCGCGCCGTCCGGCGTGAAAATACGCGTGCGGTGTCCCTTGTAGAGCACCACGCAGCGGTATTCCTGTGCAAAGCGCGCCGCATCCTCGGCATCCGCATCCGGCTTGCCGCTGAGCCGCGCGAACTCGCCCGCATGCGGCGTGAGCACGACCGGCTTTGCCGTCCGCCGCAGTATATCCTTATGCGCCGTGATGGCATTTATGCCGTCCGCATCGAGTACGATCTGACACGCTGCCTTTTCGAGCAGCGTACAGACGATCTCGGTCAGCGTATCCGAGCGGCCCAGCCCGCAGCCGATGAGCAGTGCATCCGCCTTTTCGGCAAGCGCGAGCAGCTTGGGCAGCGCCTCGATGGAGAACAGTCCGTTTTCCTCCTGCGGCATGGGCCGCACGACCGGTTCGTTCAGCTTGACTGCCAGCACCGGCCATGCGCCCTCGGGTGTCGCCAATGTCACGATGCCGCTGCCCATGCGTACCGCGCCCTGCGCGGAGAAATACGCCGCGCCTGTATATCCCGCCGAGCCGCACACGCACAGGATGCGGCCGTAGTCGTTTTTATTGGTTTCCGGCGCACGCGGATGCAGTACGCTGTCCACAAAATCCTGGTTTATCTCTGTCATGTCGTTCCCTCTCAGTGCTGTGCCGCAGCCGCGTTCGCCTGTGCGTGTACCGCATCGACAGCCAGCACGACCGCCAGCGCAAGCATCTCATCCGCCGGATCTGCGATGTCCAGCGCGTAGCAGTCGCCCCATGTGAACCATTCCTTGCGGATGGACACGACCTCGCGGCCATTCTGCGTGATATGGTATTCATGCGCCCAGAAATCGCCCTCGATCGTCCAGTCAAGCCCCTCTATCTCGTACTTTTCGAAGAAAAACGTAAACCGCTTGACGATCTCGGCACGCTCCACGCCGTCTATGTACACAAAGAAGCGCGGCATCATGCTGAACACCTTCTGCTGGATGAATGCAGTTTCCCGGCCGGTCAGGTCGGTAACGTGCAGCTTCTTTCCCCACGAGAAAAATTCGCCCTCGACGTAGTATTTGTCCGCGCCGGTTTCATCAAACACGGTGAAGCGATCTACCCACGAAAAGATTTTCTGTTTGATGCACAGTTTCATAGCTGTCCCTCCTCCTTTTCTTACAGCATAACACGGCGGTTCTCCATCGTCAAGCACGGGCATTCCGCCGCACCGCCGCATAAGCTGACATGAGGAGGTGAGAACTTGGCGATCAAGATTTTTGTCGATCAGGGACACAATCCGAGCGGGCCCAACACCGGCGCGGAGGGAAACGGACTGCTCGAGCAGGATGTGACCTATGCGGTCGGCGTGTATCTGGCCGACCTGCTCCGCGCCGACCCGCGCTTCGAGGTGCGGCTGAGCCGCAATACGCCCGATGAGATCCTCGGCACGAGCAACGCTACCAGCCTTGCCGAGCGCGTGCGGCTGGCGAACGAATGGCCCGCCGATTACTTCATCAGCATCCACTGCAACGCGAACACGAATCCGGCTGTCAACGGCACCGAGGTGTATGTCTATCAGGACAGCTCGCAGGCATACTGGCTGGCCCGGCACGTTCTGACCAGCATCGTGAACCGTGTTGGCACGCGGGATAACGGCGTGCGTATCCGGCCGAGCCTGTATGTGCTGCGGCGCACCCGGATGCCCGCGATTTTGGTCGAGCTGGCGTATCTGACGAACGCTTCCGATGCGATGAAGCTGGAAAATGATCCGTTCGGCTTTGCACAGGGCATTTATAACGGTCTGCTCGCGTATTTCGATTTCGAGCCGTACTAAACGAAAAAACGAGAGGTCAAAAGACCTCTCGTTTCAGTTTGTCAAAAAAGTCGGTATTGAACCAATTTCATCATATCGCGCGGCAGCGCGCATTAAATAGAATTTGCCGT
>CAKSVR010000064.1 GCA_934504345.1 uncultured Agathobaculum sp. | reverse complement strand
GCGATGGTCTGCTCGTCCGGCTCAAAGCCCTCGGTGTAGATCACGCCGTTCATAACGCCCTCGCCGCGCAGCTTGCGGGTCAGACGGCGGGTGTCGATGCCGGCAAGGCCAACGACCTTCTGCGCCTTGAGGTACTCGTCGAGCGTTACCTTGCAGCGCCAGTTGGACGGATATTCGCACATCTCGCGCATGATGAAGCCGGAAACCCAGCTCTTGCGGGATTCGTAGTCATCGAAGTTGATGCCGTAGTTGCCGACGAGCGGGTACGTCATGGTAACGACCTGACCGAAATAGGACGGGTCGGTCAGAACCTCCTGATAGCCGGCCATGCCGGTGTTGAATACGACCTCACCGATGCTCTGTCCTTCGTAGCCGACTGCGGTACCCTCAAACAGAGTGCCGTCCGCCAGCAGTAAGTATGCTTTCTTCATTCTTGTATCTCCCATTTTGAAAAATTGAGAATTGATAATGGAAAATGGAAAATGAACATAGTGATTTTCCATTTTGCTTTTTATATTGTGAATGGGAGAATGAAAAGCGGAAAAGTGAAAGAAAAGGTCAATTCTCCATTTTCCATTCTCCATTTTCAATTACTTGATTGCTGCGACAATATCATCGCGCATCCGGATGGCTTCTGCGCGGGCGGCTTCCTTGTAGTCCTCGCCGTTATTGCCGGTCTTTTTCCATGCACACATGATGCCGCGGGAGGAGTTTACGATAGCGCCGAGGCCGTCGTCGTTGAACGCATTGGCGATGTCCTTTGCGGTCGCGCCCTGTGCGCCGTAGCCCGGTACGAGGAAGTAGCTCTTCGGCAGCAGCTCACGGATGATCTTCTGCTCCTCGGGGTAGGTCGCGCCGACTACGGCACCGATCTGGTTGTAGCCGCACGGCGTATCCAGACCCTCGCCCCACTTGGCGACCATCTCGGCCATGCGGGCGTAGAGCGGCTTGCCCTCCATATCGCGGTTCTGGAGCTCGCCGGAGGACGGGTTGGAGGTCTTGACCAGCATGAACAGGCTCTTCTCGCGATTGCGGCACTCCTTGAGGAACGGCTCTACGCCGTCCGTGCCGAGGTAGCCGTTTACGGTAACCGAATCGCAGCCGTACGGTGCAATCTCGGTGTCGCCGACACGGGTCTTGCCGAGGTATGCCTCTGCGTAAGCGGTCGCGGTCGCGCCGATGTCGTTGCGCTTGATGTCGCCGATGACATACATACCCTTGGCGTGCGCGTAATCGATGGTTTCCTTGAGCGCCATCGCGCCGTAGGAGCCGAGCAGCTCGTAATACGCAGCCTGCGGCTTTACCGCCGGAACGATGTCGCACAGCGCATCGATCAGACCGCAGTTGAAGGCTACGACGCTCTCTGCGGCAGCGCGCAGCGTTTCGCCGTGCAGCATCATGTTGCGGCCGGAAATGTGCTGCGGGATGTACTCCAGCCGAGCATCCAGACCTGCTACGGTCGGGTTGCCCTTTTCCTTGATCTTTTCTACTAAGGTTTGGATAGACATGGTGTTCTTCCTTTCTCAGGTGCAATTAAGGCAACACCGCACAATTAAAGCGGCGGTGCTTTGCGGAAATTTTGTGTCCTGACTTTGTTGCAGTTTCACGGTAATACATCAAGTATTACCGCAAAACTGTGCCTCGTCAGTACGCAAAATTTACTCGTAAATCACTCTTGTTCAATTATGCGGTATTGCCTTAACTTACGAGTTGCTCTGAATGTTTACATTATCTTCGCCGTCTACCTCGGTCAGACGGACACAAACGCGCTCATCACGCGCAGTAGGCAGGTTTTTGCCGATATAATCCGGGCGGATGGGCAGTTCGCGGTGGCCGCGATCGACCAGCACCGCCAGCTGGATGCGCTCGGCGCGTCCTCTGTGGGAGATGGCCTCGATGGCGGCACGCACGGTGCGGCCGGTGTACAGCACATCATCCACGATGATGACAGTCGCGCCCGCAATGCGCGGGTCGGCTTCGGGCAGGGGAGTATCTGTGCGGGGCATATCGTCGCGCCACGGTGTAACGTCCAGCTCGAGCACGGGCGGCGCCGTTCCCTCGACCTCGCCCAGCTTGGCGGCGATGCGCTGCGCCAGATAGATGCCGCGCGTTTTCACGCCGACGAGCAGCAGGTGTTCCACGCCCTTGTTTTTCTCCACGATCTCGAACGCGATACGGGTCAAAGCACGGCGAACGCCGTCCTGATCGAGAATGATCTTGGGTTCGGTCAATCTGCCGCCTCCCTTCAAAAAATTGCAAAAAAATGACTCTCCACCACCGAAAAGTTAGCAGAAAGCCGCACGAAATATTACACCTGTCCCCCTGAATCTTCTACGGCTGACGGCGTATGCACTGTTTTCTGCCTTGCGCGGCTCACAGGCCGCACCTTAAAGGCGGATTGTTATGATAATTATATAATATGACAGGGGAATTGTAAATAGTCGATTGTGCCAAACAAACATTTTTTTGCTTTGTAAAATTTGAGGGACGAGCGGGCATACTGTTCTTATCAAAATTTATGAAAGGCGGTAGAACTTTTATGCGGGTATCTCCCTTTATTTCGGGCATTGCGACAGGCGCGATGGCAGGAGCGGTGGTTTCGATGGTAGCGGCGGGCGCGATGCTCAACCCGTCGATGCGGCGGAGTGCGAAGCACGCAGCGCATCGTGCGGAGCACACGCTGCACAAGGCGGCAGACCGGATGGACAGCTTCATCGGGTAAACGGCACAGCAGCGCAGTCCATTTAGCGGCAGCCGATTTCCGGGGTACGCGAGGCGCGTGAGGGCTGCGCCGTGACTGGGCGGCAGCTTATTCCTCGGCACTCTTTATATGGTGCACACGAGTTGCGGAGCAATACGCCGTTGCCGGGCTGGGGAGTTTCGCCGTCTGCGGACGGCGGGAACGGTTTCCAAAAGGATAGACACCCCCTACGGTGGTTTCTATCCTCTTGGGACTCCATCTTCCGCCCTTTTTGGGCAACCTCGGAGCGACGGAACGTTCCGTTCCTACTTAGAGGTGGGACCGAAAAAAGAGAACGGCAGTACCGTTACCACCTGATAGGCTCGGCTTAACGCCGACCATTCCTCTCTCGGCTGCGCTCAAGCCGTTAACGGTCTGCTACACTGCCTTTACGCAAAACCCGTGCAATCTGCCGCGATAACGCCGCGACAATGCGGGAAACGTGAGCCGATACCCGTTCCTTTATGCGAGTTACCTATGAAGTAGAGCCGTAAGGCTCGTTCGCGAGGCTGCCAAAGGGAAAAGGGGAGCTTCCTAAGAGGGTGGAAAACCGTAGGTTGTCTACCCTCTTAGGCCCCGCGCGGGAGCGCCGTTCTCCCGCCGCCCGCAGGCGGCGAAACTCCCCGTCCGGAAACGGCGTATCGCATTCGCAACTCGTGTGCACCGGAAAACGGCTGCCGAGGAAAAGACTGCCGCGCAGGCGAGTTCCTCCTGCTTCGTAAGCGGAATGCTTACAGTTAGCACTCGCTAAAATGCAAAAACGCATGGAAAATCCGCGCAAACGATGCTATACTATAACCACTACGCAAAGGAGAAGCGCTATGAAAATACTTATCGTAGTGGATATGCAGAAGGACTTCATCACCGGCCCGCTCGGCACGCCCGAGGCCCGCGCCATCGTGCCGTATGTGGCGGAAAAGGCAAGGAACACGCCGCGCGAGAGCCTGTTCGTCACGCTGGACACCCACCGGCCGGACTATATGCAGACCCGTGAGGGCCGTCACCTGCCGGTGCCGCACTGCATCGCCGGTACGGAGGGCCGCGAGCCGGATGATGCCATCGCCGCAGCGGTGGACGGCATTCCGGCTTCGCACATCATCGGCAAGCCGACATTCGGCTCGTTCGCCCTGCTGGATGCGCTCCGTGCGCTGCCCGAGGAGCCGACCGAGATCGAACTGGTTGGCGTATGCACCGGCATTTGCGTGATCTCCAACGCGATGCTGTGCAAGGCGGCATTCCCGGAGGCGGACATCACAGTGGATGCGGCGCTCTGCGCGTGCGTTACGCCGGAGTCGCATGACACCGCGCTGAACGCGATGCGCCTGTGCCAGATGGAGATCGTGCATCAGGGGGAGGAGCCGTGGCGCAAATGAGCCGACCGAAGATCAAGATCACCCTTATCGACCGGAAAGGGCCGCATGGCTGTCACCGCGGGCATAAGATAGGCGACAGCTTCGACTTTGACACCGAGCGCGGGCAGCTCTGCCCGATGGCGATGCACGCTGCGTTCCCGTACATCGACATTCTGCGCTACGGCGGCAGCATTCCGGGTCAGGAGGCCGGTACGGCGGTGTTCTGCTGCCCGGATGTGGACACCATCAACGTATTTCGCATTGAGATAACAGAGTGAGCGGAATCAGGAGGACAGGAAAGACAATGAACATCAAAACAGTTACGGGCGTGTATTTCAGCCCGGCAGGGAGCACAAAAACCGTAGTCCAGACGGCGGCGGCGGAGCTGGCGCGGCTGTTCAAGGCCGAGAGCCGCTACATATCGCTCAACACGCCGTCCGACCGTGCACAGGAGTATTCGTTTGCCGCGGATGAGCTGGTCGTATTCGGCTGCCCGGTGTATGCCGGAAAACTGCCGAACAAGATTTCGCCGGACTTTGCACGCATCCTGCACGGCACGGGCACACCGGCGCTGGCGCTCGTCACCTACGGCGGCCGCGCATACGACAATGCGCTGGCTGAAATGTGCGCGCTGCTGACGAAAAACGGCTTCAAGCCTGCGGCGGGCGGTGCATTCCTGTGCCGGCACGTTTTCTCGGACAGGCTTGCGGCGGGCCGACCGGATGCGGCAGACCTCGGTGAGCTGCGTATGCTGGCACAGGGCGTGGCGCTCAAGCTGAGGAGCGAGGGCGAGTTCAAGGCGCCCGAGGTGCCCGGCGATGCGGAGGCGGCTTACTACACGCCGCTCAAGACGGACAAAACACCCGCGAAATTCCTCAAGGCAAAGCCGAGCACGGCGGCAGTGCTGTGCGAAAAGTGCGGTCTGTGCGCCAAGCTGTGTCCGATGGGCGCGATCGACCCGGAAAACCCGACGGAAATCCCCGGAACGTGCATCAAATGCTGTGCCTGCACGACCTACTGCCCGACCGGCGCAAAGAAGTTCGATGACCCGGATTTTCTGTCGCACACGGCCATGCTGGAGCAGTATTACACCGAGGAACGCAAGGAAAACGCATATTTTCTCTAAAAAAGGTAAAAAACTCCCCGCCGGGTGGCGGGGAGTTTGGTTAATATTCATACGCTCCGATGTATAACATATATCGTAAACCGGGACAAGACCACGGATAGATAGCTGTAAAGTTTTTGTCATTGGGATTAAGTGTTTCGTCAACCACTGTATTGTAATATACAGAACTGTAATAGTAAGAATATGCATCATCATTCACAGTACCGTAATCGGTGGTATCACCGAGTTTATATGCAGCATACTGCTGTGTATCCTGAAAATATACGCCGATATAGCCGCGACCGGAATTATAGATGATGGCATGGATTTTGGCCTGTCCGTTCACAAGGATTAAAAATTTCGCGGAGCTCGGGATTTCAGCCAGCTTGACGATCTCATCATAGCGGTTCTTTGCATCCGTCTGACTGCCTAAAAATTGCCCGCCGGTGATAGGGGTGCTCCTGTCGGAAGCGAGTATACTTAGATTCTGTTGCTTCCATGCGGCATTCGAGCCGTAAATCTCCACCATCTCCGTCTGCACGGCTTCATGGAGCATTCGCGTTTCTGCGATGACCTGATCTTTTTTCGCCTTGTCGATATACCCGGTCAGGGCGGGAATGAGCAGCGCGGCGAGGATGGCTAAAATAACCAGCACAACGATGAGCTCCACGAGCGTGAAGCCGCGCTTTTTATTTTCGGAATACAGCATTTGGAAATGTTCCTCCTCCCAAACAGCGATGAAAAGTGCGTTTTTTGATAGTATACCTGAAAATGTGCAGTAAAACAAGAGAAGATTTGCAGGTAAAATGCACAAAAAGTCAAGTTATATCGACAAAAACACGGAAAGATAATTGGCTAAATCGGAGAAAATGTTGCAGATACCGGCGGAATCATTGTTTTTCGCAAACGATTGTGATAAAATAATATCAACCTGATAAAAAAGAATCACCCGGCGGAAGGGTGATCGGCAGGGGGAGCCCCGTGCATACAGGCGCGGGCATCGAGCGCAGGTGCGCGGCGGATCGCAGCCGGTCGAGCACACGGCGCGTCCTCTCGTCGCAGAGAGGGAAATGAGGAAAAAAGAGAGAGTAAGGTTGCGGAAATGAGGAAGAGAGGCATAAAAAATGCAAATTTATGACTGGGTCAGCATCGGTGTATTGTTTGTACTGGGTGTCTTGTTCTATTTCCGTCCGGGCTGGCTGTTGGGAGAAGAACAGCAGGCCGCCGATGGTGCGATGCTCAAGGTGCGTACGGTCAGCGCAGCGGCAGTGGTATGTGCAATGATCATGACCGTGGTATGTGTCATCGGATAAAGTAAAGGCTGCAAGAACGCTCCCGCTTGGAATGAGGTTTCCGGGCGGGAGCGTTTTTTGCCGTTTTGTTGTTTTCAGGATTTTGCCTGCGGCTTTGCCAGCAGCGCGAACAGACAGCCGAACACGATAGCCGCCGCAATGCCGCCCGCCGCGCCGGTCACGCCGCCGGTGAACACACCCAGCAGGCCGCTCTCTGCGACGGCCTTTGCCACGCCTTTCGCCAGCGAGTACCCGAAGCCCAGCAGCGGCACAGTCGCGCCCGCGCCTGCATAGTCCACCACCGGCTGATACCAGCCGAGGCCCTGCAAGGCTACGCCCAGCACCACCAGCGACACGAGGATGCGTGCCGGTGTCAGCTTGGTCTTGTCGATGAGCACCTGACACAGCGCGCAGATGAGCCCGCCGACCCAGAATGCGTTAAGGTAGTTCATGCTTCGCTCCTTTCCAGCACAACGGCGTGACAGATGCCTGCGATGGGCTGTCCCTGCTGTATTGAGGTTGGGCTCATCATCGCGCCCGTGCCCGCGAATACCAGCCGGCGGAGCCTGCCGCGGTGCATATCGCGCAGCAGCGGGCCGCACAGCACCGCCGCCGAGCAGCCGCAGCCCGAGCCGCCCGCATGGGCATCCTGTCCGCTGCCGAACAGCAGACTGCCGCAGTCCGAGTAGACCGGGGACAGGTCGATGTTGTCCCCGCGCAGAAGAGTCAGCAGCAGGTCCGCGCCGATGTGCCCGAGGTCGCCGGTGACGATGCAGTCGAAATCCCGCGGCTGTGCGCCGAGATCCTCCAGCAGCGCGGAGAGCGTGTCGCAGGCGGCGGGGGAAGATGGCGTTTTAGGACTATGCGGTCTTTCCGTGCTTTTGAATATAATCCTGTGCGGCCGCATAGGCATCCGAAAATTTGAATTTAATTGTGATTTTACCGCCTTCGTGTACATAAATCATGTCGATCAGCTCGACAACGACCTCGCGCGTCAGCGTTTGCAGGCTGCGGTATTTGGCGAACTGCGACAGGAACGAGTTGGTCTCATCCACGCCGTTCTGCACCTCGTCAATGCGCGTTTGCAGGGAAGCGATGCGCGTATCCAGCTTGGTCTGCTGCTGTTCGAACTGCGTTTTCAGCCGATGATATTCCTCACGGGAGATGTCACCGGCTTTCCAGTCTGGGTATAGAGATAGCTTCATCTGCTCGATGCGTTCGCGCTCGGCTTCAAGCTGTGCCCGCTCGGTTTGCAGATGGTCTGCGGAACGGCTGCGCGCGCCGCTGCGGTTGATCTCGGCAATCAGCTCGTCCATCTCGACCGCCAGCGCGATCTGGCTGCGGAGCGTTTCGAGCACGGCCTGCTCCAGACGGTCGCTGCGGATGGTATGCTTCGTGCAGGCGCCGCTGTGCTGTTTTTTGAACGTCGAGCAGATATAGTAGTAATAGTCGCGATGCGGCTGCGAAATCAGCTTTCGGTTCATTGCCTTGCCGCAGTCCGCGCAGCGAAGAAAGCCGGAGAACAGGTAGACCTGCTTTTGCGCCGGTGCGGTGCGCGTATCGCGGGCGAACAGGGATTGCGCTTTGGCGAACAGCTCGCTTGAGATGATAGCCTCGTGCGTCTGCTCGACAGTGATCCAGTCCTCCTCGGGCACGGCCTCGCTGACATGCAGCTTATAGCTTTTCATGCGGTTTTTGCCCTGCACCATCGTGCCGGTGTACAGCGGATTGCGTAGAATGCGGCGTACCGAACTGTCAGGCCAAAGCCCGTCCAGCGTGTCCGAGGTCGGATGGCGGTAGTTCATGCCGTGCTGCCGTTTGTAGGCGGATGGATTTGGGATGCCCCGTTCGTTCAGTCGCTTTGCGATGCCGAGTACGCTTGTGCCGCCGATGAACCAGTCAAAAATATCGCGGACAACGGCGGCAGCCGGTTCGTCAATCAGCAGACGGCTGTGGTCATTCGGGTCTTTGCGGTAGCCGTAGGATGCGAACGAGCCGATGAATTTGCCCTGCCGGCGCTTCAAATCAAGCGAAGCACGGACCTTGTTTGAGATATCGCGGCAGTATTCGTCGTTGATGATATTTTTGAACGGCACGACGAGATTGTTCACCGAACGCGGGTCGAGATAGCTGTCCACGCTGTCGCTGACCGAGATAAAGCGCACGTTCAGCAGCGGAAATACATGCTCCAGATATTCGCCGACACCGACGTAGTTTCTGCCGAAACGCGACAGGTCCTTGACGATGACACAGTTGACGAGGCCTGCACGCAGGTCACCAAGCATACGCTGAAAGTCCGGGCGGTCGAAATCGGTGCCGGTGTAGCCGTCATCGGTGTATAGACGGGGAGCAGTCATGTCGTTCTGTGCGTCTGTGAACTCGGTCAGCAGCTCGCGCTGACTGGCAATGCTGTTGCTTTCCTCGCGGTCGCCGTCCTCGCGGGACAGACGGATATAGAGCGCCGGTTTCCACAGGGCTGTGGATAACTTGTTGGATGGTTTTTCGTATTTACTTTTGCGTGCCATTTTGTGTGCCTCCTTCAAAAAACAGGCGGCACGCTGATGGCTGTGTTTTGCACATTTATTGTACCACAGCGCGCAGCGTACCGCAAGTTTCAAGATATATTATCCGGTTTTTGACACTATTGCAGCTGTCTGCACATATCGGTAAGGCGGATTTGCAGACTGGGCGCGCTGTCATCGAACAGTACCTCGACCTCGGTATCTCCTACGCGGAAGCGGTGCGGATCACCGATAGCGGCGGCGAACAGGCGCAGCCGCTCGTTCACCGGCAGGGTCGGATCAATGCGCGCTTCGCGGATGTCGGGGAGCGGGCAGGTGGGATTGATTTTGGGCATGGGGGTTCCTCCTTTGATTTGCACGGGTGGATTGATGAGGCATTGTATATTATTTCCAATACTATACTATATATACGACGGTGGGGAATAACCGGATTTTGGTTATAGTGGACACCGGCGGAACCGCGCCTGTATTGCGGCTCGATGCCACCGGTGGTATACTGAAAGTAGGCTTATTCGCGCGCCTGTTCTGCGAAAAGTTCATATTTCTCGGCGTTGTCACGCAGTGTCTGCACATCAATCCGCAGGACTCGCGGCAGAATGCGGCCTTTTTTATCCGTTCCCAGGTGGCAGGTGTTGCTCTTTTCCTCCTGCAGCGTTAAAGCACCGATATCCTTCAGATAGTTAGTAATTTTTCGGCTGGAGAAGTTCTGATAGCCGTTCTGATTACGGATAAACTGAACGAGCGCGGTCGGTTTGATGCCGACCTCAACAGGCCTTCCGCGCTTGTCCTCCTTCCAGATGATCCCGTTTCGTTTGAAGAGGTTCGACTTTTTCCGGCACAGGTTAAACTCGTCGGAGTCGACCGCTTCGCAAAGGAGGAAAGCAATATTCCCCTCCTTGAGGTGCGACTGGATCTTGGCGAATTCCTCCACCTGCTTGCGGACAGAGCAGTGAACGGCCTCCCAGAATTTTCTGCGGAGAGCATGCTCGACGTCGGAAGGCAGATCTATGCGCTCTTTAATCATCTCGATCAGGCACACAAAGGCCCACCGGAGCAACGCGAGATTATCCTGAATGCGGCGCTCGCGCGTGAGCAGCTCAGCAAACTCATCTGCACCGTCAACACGGAGATTTTTTAGAATATCCGGTGAGTCGGCGATTTTATGAAGCAGTTCGATGGCATGCTCGTAATTATCTGCAAACCAGTCTGCGAAATCCTCGAGGATTGCTCCGATCAGAGCAGGACGGACGTCCTCGGTCAGATGTAACTTTTTGTCAAGGTACACGAAAATACTGCGCGTGAGCTCAGAAATGCCGTCCAGTACAAACTCAGCCGTCAAGGCAATTCCGGCGGCGCAGTCGCGATGATCGGTCTTGCCGGTTTTACCCTTCTTGGTAGAGTCGCCTTCGTTGGCAGCCAGACGGAGCATCGCTCCGCCGAGCTTCTTACGATGCGCTTCGATGGTGCGCGAGGAGGACTTGGCGAGGTCGTCGATGATCACGATGCAGCCCGGGTTTTCCGAAAGCATGTCGCGCACGGATGCTTCTGTGCTCACCGCCTCGAGCACGAGAGCCGCCTTGCCGGGGGTTCCGATGCGTTCGGTGTATCCGAAGACACGACGGGCAAGCGTCGTCTTGCCGCTCGACTGAACGCCGGTTATGTACAGACCGCCCTGCAGCGGATGCTGCTCGGCAGTCAGGACATCGCGGCGCGAGACAAGGGAGGCATAGGCCACAGGTAAAATCAGAGCTGCATCGTTCTCAAGCAACGTCCTGACCAGAGTCGGCACCGGTCTGTCGATACTGTTCGTAATGCGATAGCTGTCGTTCGGCTTGATCATATACGGAACTTCGAGCTTGGTCGAACCTGCGACACGTCCGTTCCACACGGTGACATGCCGACCATCCGCCAGACGGTAGGTGCCGTTGCCCGGCAGGTAAACGCCGCGCTGGCACTCACCGGGGCGCCCAGTTTTGGAAAGCTGGTCGACGATGTACTTCTGGACGAGAGGTGCATAACCGGTCTTGAGGAGCACGGCGCGCGGCTCTT
>CAKSVR010000063.1 GCA_934504345.1 uncultured Agathobaculum sp. | reverse complement strand
TTGCCGGAGGTATCCGGAACCTGCTTTACACAAACAATTGCCTTCATAGTTCAGTTTTCCTCCTTTTCTTAGCGCAGAACCTGACCAGCGATGACCATTCTCTGAACCTGAGAAGTGCCCTCGTAGATCTCGGTGATCTTGGCATCACGCATCATGCGCTCCATCGGATACTCACGGATATAGCCGTAGCCGCCGTAGATCTGTACGCACTTGGTGGTAACGTCCATTGCAACCTCAGAAGCGTACAGCTTAGCCATAGCAGCTTCCTTGGTGAACGGCAGGCCAACGTCGTGGTTGAACGCAGCGCGGCGAACCAGCAGGCGGGCAGCATCGATCTGGGTTGCCATGTCGGCTACCATCCACTGCAGGCCCTGGAACTTGTCCAGCGTCTTGCCGAACTGTACGCGCTCCTTCATGTACTGGATAGCCTTATCCAGAGCGCCCTGTGCGATACCCAGAGCCTGAGAAGCGATACCGATACGGCCGCCGTCCAGAGTCATCATAGCGATCTTGAAGCCGCCGTTCTCCTTGCCCAGCAGACGGTCTGCCGGCAGATGAACGTCCTCGAAGATCAGCTCTGCGGTCTGAGAGCCGCGGATGCCCATCTTGTGCTCGATCTTGCCGATGGAGAAGCCCGGGTCGTCCTTGTCAACGATAAAGGCGGAAATGCCCTTGTTGCCCTTGGTCTTGTCGGTCATTGCAAATACAACGTAGGTATCAGCACGGCCGCCGCCGGTGATGAACACCTTGGAGCCGTTCATGATGTAGGAGCCGTCCTCCTGCTTTACAGCAACGGTCTGCTGTGCAGCGGAGTCGGTACCTGCGTTCGGCTCGGTCAGGCCGAATGCACCGATCTTTGCGCCTTCCTTAGGCTCGATCAGCGGGCGCAGCCACTTCTCCTTCTGCTCAGGAGTACCGAATGCGTAGATCGGCCATGCGCCGAGGGTGCCGTGAGCGGACATGATGCCGCCGGTGGTACCGCATACGCGGCTCATCTCTTCGATAGCGATAGAATAGCAGATATAGTTACCGCCGGAGCCGCCGACTTCCTTCGGGAACTGAATGCCCATCAGGCCGTACTTCATCAGCTTCTGAACGGTTTCCTCCGGATAGCGCTCTTCCGCATCGATCTCAGCTGCGATCGGCTCTACTTCGTTCAGAGCGAACTCGCGGCACATCTTCTGGAACAGTGCTTCTTCTTTTGTAAGCCTAAAATCCATGCCATAAACCTCCCAAAAATAAATGTGATTAGCGGGCACGCACAAAAACACAGCGCACACGGTTATTGGCCGCAGCGCCGCGCCCAGCGATACCCTTGTTTGGAGCATGTCTATCTCTATTATAGCGGCCGGAAACCATTTGTCAAGGATTTAACATTCTTTTTACTGATAAAATCCTGCCGCCAATTTTTGTGCGTTTCTTCCAATCCTCGGCAAAAATGAACGCAGATTGCACGCAAACCGCACATTCTTCCGCCAGCGCTTTCCTTTTTAAAAAAATTTCGGATTCCACCTCATATTTCCCGTTTCGGGTGCATATAAAAGAAAGAAATCACTATTTTCAGGAGGAACTGCCTATGTGTGGTATCGGCGGTTTTGTGGATTTTGAACGGGATGCACGCCGCGGCGGGCCCATCCTGCACGGCATGAAGCGCACGCTCACGCCGCGCGGCCCGGATGCCGAGGGAACGTATTTTGACGAGGATGCGGCGCTCATACACCGGCGGCTGATCGTTATCGACCCGGACGGCGGGCAGCAGCCGATGGCCTCTCCCGACAGGAATACTGTTCTTATTTATAACGGAGAGTTATATAACACCTTGGAATTACGCGCTGAACTGCTCACGCGCGGCCATGTATTTTCCGGCCATTCGGACACCGAAGTGCTGCTCCACGCTTACCTCGAATGGGGAACCGAGGCGTTCGCGCGCCTGAACGGCATTTTCGCCTTTGCCCTGTGGGAAAAGCGCGAGCGCCGGTTAACGCTCTGCCGCGACCGGCTGGGCGTAAAGCCGCTGTTTTTCGCGCCGACACGCAGCGGCCTGACGTTCGGTTCGACCATCGACACCGTGCTGTGCCACCCGGAGATCGAGCCCGTCATCGACGAGGACGGCCTGCGAACGCTGCTGCTGCTCGGGCCGGCGCGCCCGCCGGAATCCGGCGTTTTCCGGCAGATAAAGTCGCTGCTCCCCGGACATTTTGCCGTTTTGACTCCGGAAAACTTTACCGATCACGCTTACTGGCAGCTCGAAGCGCACGAGCACGAGGACGACCTGCAAACCACCATCGAGCGCACGCATGAGCTCATCTGCGATGCCGCCCGGCGCCAGCTTGTCAGCGATGTGCCGCTGGCGTGCTTCCTCTCGGGCGGGCTGGATTCGTCCATCCTGTCCATGCTGGCGGCGAAAGATTACGCGGCGCGCGGCGAAACGCTGCACACATGGTCGGTGGATTATCGGGACAACGATAAATATTTTACAAAGAGTATTTTTCAGCCAAACAGTGACGATTTGTATATCGATCAGATGGTGGATTTTCTCGGCACACACCACCACCGCATCGTGCTCGAGCCCGAGGCGCTGTGCGCTGCCCTGCTCCCCGCGACGGATGCGCGTGCGCTGCCCGGCATGGCCGATGTGGACTCTTCCCTGCTGCTGTTCTGCGCGGCCGTCAAGCGCGGCGGCACGACCGTCTGCCTGTCCGGCGAGTGCGCCGACGAGCTGTTCGGCGGCTATCCGTGGTATCACCGTGAGGAAATTCTTTTCGAGGATACGTTCCCGTGGTCGCGGTCGGTCGGACTGCGGCTCGGCCTGCTCGCGCCCGATGCCGTGCGGAACGGCGGGGAATTTGTGCGCCAGCACTACCGCGACACCTGTGATCGTGCGCCAAAGCTGTCCTCCGATGACAAAAAGGCCGCCCGGATGCGCGAAATGTTCGTGCTCAACCTCGACTGGTTCATGGCCACCCTGCTCGACCGCAAGGACCGCATGAGTATGTATTCCGGCCTTGAGGTGCGCGTGCCGTTCTGCGACCACCGCATCGTTGAATACGCCTACAATATGCCGTGGGCGTTCAAGTCGCTCGATGGCCGCGAAAAAGGCATCGTGCGCCGAGCCTTTGCCGGTGAACTGCCCAAAGACATCGTTTTCCGCAAGAAAAGCCCGTATCCGAAAACATTTCATCCAGTCTACACCCGCCTGTGCGCGGACTATGTGCGCCGCATCTTCGCTGACCCGAACTCGACTGCGGCCTCCCTGTTCGACCACAGCGCCGTGCAAAATCTGATGGAACGCCCGGAAAGCCTTGCCGAGCCGTGGTTCGGTCAGCTCATGCGAACACCGCAGATTTTCGCATATATCATCCAGCTCGACCGGTGGTTCCGCAATTATCATGTGCGTTTGGCGTAAAAAGAAATGGAGAACGGAAAATCTCACATTCATTTTCCATTCTCCATTTTCAATTCTCAATTCAGCAGTTACGCCAAATACTCCGCCAGCGTGTTGATAATGAGCTGGTGGTCGTCCACATGGTCCGGATAGCCGGAAACGCAGATAGAGCCGATCACGCCCGTGCCGCGCAGCCGGATGGGAAAGCCGCCGCCGGCAGCGTACTCGTTCGGGTCGAGCTTGCGGTCGGCAAAGCTCTCGCCCGCATCCTCCAGCTCCGCGAAAAAGCGCAGCGAGGACATCTCCATCAGGTCAACGGCGTTGCGCTTGCGCGCCAGCCACAGCTCGCTGTCCGGCTTTGCGCCCTCACCGAAGTAACGGAACACGACCAGACCGTTCACCGTGATCTCAACAGCCACCGGCTGCTCCTTTGCGTTTTCGTGCAGCTTGAGGCCGATATTCAGCGCATCCTCGCGCGAAAAATGCGTAAACTGAAACTTTTCTTCCTGCTCCTCGCACATGGCGATCATCGTCTTGTAATCCTGCATGGATAGTCCCCGCCTTTCAAGATTTTGCCGTTTTACGGCTTGTCACCCTTATTATATCTGTTTTTCCACCCGCTGACAAGGAGGTTTTCCATGACTGCATCCACCGACGGCACCGCCGAGCTGCGCGTGCTCGTCACGACCGCGCTGGGCGCTCTCCCGCTCGAAAATGCCATCGTTTCCGTTTCCACCGTGCCGGATGAGAGCGGTATGCGTACACTGCTCCACTCGGTCACCACCGACAGCGGCGGCATGACGCCCGTTATGGTGCTCGACACGCCGCCGCGCAGCAATTCGCTGAACCCGGACAGCGGCCCGCCGTTCGCGGTGTACACGGTCGAGATTTCCGCCGAGGGCTACACGCCGCTCACCGCCCTGCACATCGCGATGTTCTCCGGCGTGCCGACCATGCTGCCCGTGGCGCTCACGCCGCTCAAGGAAAACCAGAGCTTCGCGCCGACCGACCTGACCGCCACCGGCGCGCCGCAGGCACTCGACCCGGCTCTGCCGGAGAATCCGTAAAAGGAGGGACAGCTTTGCCCGAACCCTATGTTTCCATCCCCGAAACCATCACGGTGCACCTCGGTGCGCCGTCCGCGAACGCGCCGAATATCACCGTGCCGTTCGCGGACTACATCAAGAATGTGGCCTCGTCCGAGATATACCCGACATGGCCCGAGCAGGCCATCCGTGCGAACGTGTACGCGCAGATCTCCTATGTGCTCAACCGCGTGTTCACCGAATGGTACCGCGCACAGGGCTATGACTTCGACATCACCAATTCCACCCGCTACGACCAGTCTTTCGTGCCCGGGCGCGATATTTTCGAGAACATCTCCACCATCGTAGACGATATGATCGGCACTTACCTCACCCGCGGCGATTCCATCGAGCCGCTGTTCACGCAATACTGCAACGGCACGACCGTCACCTGTCCGGGCGGGCTTAGCCAGTGGGGAACCGTGCCGCTGGCCGAGCAGGGACTTTCCGCCGAGCAGATCTTGCAGTCGTTTTACGGCAACGACATCAATTTCGTCACCGGTGCACCGCTCTCGCCCAACCTCGGCGGGTCGTTCCCCGGCGTGACACTGCGGCTGGGCGACTTTTCCGAGGATGTCCGCACTGTCCAGACCCGCCTCAACCGCATTTCGACCAATTTTCCGAACATCCCGAAGATATATCCCACGGACGGCGTGTTCAGCGCGGACACCGAACGCGCCGTGCGGGCGTTCCAGCGGCAGTTCAACCTCACCGAGGACGGCCTTGTCGGCCGGGCAACATGGTCCCGCATCGCGTTCATTTATAATAATGTCAAGCGCCTGAGCGAGCTCAACAGCGAGGGACTGACCCTCAGTGAGATCTCCCGCCAGTATCCCGAACGGCTGACCGAGGGCATGAGCGGCCCGGGCGTACAGCTTTTGCAGTATTTTCTTGCCATCGTCGGTGAATTTTACGATGCGCTGCCGCGCTGGCAGGCGGGACAGATTGACGGTATTTTCGGTCCGCAGACCCGCGAAGCCGTGGCTGCGTATCAGCAGCTTGTCGGCCTGCCCATCACCGGTGTGGTGGATCGAGAGACGTGGTATGCCCTGCTTTCCACCTACCAGTCCGTGCTGCGCGCCCAGCCCGAGCAGGAGTGGCTCGAGCAGTTCATCGGCCTGCCGGAAACCTTTCTCGTCAAGGGGATGCGCGGCAAAGCCGTGCGGAAGGCGCAGCAGCTCATCAACATCATCGCGCGCGGCTTTGCCGAGGTGCCCGCCGTCGCGGAGGACGGCATTTTCGGGGATGCGACCGAATCGTCAGTCGCCAGCATCCAGTCGCTGCTCGGCCTGCCCGCCACGGGCGCCATCGGCCCGCTGACATGGGAGGGCATGGCCGATCTTGCCGAAAACGTGCTGGCCGGCAGCCAGAATGCTGCGGGACAGTACCCCGGCTATCCCGTTGGAGAGGAGGCAACGTGATTGTACACCGATGCACAAAAACGCAGCCATATTTTCGATTTGCAGACCTTTCTGCGGCGCATCCAGCAGTCTGAGGGCAGCGCTGCTCCGCTCGTGCCGGACGGCATTTTCGGTGCACAGACCGCCGCCGCCGTGCGCGAATTCCAGCAGCAGCACTGCCTTCCGGTGACGGGCATCGCCGACCAGCGCACATGGAACGCCATCTACGCTGCATATGTCGCGCTCATCGCCGCCGATGCACTTCCCATGCAGACGGCGTTCTTCCCGCCGGAGAGCGATACCGTGCTGAAGCCGGGCGCGAAAAGTCCCACGGTGTATGTGCTCCAGCTCATGCTGAGCGAAATTGCGCCGCATTACAACCGGATTGCCGCCGTGCCGCTCACCGGCGAATACGACAGCGATACGCAGGCCGCTGTCCGGCGGGCGCAGCAGATCTTTCAGCTGCCGCAGACCGGCCTGACCGACCGCGCCACATGGCAGGCGCTAGCCGGACTGCACAATGCGCTGTTCCGGCGGACACCCCTCGGATGGAGCATGAAAGAGTGAAGAGTGGAGATTGAAGAGTGGAGAGTTTTTGAGATAGGAGATAGGAGGTATCGTAATCTTCACTCTCAACTCTTCACTCTACACTCTTTTCCATCTTAAAAAAAGAACCCGAAACGGTGTTTCGGGTTCTTTTTGCTTATTCGCTCAGGAGCATACGGTCGTTCTCGATGTTGAACTTTTCGAGCAGGTCGCGAACGGTGAGGTTCTTCTTCTCCTCGCCGCGAATATCAACGACCACGCGGCCCGCATCCATCATGATAAGGCGGTTGCCGTACTGGATGGCATTCTTCATGTTATGCGTTACCATCATGGTGGTGAGATGGTCGCGCGCGACGATCTCCTCGGTGAGCTGGAGTACCTTATCGGCAGTTTTCGGATCGAGCGCCGCCGTGTGCTCGTCGAGCAGCAGCAGATCCGGCTTACGCAGGGTCGCCATCAGCAGGGTCAGCGCCTGACGCTGACCGCCGGACAGCAGACCGACCTTGCTCGTCATGCGGTCCTCCAGACCCAGACCGAGCGTTGCCAGCTTTTCGCGATAGATCTCGCGCTCCTCATTCGTGATGCCCGAGCCGAGGCCGCGCTTCTGGCCGCGGCGATATGCCAGCGCCAGATTTTCCTCAATGCCCATCGTAGCGGCGGTGCCCATCATCGGGTCCTGAAATACTCTGCCGAGGAAGCGCGCACGCTTGTGCTCGGGCAGACCGGTCAGGTCGTAGCCGTTCAGATGGATCATGCCGGCATCCACCGGATACACGCCTGCAATGAGGTTCAGCGTGGTGGACTTGCCCGCGCCGTTGCCGCCGATGATGGTGACGAAATCGCCGTCCTCGAGGGTCAGATTCAGGTTGTCGATGGCACGCTTTTCGTTTACCGTGCCCGCATTGAAGGTCTTGTAAATCCCTTTGAGCTGCAGCATTTTACTTGGCCTCCTTCGCATCAGTCTTTGCGGCACTCTTGGCTGCGCCGCGGAAATACTTGCCCTTCCAGTACGGAACAGCAAGGAAGATCGCAACGACGAAAGCCGAGATGAGCTTGAGGTCGTTGGTGTTCAGGCCGAGGTTGAGGACCACCTGAATGACCAGATAGTACACGACTGCGCCCAGCGATACGCCCAGCAGACGGGCGGCAAAGTTGCGGAAAATGCGGCTGAACAGCACTTCACCGATGATAACAGCGGCAAGGCCGATAACGATAGCGCCGCGGCCCGCATTGACATCCGCGAAGCCCTGATACTGGCAGTACAGCGCACTTGCCAGCGCGACAAGGCCGTTGGACAGCATCAGACCGAGCACCTTGACAAAATCCACGTTGATGCCCTGCGCGCGGCTCATATTCGGGTTTGCGCCGGTCGCACGGATGGAGCAGCCGAGCGCCGTACCGAAGAACCAGTACAGCAGCGCGATGACAACGATGGTGAACACCGCCGCAACAAAGATCGGGTTCTGCACGACGATCTTCTTTACGTTGCGGAGCGATACGAGCAGCTTGTAATTATCCGGATTGATGGCGACATTCGCCTTTTTATCCATGATACGCAGGTTGATGGAAAACAGCGCCAGCTGGGTCAGAATACCGGCAAGGATCGCCGGGATGCCCATGCAGGTGTGCAGGATACCGGTGACAAGTCCGGCCAGCATACCCGCAATGAACGCACACAGCAGTGCGACCCATACGTTCGCGCCGTGCGTCATCATCACGATGCACACCGCACCGCCGGTCGCCATCGTGCCGTCAACGGTCAGATCAGCGAGGTCGAGCACCTTAAAGGTGATGAACACGCCAATGGCCATCAGTCCCCAGATCAATCCCTGTGCGACTGCGCCGGGCAGCGCAGACACCAGACCCGAGAAAAAACTCACATAAATTCCCCCAAACAATAATGTTATCTGATAAAGTGCAAAAACACTATTTCCATTATAGCAAATTTCCGGGGTATTGCAATGATAATTTCCCCATATTCCCTATTATTTTGTTTTCCTACTGTTTTTCTGTGATATTTTCACCTGAAAAAGAGGATGCGAATGCATCCTCTCTCCTGCCCACACTTATTATCACCCAAAATTTTCTATCTTCCGCACCACGAGGGAGAACGTTTCCACATGGGAGCTTTCGGACGACAGGCTTCACATCTGGTGGTCGAGTGTTACGACCGGATTATACCGCGGGTCGATGGCCTTGAGGCCGTCGTAAATATGCATCAGCAGGTCGCGTTTGGCGTTCTCATCGTAGGTAAACGGCACCACAACGTCGAAAATAAGGTTGATCTGCCGCTGACCGTCCACCACGCGGAAATCGTGCATGGTGAGGTTCTCGTCTATCTCGCGGAGCAAGCCGTCGGTCTGCTCGCGCAGCGCATTAACGTGCGCGTTGTTGATGTCGATCGGATCCATATGGATGACGAGGTACACGCCGGTCTGCTGCCAGACGCGCTTCTCGGCCTCATCGATCTCCTCATGAACGGCCACGAAATCCGAATCGCTCGGCACCTCGGCGTGCAGCGAGGCGATGGAGCGGCCTGCGCCGTAATTGTGGATGATCATGTCGTGGATGCCGATAACGTGCTCGGACTCCTTGACGATGCGCTCCACATTGCGGGCAACGACCGGGTCTGCGGCCTCACCGAGCAGCGGCTCGACCGTGTCCTTCGCGATGCCGAAGCCCGACCAGAGGATGAACGCCGCCACGGCCACGCCGACATAGCCATCCACCGGCAGCGTGGTGAACTGCCCTGCCACCATGCCCAGCACGACAACGGCGGTGGTGATAACATCGTTGCGGCTGTCCTGACCGGCGGCCATCAGCACCGGCGAGTCGATACGGCGGCCGATATTCATGTTGAACACGCCCATCCACAGCTTTACCAGCATGGAAACGGCGAGAATGCCCATCAGCACCGCCGAAAACGCCACAGTGGACGGATGCAGGATGCGGTCCAGCGAGGTCTTGAAGAACTCGAAGCCCACCAGCAGGATGATGAACGACACGATCAGACCCGCGATGTACTCGGTGCGGCCATAGCCAAACGGATGCTTGGCATCCGGCTCCTTGCTGGAAACCTTGAAGCCCACGATCGAGATCATGCACGAAAGGCCGTCCGACAGGTTGTTGAACGCATCCGCCGCAATGGAGATGGAACCGGTCAGCAGGCCGATGATCAGCTTGAGCGCGAACAGGAACAGGTTGCACGCCAGTCCGACCGCGCCGGACAGTATGCCGAAGCTCTCGCGCACGTGGGAATCTCCGGTGTTCTCCGCATCGCGGATGAAAATACGAATAAGTGCGTTCGTCATAGTAATCCCTTCATAACAAAAATGTGATGCAGACCCGCAAGGATACCGCCCTGTAACAGCATGATCGCCGGAATGCCCAGCATGAATATGTGGTGCAGCGTCTTGTGGCGGATGATGAGCATGGTGAGATACACGCCCGGGCCGCCGCCGACCAGCGCCCAGAAAAACAGCGTGCGCTCGGGCACACGCTTCCAGCCGCGCACAGCGGCGAGCTTGTCATATAAACATACGGCCGCGCCGATCAGACTGACCGCAATAAAATAGTACAGCACGTTTTGCACGTTCGCTGCACCTCCTCTTCAGAGTTTCTTCCAATTTTACCACAAGCCGGCGGCAGATGCAAAGAAATCGGGTCAAAAATAGCCGTGACTAACGAAAAAGTAGCGATGCCTAACAGAAAAGACGCCCGGAAGGGAGAAACTCCGTAAAGAAGTTTCTCCCTTCGGCTTCTGTAATCAGCCGGAATGATTGAATGCAGGTAAATCAATCACATAGGAGGATTACACGATGGACAAGTACATCTATGATGAAAAGAATAGGCTTTGGTATGAATTGCGAGGCGACTATTACTTACCTTGTCTGAGGTTGCCGGAGGAAGTCGAGGTGCACATTGGCGTATGGGGACAACGTCACCGCCGGTATCTGAAAGAACATTGCAAAGCTGCCTATACTCGTCTGCTGACAAGCGGCAAGCTGAACAATTACCTTGCCAATATAGACCATCCAGCGGAAGAACTGTTCTCGCAGCTGATAAGTGCGATGGCCGTAGCTGATGGTATTACCGAAACACTCAAGGCAAATGACCAGATGGAATGGGTACGCCGCACGAACAGCATCCGGAACCGTGCCAGAGAACTCGTCAATTCCGAACTGATTTACAAGTGAACGAACCCGGAGTACAGGTCAAAACGGCCGTCTGTACTCTGGGTTCTCTTTAGGGCAAAATTGTGCGGTATCGGTCTAACAAGCAACGGATTTGATTGTGCAAATCCAGCTTGACAGGGAAAAATCCCTATGACCCTTGATTTAACAGTGACAAGGAGCTAATTCAAACTTACTACTGTTGGCTGACGGATTCGGTGTGCAGAGGTAACAAACGCTAAGATGACCTCTCGTTTCCTAAAGAAACGAGAGGTCATCTTTTTTTGCTGTTTATTGGAGGGGAACTTAAGAAATATGTAGAATCAGATTATGTTCGTCAAAGAAAGAAATCTGCAACAAATCCATCCTACGCCAATGTCAGGTCGATTTCGTTTTTTCCGACAAAGGTCCGCCTTTTTTCATAGCCAATCAACAAATCCTGAAGCTGACAGTTTCCACTGGCTGTATTCTTATTTTTCACTCTCTGTCGGTGGTTGTGGAGAACGGCACGAATACGAGCCGGTAATTTTTCTGTACTGAATGGTTTCGTACCAGAAAATGCGCGAAATGAGTTGCTGATAGGTGCTGCGAACAACCGCTCAAATTTTGTTCCCAGAGGTTTTGCGGCAGCAAAATCGGCTCTGAGCTTACAGAGAAAAGCAGCTTGCAAGCCCGAAAACTTGCAAGCTGCATTCTAAAAAGTCTGCACTTTACTGCACCCGAGATCCATCCAGAATCAGCCGGACGATCATCTACCGAAATAATATAGATA
>CAKSVR010000062.1 GCA_934504345.1 uncultured Agathobaculum sp. | reverse complement strand
AATTACAATGCCGCCTTGTAAATATTTTACTCCGTTTTACATCCAATGCGGAGTTTACACAGAATTCGGGATAGAGCTACGCCTGGGTCTTGAGCTGAGTGTAGCCATAGGTCAGCGTAGAGCCGCCGGTGCCCGGAGATACCGAGTTGTCAAAGGTCAGTGCCTCGAGCAGCATGGAGCCGCGGCGGAACTGATCAATAACCTGCTGGTCCACATGGTTTGCCATGCCGACCTTTGCCTGTGCGAGAGTGATAGGCATTTTTCATTCCTTCTTTCTGTTAGCCGTTGGTGTTGTATACTTCTGCGAGAGCGGAACCGAGATCGTTTACCGTGTTCGGGTTGCCGCCGGACTGCGGATTGTAGCCGCCGCCCTGACCGCCGTTCGGGTTTCCGCCCTTGTCGCCCTGCTTGCCGGACTGACCTGCGCCGTCCTCCTCGAACAGCCACGCCTTGTCCTTTTTCAGACTTTCGACCTGCGCGTCAAGGCCGGTGATCTTGCCGTCCGCGCTGATCTTGATGTCGTCCATCGAGAGCGCCGCGCGGGTCAGCTGCGGATCGCGTGCGTGAGCGCGGGTCAGCGCAAGGTCGATCGCCGCATCGCGGCGGATGTTCGCGGTGTCGGTGTCGTACCTGGTCTGGAGATCCTTTGAGGTCGTCCTCCAGCTTCTTCGGGGCCTTGCCGTTCCTTGCGCGAGTTCCGTCCGCGCTGCGGCCGTCCCACGCCTTGGCGGCGGCACGCAGATCCTTGATGGTGTTGTTCGCCGTGGTCAGCTCCTGCTCCTTGGTGTCAAGGTCGGCCTTGGGAACGTAAGCGCCGCCGGAGGCGTTGACCACCTCAAACTTTGCGTCCTTCACCGCCTGCTGGAACTGCTCCCAGGTCAGTGCGCCCTTTTCAAAAAGGGATTTGAGAAATTCCATTGGTTTTTGCTCCTTTCATCGAAAAATAGGTATGAAAAAACCACCTTGGATTGAATCCTTGGTGGTTAGTTCTTAAAAAATTGTGTTAGTTCGATTTCCGAATCGACGAATACACCGCCGACGTAAACATCGTTTTTGACTTTGATCGTCGCTCCGTCCTTTTTATAGATCATGACAGCGCCGCCGTCGATATTCGCCAGCTCTTTCGCCTCAACAATACCGGGAACCTTTTCCTCGATAGCTTTGCATTGCCGTCGGTAAATACTCTCGTCGGGCTGATTGCAAATTGTGTATTGATACATAATGGTCACTCCAATCCAAGTGCCTTATTGACCGATTTACGGGTTTTAGTAGCCGTGTTCAGAATATCTTGAACCGCTTGCTCGCGGGTCAGATTTTTGCGCTGCATTTTGTCCGCAAGCAATTCCTCGAAATACTTGTTCGGGTCGGTTTCGTCGAGCTGTTTACGCAGTTTCTGATCTTTCATCAGCTCACGCGCCTGTGTCCGGTGCGTATTTCGCAGCTCGCAAGCCTGCCGTGCCTGTTCTTCCAGCGACTTGGAAGTATCGAGCAAATCAGGAATATGTTCATCGTGGTACTTATACCACTGACGGACTTCCTTGTTGCCAAGTGTACCTCGCAGATCGCCCATATCCGCAAAATCCATACGGTTCAGCGTATCCTGCTTACGGCTCTGGAACTCGCTCCACTTCTCACTGTCATTATACTTCATATTCTGAAATGCATCAAGGTTTCTGGGCATTCCAGTTTTGAAAATAGCGCGGTATTTTTCGAATTGCTGTTGATCTGTTCGAGCATTTTATACTGCTTGCAATTCGCGCCAGAGTTTATGGTAGCAGCAGCGAAACGTATAGCGATGATTCGAGTTATAAAAGCCTCCCGGAAGGAAAAAAGCGGTCGCTGTTTGACTGCACCTTTCTGGAACCGTGTGCCGGAACAAGAAATTTCCGCCCTCGCTGGGCACTGTCAATCATACCAAAGTATGAGATTATTTTCAATCGAGCAAAACGCTGCCCTCCCGCACCGAATTTTTCGTGCCGGAGGGCAGGTTTCACGTTATTTTATTCGCAGATTTCTGTCAGCTCCCGCAGCGGCCGCAGCCGTTGTGACTGCCGCAGCCACAGCCGCCCTCATTCCGGTTGTCGTTCACGCCGGCCGCGCCGGTGAACAGACAGCCTGCCTTGTCGCTCTGCGGCGGGAAAAAGGCATCGATCGGGAAATCGAAGTTCGAGAAGATCTCGCACGGGTCCTGCTCCCCGCCGACACCGCTGTTCGAGCAGTCGCGCCGCGGCAGGCATACATCATACGCGGGCATGAGCAGCTGAATATCGCGCTCCAGCCGGATAATGGAAAACTGTCCCAGAGTGACGAACAGCTGATAGCCATCATTGCCGAGCACCAGATCATCCCCGCCAAAGCACGAGCAGATCGAACGGGGCACCTCATGCAGCGCACAGCAGCAGCAGTTGCAGCTCGTTTCCGGCGCGACTACGCGCGCATCCAGCATGACAGGGTCAACGACCTCAACGACCGCCGTCGGCTTGTTGCTGTCCGGTCGCAGCTGTACATCGCGCCCGTCCTCTACATACTGCGAGGAAAAGATGCGCGCGCCGCCCTCGCCGCCAAACAGCACAACACGCTTGTCAAATACCGCCAAGCCATCCACGATGCGCGGACGACCGACTACGCAGCTGATCTCGCACTCGATACGATAGAAAAAGCGGATGTCAACGGAATAAAAACCACGGTTAAACTGTATCCGCTCAACATCGATCGATACGCAGAGCAGCTCGGCTGACCTTGCTTTAACCGAAGCAATGCCGCCCGCATTGATGAGCTCCTGTGCATCGCGGGTCAGATACACGCGAATATCGCGCAGGCACTCCTTGCTGCGGCAGGAGTCGTAGACTTTCTTAGTGTGGACACAGACCGCCTCGCGGAAACCGCCCGTATTGCCGTTATTGCCGCCGATCGGACCCGGGCAGCAAACTTTTTCAGCCATGTATATTACCTCCAAACAGAAATTGAAGCGCTTCAATACCAATCTATTCAGCGATAACCGTTATGTGACAGCAAAGTCCCTCCGTGTCAAACACGGAGGGACTTTTATCTAAGCGGCATTCAGCGAACCGCTCACAACGTACACGCACAGGAACATATCCAGAGCCAGACACACACGGATAGCACCCGTACTGGATGAGATAATACAGGTGCTTCCGCCTGCAGGATGCAAAAAGCCGCACCTCGCAAAGCGAAGTGCGGCCTGCACGGCTGATATATCAGCCCATCAAGTCCTCATCGGTGATGAAAAATTCGTTGTCCATCTCTGCACAGCGGCGATCGAGCTCCGAGGTCGTGCCGAGCGTGCGGCGCACGGCATCATATTCCGCCTTGGCGCGGTTGTTGACCTTGCCGGTGCGTGTTGCGCGGATGAGCAGGTTTTTCGGGGTATCGAGCGGCGAAATGTACTCCACCACGGACACCTTGTAGCCCTCCGCCTCCAGCTTGAGCGCACGCATACTGTCGGTGAGCACATCGTTGAAGCGCGCCTTGAACACGCCGAATTTGGTCAGCGGCTCGAGGCCCGGCATGGTGTACTGGTCGAGCAGCTCCTTATGGCAGCACGGCACGCACGCGATGTACTTCGCCTTGGCGCGGATCGCCGTGCCGAGCGCAAGGTCGGTCGCGATGTCACAGGCGTGCAGCGAAATGACCGCCGTAACATTCTTAGGCGGCTGATAGGTACGCAGATCGGCGCAGATAAACGTCATATTATGGTAGCCAAGGCGCTTTGCCATCGCACGGCTCTCATCGATAACGTGTTCCTTGATGTCCACGCCGATAACACGGCAGCGGCGGTGCAGAACCTCATGGATGTAGTAGTTCATAACGAAGCTGAGATAGGATTTGCCGCAGGCACAGTCGAGCAGCACGATCTCCTCGCTGTCGTCCTGCTCGAACATGGGCGCGACGAGCTCGACATAGTGGTCGATCTGATTGTACTTGCGGATCATGTCGTTCTTGAGCTTGCCGTCCGCCGTCAGAATGCCGATCTCGCGCAGCAGCGCCGCCGCCTGATCGACACGGATAAGGTACTGACGGCCGCTGTCCAGCAGCGGATTGGCCGCCGCGGCCTTTTCCTCGGCAGTGGCCTCCCGCTCGGCCTGCTTCATCTGTACGCCGCGTGCCGTTACGGATAACGTCACAACCGTGCTGCGCTCGGTGTAGGTGAGCACGCTCTCGTCGTACTTCTCAGCCTGCTCGGCAAAAAATGTGCAGAACTCCGACGCATCCACACGGCGGTCGCTGCCCTGAAAATGCAGGGTGTAGTCCTCGTCCGCGCGGGACAGCTTTGCATCAAATTTCTTTTTGCCGGAAACCAGCGTGCAGTCCGCCTGCACAAAAAAATCGCGGTTCTTTGTCAGCCGCGCGGAAACACCCGCCAGCAGCAGCTTGAGCTTTGCTGCATCTCCCTTTTGCATATATGTCACAACCTTTGTTAAAATCGTTTTTCTTTCAGTATAGCACAACAGAAAGTGTTTTCGCAATCGCTAAGTATAATTTGCCGCATCGCGTGAAACAATACTATCGAAATCACAAAAGGAGGTCATTCTCTATGAGTAACGATCGCTGCAACAAGTCCATTCACTGCACGGTGGAGCAGTGTGCAAACCACTGTCCTACCGCCTCGTACTGTGCGCTGGACAGCATCACCGTCGGCACACATGAGGCCAATCCGACCCAGAGTCAGTGCACCGACTGCAAGTCTTTCCAGCGCAAGTGCTGCTGATTTTCCCCGCAATGCGGAAAAGGGAGCCGGATTTATCCGACTCCCCTTTCCGTATTTGTACATCTCAAAAATACAGTGTTGGAACAAGCTGCGCCTTGGCTTCTGTATCGTGCAAAACATATTTGTTGAGCCATGCCGTAAACGCTTCCGCACCGTCATAGCAAAGCGCCTTGGTGCCGTCCGGCGCTGTTACCCAGTAATCGTGTTTTGACGATGGCGCGTGCAGCCATTTATCAAATTCCGCCTGATAGGCCCGTGCGTTTTCAGCAACGAACGCCGGAACAGACAGCAGGCTGTATCCTCCCTGCCCCAGATCCAGAAAGATAAACGAAGCATTCTGCGACTGGTTATACATTCTCCATCCTCAATTCTCCATTTTCAGCTCCGGCATCACAACGTGCCGCATGGTGATATAGCACGCCAGTCCGCCGACAAGATTGGACACCGGCTCCGCCGCGAACACGCCGTTCACGCCGAGATTCCAGCAGTACGGCAGCAGCAGTGTCAGCGGCACAACGATGAACGCCTTACGCAGGAGTGAGAAGAAAATTGCATATTTTGCTCTGCCCAGTGCGCGGAACGTACTCTGTCCGGAATACTGGAACGCCATCATCACAAAGCCGAAAAAGTAGATGTGCAGCGCCGGGACTGCCGCCGCGACCAGCTCTGCATCCTGATTGAAAATGCGGATGAACACCGCCGGGAACAGCGAAACCAGTCCCCAGACGAGCATGGTGTAGCCGAATGCGATCTGCGTCATAAACCGGATAGCGCCGCGCGTGCGCTCGTACAGCTTTGCGCCGTAGTTATAGCTGATAGCAGTAGATGCGCCGTCCGCGATAGCGAGCACCGGTGTCTGCGCGATCTGGCGCACCGAATTAAGCACTGTCATTACGCTGATGTACAGGTCGCCGCCGAAATTACGCAGCATGGAATTGCAGGCCACCTGCACGAGCGTATCCGTAAACGACATGACGAAGCTCGCCACGCCCAGCACCGTGATGCGCTGAATGCAGTGCCCGTCCGGACGAAAGCCGCGGAAATCCAGCCGGAGCTCGGCCTTTCGGCTGGTCAGGAAACGCAGCACCCACGCCGCTGACAGAAACTGCGACAGCACTGTCGCGATGGCCGCGCCGCGCACGCCGAGATGCAGCGCGAAAATAAAGATCGGGTCGAGCACGATGTTCGCCGCTGCACCGAGCGCTACGGTGAGCATTCCGGTTTTGGCAAAGCCCTGACAGTTGATGTACGGATTGAGCCCAAGCGACACCATCACGCACAGCGTACCCAGCAGGTAAATGACGATGTACGAGGCGGCATACGGATAGGTCACATCGCTGGCACCGAACAGGTACAGCAGCGGACGGTGAAATGCGATGCCGATGACCGTCAGCACTGCGCCGCTTGCCAGCAGCATGAATGCCGCATTGACCATGATGCGCTGTGCGCCCTCGCGGTTGCCCTTGCCGCGCGCCATCGCGCAGAGCGGTGCGCCGCCCAGTCCGAACAGATTGGCAAACGCCGTGATGAGTGTCACGAACGGAAAGCACAGGCCGATGCTCGCCAGCGCCAGCGTGCCCTCGCCCGGTATCTTGCCGATATAAACACGGTCTACGATATTATACAGTAAGTTGAGCAGCTGCGCCACCAGCATCGGCATAGCCACCGCCATGATCTTGCGGCGGATGCTGCCCTGTGAAAAATCGACCTGCTGCAAACAGATTCTCCCCTTTTTTCGAAAAAGTAAAAGCAGGGAGAAGCACACACTTCTCCCTGCTTTATTGTAGCACTGCGGCGGTTTTTCGTCAAGAATCGAGCAGATAGAGCGCACGATACAGCAGTTCGCACGCCGTGCGGCGGTCCACCGGCGCATCCTCGCTCTGCGCCTGCACGGCGGTGAGCACGCCTGCCTGTGTCAGCCGCGCCATCGCGGGCTGCGCCCAGTCCTGCGCTGAATGGCCGGACATTGACCAGACGTACTGCACGCCGTCCAGCGTGCCGCCGAGCATATGGTCGAGCACCACGCCTGCCTCGGCCATCGTGATGGTCTTTTCGCCGCGGATCTCGCTCACACCCGAGGCCGTGGTGTAGCCGCTGACCAGTCCGTTCGCCGCAGCGGCGCTGATGAACGGTTTCGCCCATGCGGACAGGCCGCCGTCATCCGCGAAATCGGTTTCGCTCGTCGGCTCGACGGACAGGCCCGCCGCCGCTGTCGTCATGGCGATGAACTCGCTGCGTGTCACCGTGCGGTTCGGATGGAAGAACGCGCAGCCGCCGATGGTTTCGCCTGTCATCACGCCCGTCTGCGCCAGATATACCGCCGCATAATGCGCCGGGTCACCGTCCATATCCGCATAGGTCAGGCCGGTGCGGTTCTTCTCGACCGTGATGGTAATCTTAGCCGGTCTGGCTGTATTTCCCTCCGCATCCACGGCGGTATAGCAGAAGCTGTCGCGCCCGGCCTTGTGCCCCGGTGTGTACCGAAGCGTGCTGCCCTCGATCTGCGCCGTACCCAGCCGCGGCCGCTCGGTGAGCTGATACAGCACGATGTCGTTATCCGCATCCGTCGCGGACAGCGCCGCCTCGATGGCAATATCCACGCAGGTCTGCGCCTCGACAGGCTGCACCACCGGTGCGTTGTCCGCCGCCTGTGCGGTCACGGCCGCCGCACCGATCAGCGCCGCATATACCAGAATACTCGCCAGCAGCAGGACTGCCGCGCGTATGCGCCTGATTTTCATAATCCTACACCTCTTTCCGGTCGTTTGTACACCGGAAAGTATGCCCTGCCCTGCCGCAATCCATACACGCCGGCGAAAATTTCCGTATCTGCCCGACAGAAAACGGAAAATTCCGCAAAAGCCCTTGCCGAAACCGCGGAAATGTGGCATAATTCTATTATATATACATTGGGAAAACAGAAAGGAGATTGGCGATGGAAAATCATCAGCTTGTTCTGGTGCTGGACTTCGGCGGTCAGTACAATCAGTTGATCGCGCGTCGTGTCCGCGAACATAATGTTTACTGTGAGGTCAAGCCCTATAAGACCTCGATCGAGGAGATCAAGGCGCTGAACCCGATCGGTATCATCTTCACCGGCGGTCCGAACAGCGTTTACGAGGAAAAATCCCCGAAGTGCGACCCTGCCCTGTTCGAGCTGGGCATTCCGGTGCTCGGCATCTGCTACGGCTGCCAGCTCATGGCGCACACGCTCGGCGGCGAGGTAACGGCCGCACAGGAGGACACCGCCCGTGAGTACGGCAAGACAGAAACGTTCTACAACACGGACTGCAAGCTGTTCAAGGGCCTGCCGGACAAGGGCATTTCGTGGATGAGCCACGGCGACTACATGGCAAAGGTGCCGGAGGGCTTCGAGCTGGTCGGCCACACCGATATGTGCCCGACTGCGGCTATCGCGGATGAGAAGCGCGGCTTCTACGGCGTACAGTATCACCCTGAGGTAAACCACACCGAGAACGGCTCGCTCATGCTGAAGAACTTCCTGTACGAAGTCTGTCACGCAAAGGGCGACTGGACTATGGGTGACTACAAGAACAGCTCCATCAAGGCCATCCGCGAAAAGGTCGGTGACGGCAAGGTGCTGCTGGCACTGTCCGGCGGCGTTGACTCCTCGGTTGCCGCTGCCCTGCTGGCTGAGGCTGTCGGCAAGCAGCTCACCTGCGTATTCGTTGACCACGGCCTGATGCGTAAGAACGAGGGCGATGAGGTCGAGGCTGCATTCTCCAAGTGGGACATCAACCTCATCCGCATGAACGAGGAAGAGGCGTTCCTCGGCGCACTCAAGGGTCTGACCGATCCGGAGGACAAGCGCAAGGCCATCGGCGCACAGTTCATCCGCACGTTCGAGAAAATGGGCAAGCAGATCGGTGAACAGGTCGGCAAGATCGACTATCTGGCACAGGGCACCATCTACCCGGACGTGATCGAGTCCGGCAAGGACGATGCCGCTGTCATCAAGAGCCACCACAACGTAGGCGGTCTGCCGGATTTCGTGGACTTCAAGGAGATCATCGAGCCGCTGCGTATGCTGTTCAAGGACGAAGTCCGTCAGCTCGGCTTCGAGCTCGGCCTGTCCGAGCAGCTCGTCATGCGCCAGCCGTTCCCGGGCCCGGGCCTCGGCATCCGCATCACCGGCGAGATCACCAAGGAAAAGTGCGACATTCTGCGTGAGGCCGATGCCATCTTCCGTGAAGAGATCGCAAATGCCGGTCTGGACAAGGAGATCAACCAGTATTTCGCAGTCCTGACCAACACCCGCACCGTAGGCGTTATGGGCGACAGCCGCACCTATGATTACGCGCTCGCGCTGCGCGGCGTTACCACCAGCGACTTTATGACTGCGGACTGGGCACGCATCCCGTATGAGGTGCTCGACAAGGCTTCCAGCCGTATCGTAAATGAGGTCGTCGGCGTAAACCGTATCGTGTATGATATTACGAGTAAGCCGCCGGCAACGATTGAGTGGGAATAATTTCGGAAACCTCCGAAACCCGCATAAATACAGGCTTTTTTGCCTGTCGCTTTGCCTGCTGATACTGATTTGATACTAAGTTAGTCTGAACAGTATCGCTATGAAAAACCCGCAAAGGACAAGTAAAACCGCCCTGCTGAACGACAAAATTCAGCAGGGCGGTTTTTGCTTGTCCTTATTTATTTTTACGCCACTGTATCGTCGGTGTGACCTTGCCCAGATCGTCGCAGGTGTCCGGCCAATTCAGTTTCCACTCAAAGTATTCTTCTCGTGTGATTTCTCCTGCCCGGTATTCCCGCTGACGCACCAGCCACTCTCGCATGAAACTATCAACTATGCAATCAAAATATATTGCTACCGGAGGACAAACCGGCCAATCATCAGATGGATTGTAGTGAAGTGTTGTATCTTCTATTGCCCGTAAGCGATCATCATGCTTTTCGGGCAATGTATTCGGAGTGGTTTGAACAAGTTGGACACGTCCCATATTGCTTTCTTCCAGCCAGAACAGTGTCCTCATTATATCTTCCGCTGCACCTGCTCCCTCGTAAATTGAATAAAAATTCAGGCAATTAGTATGTAGAGCAAACGCGATTTTATCTAACATTTCTTTTCTAGGTACACGATTGACTGTTTACAAGGAATCAAAAAAACAATACATGGAGGGTAATCTACCGCTATACAGACTGGACCGGAGAGCGCAAGCAGTCCCAAAAGCGAGGCTTTCAGACGAAACGAGAGGCACAGGCTTGGGAACGGGAACAGCTCAACAAACCGGGCGCTGACCTTGACATGATTTCCCAGAACTTTGTCGAACGTTACAAGGAAGATCGTCAAAACCGCATCAAAGACAGTACCTGGGAGAGTAAGGATCACATTATCCGTACCAAGCTGCTGCCCTACTTCGGCAAGCTGAAAATGAGCAGCATCACTCCGCAGCAGATTATCCGCTGGCAGAATGAGCTGATCAACTATCGCGACAAAAACGGAAATCCCTACTCGCCGGTTTACCTCAAGACCATCCAAAATCAACTGAGTGCAATCTTCAACCATGCGGTTCGGTATTACAACCTGAAAGAAAATCCCTGCGTAAAAGCAGGCAGCATGGGCAAAAAGAAAAGCCGCGAAATGCTGTTCTGGACCAAAGATGAATACCTGCAATTCATTGATGCTATGATGGACAAGCCGTTGTCCTTTTATGCTTTTGAAATGCTCTACTGGTGCGGTATCCGCGAGGGCGAACTGCTGGCATTAACACCGGCAGACTTTGACTTTGACAAACGCACAGTCACAATCAACAAGACATTCCAGCGCACTGGTGAAGAAGACATCGTCACACCGCCCAAGACGGAAAAGAGCAACCGCACCATCACTATGCCGCTCTTTCTGGCAGACGAAATCCAGGAGTATTTGAAGATGCAGTATGACATTGGTCTGGATGACCGGTTGTTTCCAATCACGAAAAGCTATCTTTATCGTGAAATGCAGCGCGGCTGCAAAGACACCGGCGTAAAGCGCATTCGAATTCACGACCTGCGGCACCCGTATGTCAAGCACACGACAAAAATTTTTAGCTTGCGCTTGATGAATTTTCAAGCGCAGGCTTATCCTGATGCTCGGCGAAAAACTCGCGGAGCTTGTCAGCTTCATCGGGGAGGACAAAGCCAAAGCCCTGTCCGTCCACTCTGCAATAGAAAGCGATTTTCATATCTGCTACCTCAATCGAAAATGTCTTGGATTTTGTATGCGATCTCAATGCGCTTATCGGGGTACACCAGCACCCGGTCGATCAGCAACTCGGCCAGCGCGGTGGTCAGTGTGTCCGCATCGAAAATCGCCTTGGACGCTTCCTTGCGGCTGCCCTGCCGCGCCTGTTCGTCCTGCTTCTGTTTCGCCTGTGCCAATACTGCGGCATAGGCGTTTTTCGTTTTCAAAAGCAGTTCGTCACACGCGGCCTTTTCTGCCTTGTAGGTGTTCAGGTCGATCTCACCCATGAGATAGCGTTCGTAAAGAGTACGCTTGCCATCTTGCAGCGCCTCAATCGCTGCTCATATTCGGTGCGTTCCGGTACGGAAGCATCCACCCGTAGCACACCGTCCGGGGCAAGCGGTGCGGCGGCTTCCATCTGCTTTTTCAGCGTCAGGAATACTGCCTGTTCCAGCTCTGCGGCGTTCAGGCGCATCTTGTGGCAGCGGCTTTCTTCGTCCGCCTCGGAATGGCGGCAATA
>CAKSVR010000061.1 GCA_934504345.1 uncultured Agathobaculum sp. | reverse complement strand
GTGATGCCGGCTGCGCCGCCGAGGATGGCCTGCGGGTCAAATGCCGCAACAAAGATGGACTTGAACGCCGGGATGATGGCCGCATGGTTGATGCACAGGATGACGATACAGCCTGCCATATAGAACAGCGCCATGATCGGAACGACCTTTTCGGTAACAGCCGCGATACGGCCAACGCCGCCGAGGAAGATGAATGCCGCAATGATCGCGCAGATGATGCCGACAACGATCATCGGTGCGCCGAACGCGGTGTTGAACGCTACGCTGATGGAGTTCGCCTGCACCATGTTGCCGGTGAAGCCCAGCGCGAAAATGATAGCGACAGAGAAGAAACCGGCGAGGAACTTGCCGAATTTGCCGGTAAAGCGTGCGCGGATGTAGTAGATCGGGCCGCCGGTAACGTGGCCCTTGTCGTCGGTGGTCTTGTACTTCTGCGCGAGAACAGCCTCGCCGTAGATGGTGGACATACCGAAGAACGCACTCAGCCACATCCAGAAGATCGCGCCCGGGCCGCCGGAATACAGTGCGGTAGCCGCGCCTGCGATGTTGCCGGTGCCGACCTGCGCCGCGATGGCGGTCGTCAGCGCCTGGAACGGGCTCATGCCGTCCTTGCCGGCCTTTTCACCGTTGAGCGAGAAATGGCCGAACAGATGCTTCCAGCCCGCGCCGAACTTGCGTACCTGCACGAACCGCGTGCGGATGGTGAACACGATGCCCGTGCCGACCAGAAGATACAGCAGCAGGCCGTTCCACACGACGTTGCTGATCTTGCTTACCCAGTCCGCCAATACTTCCATTGTCATGTTACATACCCCTTCTTTGTTTTGCGGCAAACAAAAAAGCCGAACCTTGTAAAAAGGTTACGGCTCCAAAGAAACGGAAACAGCAAACAAACGGTACATCCTGCACCGTGAAAACATTGCTGTGGTTCCGCGGAACCTGTTTTCCGATCCTGACGTCTATAAAAACAGGTTCATCTCTGTCCTTTTGCCTGAGAGATTGGCACGCAAACCCCTTTTGCGTGCGTTGCACCTTCGGCAGTCCCCTTGAGGAACGTTCTCCAGAGCCACATCCATTTACAGTCCTCATCCGGAAATCCGAACGCCTGAGAGTTTTGCTCCTTCGGCAAGCCATGAGCGGATGCTCACTGCGGCTTTTTCCTGCAAACTTCGTTTGTCGCGTATGTAGTTTATGTTCACAGTGTAACACCGTGGGAACATTCTGTCAATGTCAATCAAGACATTCGTGAAAGTTTGTGAAAAACGGCGAATTTCTTGACAGGTTATGCTATAATAGATAAGCTATACTGGCAGTTTTATTGGAAAATCCAAGCAGGACAATTTCTCGATCCTCGAAAGGAGGAAATTTACATGAATGATGCCTTACAGCAGCAGCTTGACCGCCTGACCGGATTCCTGACGGCAAATCCGCTGGTCGGCGCGTGGTACACGACCGTGGTGCGCTTCGTGTTCCCGCTGCTGGCGCTGATGATCCTCGTCGGTGCGATCCGCTCGCTGTGGAAGGTCAAGCACCCGGATGAGGTGTGGGCGTATCTGGTGCTGCGGAACGGTGTGCGCCTGCCCGTCACCCACTGGGAGAATATCATCGGCCGCGCGGCGGCAAGCGATGTGCAGCTCGAGTACCCGTCGGTTTCCCGTCAGCACGCCGCGCTCATCCGGCAGGATGACGGCAGCTGGGTCGTGTACGATCTGGGCTCCAAGGGCGGCATCAAGGTCAACAACCTGCCTGTGGACGAGTACGCGCTCGTCGAGGACGGCGACACCGTCACATTTGCGGGCATCCCGACCGTGCTGATGCCGGTTTCCGCGGAGGAAAAGCGCGAACAGATGGCCGAACGCCGCATCGAGGGCCGTCCCGCCGGAATGTGGGGTTCGCTGGTGCTGCTGACGCTGTTTCAGGTGCTCACCGGCTTGCAGCTCATCGTTTCGCAGGGCAGCGAGGCCACTGTCACGATCCCGCTGACGTTTCTGGTGTTCACCGTCGTGTGCTGGGCGTATTTCATCGTCATGCGGCTGTTTCGGCGCATCGGCTTTGAGATGGAAACGATAGCGTTCTTTTTGTGTACGCTGTCACTCGCTGTCACAGGCTCGACCGTGCCGGACGAGATGCCCAAGCAGCTCGTTGCGATATTGATGGGACTGGCCATCTTCCTCATTCTCGGCTTCTTCCTGCGCGACCTTACCCGTGCACAGAAGGTGCGCTGGTTCATGGGCGCAACGGCAGTCGGCCTGCTGGCCATCACGCTGCTGATCGGCTCGTCGCAGGGCGGCGCGAAGGCGTGGCTGCGGCTGGGCCCGCTGTCGCTCCAGACCTCGGAGATCGCAAAGATCTGCTATATTTTCGCAGGCGCTGCAACCTTGGACCGCCTGTTCCGCAAGCGCAACCTGTGGATGTTCATCGGCCTGACCGGCATCTGCGGCGGCTGTCTGGCGCTGCAGAATGACTTTGGTACGGCGCTCGTGTTTTTCGTTACGTTCCTTGTCATCGCGTATCTGCGTTCGGGCGATTTCGCCACCATCGGCCTTGTGTGCGCGGGCTGCTTCGGCGCGGGCATGGTCATGCTGACCATCAAGCCGCACGTTGCCGCACGCTTTGCTTCCTGGGGTCACATCTGGGAGGATGTGTACGACAAGGGCTTCCAGCAGACGCATACGCTCACCGCGGCGGCCTCCGGCGGCATGATCGGTGTCGGCGCGGGCAAAGGCTGGCTGTCCGGCCTGCCGGCGGCGGATACCGACATCGTGTTCGGTATGCTGTGCGAGGAATGGGGACTCGTCATTGCGGTGCTGACCGTGCTGTGCATCATCACGCTGGCGGTGTTCGCGGTGCGTGCCTGCCGCGCGGGCCGCTCGAGCTTTTACACCATCGCCGCGTGCGCGGCTACCAGTCTGCTGGTGTTCCAGACCTGTCTGAATGTGTTTGGTGCGGTAGATATTCTGCCGTTCACCGGTGTCACGCTGCCGTTCGTGTCGAACGGCGGCTCGTCCATGCTGTCGGCGTGGGGTATGCTGGCGTTTCTGAAAGCCACGGATACCCGACAGAACGCATCGTTCGCGGTGCGCCTGCCCAGCCGCCGAGAGCTGCGGGGAGAGGAGTAAGCCATGCGGAAAATTGAAAAACGAGGCATTTTCTGCCTGATACTGGCCGCACTGCTCGGACTGGGACTGGCGTTCTTCTGCTTCCGGTTCGTAGTGGACGGCGGCGACTGGGCCTCCTACCCGTATAACCGACATCTGTACAACAACGAGGGTCAGCTCAAGGGCGGCACTATCCTCGACCGGGACGGCGATGTGCTGTCCACGCTCGACGAGAACGGCGAGCGCGTTTACTACGACAACGCCGACATCCGCCGTGCCACGCTGCACGCTGTCGGCGACAAGACCGGAAACATCGGTGCGGGCGCGCTCACTGCGTTCGCGGATAAGCTGTCCGGCTACAATCTGCTCACCGGCGTGTATTCTCCGCTGGGCACGGGCAACAGCGTGTACCTCACCATTGATGCCTATCTGAACAATATCGCCTATCAGGCTTTGAACGGCAGCAGCGGAACGGTCGGCGTTTATAACTATAAGACCGGCGAGGTTTTGTGCATGGTGTCCACACCGACATTCGACCCTGCAAATCCGCCCAATATCGCCTCCGATGACCCGGCGTGGGAGGGCGTGTACGTCAACCGTCTGCTCTCCGCGAACTCCATCCCGGGCTCTATCTTCAAGGTGGTAACGCTCAATGCCGCCATCGAGAACCTGCCTGACCTGTTCCAGCGCACATGGACCTGCACAGGCTCGGTCAATATCGGCGGCGAGGAAGTCACCTGCCCGTATGCCCACGGTGAGCAGGACATCGAGGAGGCGCTCGCGAACTCGTGCAACGGCGTATTCGGTCAGCTCGCAGTCGAGCTCGGCGGCGACACGATGCAGAAATACGCCGATGCGGCGGGCCTTACCAAGTCCATCAAGGTGGACGGTATCCAGTCCTCGGTCGGCAAATTCGATTTCTCGGGCAATGATAACCGGCTTGCGTGGTCGGGCGTCGGTCAGGGTCAGGATACCCTGTGCCCGATCAACATGATGCAGTATATGGGCGCTATCGCCAATGGCGGCAAGGCGGCTGTACCGCGTTTGATCGAAAAATCCACGACCGATTACGGCCTGCCGACCGGCCTTTACTTCCCGCATAAGTCCGCGCAGCTCATCGACAGCACCACGGCGGCCACGATCGCGGATATGATGCACAACAACGTTATCGAAACCTACGGTCAGGACCGTTTCCCGGGCATGGACATCTGTGCGAAGTCCGGTACGGCCGAGGTCGGCGGCGGCAAGAGCCCGAACGCATGGTTCACGGGCTTTCTGCGCGACGAGGCAACGCCGTATGCATTCATCGTGCTGGTGGAGAACGGCGGCGGCGGCTCGACGGTCGCGGGCACGGTAGCCTCCAAGGTTTTGCAGGCGGCGGTTGAAAAGGGATACTAACGCCTGTCGGCGGAACTACAGTTCCGCCGACAAGAGGAACGGACCGTGGGCCGTTCCAAAGTCGTCCGAAAGTTCCTATACAGAAACTTTCTCCCTCTTAAGGGCAAAAAAGTCAGGTACACGCCCCGACTTTTTTGGCATTTGCGATGCAAATGCTATTTTATGCGCGCTCCCGCGCGATGGCCGGAATCAATGAAGCGGGAGCTTGCAGAAGGAGAATTGGGCGACTAAAATGACGGATAAGGAGAGAAGATCATGGCGCAGAGCACCGAAATACTCCCCAACGGATTAAAATTATTACAGGACGACCGGTTTTTCAAGCTCGGGCAGGACAGTGTGCTGCTGAGCGCATTCGCGAAGCCGCGCCGCAACGCTAAGCTGCTCGACCTCGGATGCGGCACGGGCGCGCTGGCGCTGCTGGCGTGGCGGCCCGATCTCAAGATCACCGGAATCGAGTTGCAGGACGGCCCTCTCGCGCTGTTCCGCCAGTCCATCGAGGAAAACGGGCTGGAAAACGTAACGGTTATGCAGGGCGACCTCCGGCAGATGCGAACGCTGCTGCCGCATGGCAGTATGGACTACGTTATCTGCAATCCGCCGTATTTTGACCGGAATGCGGGCGCGAACGCGCCGACGGCGGAAAAACGCACCGCACGGCAGGATGCCTCCTGCACGGTGGAGCAGCTGGCCGTTGCGGCATCGTTCGTGCTGCATACGGGCGGCAAGGCGGCGTTCGTGTTCCGTCCGGAGCGGCTTTGGGTGCTGCTCGAAGCGCTCTCGCGGGTGCGGCTCGTGCCCAAGCGGATGCGGTTCGTGCACCAGAGCGTGCAGGCTGTGCCGAGCGTGGTCATGGTCGAGTGCCGCAAGGGCGGCAGTGCGGAGGGACTGGTCGTGGAGCCGCCGCTCATCATTGAGAGCGACGAATATCTGAAGATTTATGGAAAGTGAGGAGTTAGGAGGTAGGAGTGAGGAGTTGAGGAACGCGCCGGCGGCGCGATTAAATCATGCGCGCAGCGCAACCGCCACTCCTATCTCCTACCTCCTAACTCCTATCTGAAAGAAAGGATTTCGCCATGTCTACATTATACTTAGTTGCAACGCCGATCGGCAATCTGGGCGATTTATCGCCGCGTGCGCGTGAAATTCTCAGCACGGTGGATTTTATTGCGGCGGAGGACACTCGCGTGACACAAAAGCTGCTCAATGCCTGCGAACTGCCGAAAAAGCCGATGATCTCGTACTACGAGCACAATCGCCGTGCGCGCGGCGAAGCGGTTTTGGAGAAGCTGCTCGCAGGTGAAACGTGTGCGCTCGTGACCGATGCGGGCACGCCTGCGGTTTCTGACCCGGGCGAGGACCTTGTTGCGCTGTGCGCCGAGCATGATGTGTCCGTTATCCCGGTGCCGGGCTGCTGTGCGGCGGTGTGTGCGCTGGCGGCCTCCGGCCTGCCGACTGGACGGTGGTGTTTTGAGGGCTTTCTGTCGGTCAACAAAAAGGCACGCCGCGAGCATCTGGATGCTTTGAAGGGCGAAAAGCGCACGATGATCTTCTACGAAGCGCCGCACAAGCTGTGCGGCACGCTGCGCGATCTGCGTGAGGCGTTCGGCGGCGAGCGGCGGCTGTCGCTGTCGCGTGAGCTGACCAAGCTGCACGAGCAGACCCTGCGTATGACACTCGACGAGGCGGCGGCGTACTTTGACGAAAACGCGCCGCGCGGCGAGTTCGTGCTCATCCTCGAGGGCGCACCGGACGAGCCGGAAACCGAACAGGACGAGGCTGATCGTCTTTCCGCCGCCGCCGAGGCGGTGCGCCGCCGCGTGGAGCAGGGCCAGACCCAGAAGGATGCCGTCAAGGCGGTTTCTGCCGAAACCGGCGTGAAAAAGAACGCGCTGTATCGGTTCGTGCTCGAACAGGACGGGGAATAAAAACGTGCCGGACGGCAGTCTTTTCTCGGCAGCCGTTTTCCGGTGCAGACGAGTCGCGTGAGCGATACGCCGAGGCTGGGCGGTAGCGCTTTCCTCGGCAGCCGTTTCGTGGTGCACACGAGTTGCGAAGCAATACGCCGTTGCCGGGCGGGGGATTTCGCCGCTTGCGAGCGGCGGGAACGTGCCGCTCGCGCGGCGGCGCAAAAAGGGAGGGACACCTACGGTTTCCCTCCCTCTTTGAACTCCTACCTTTCCCTCAGCAGCCTCGCGAACGGGCCTTGCGGCCCTACTTCGTAAGTAACTCGCATATAGGAACGGGTATCGGCTTCCGTTTTCCGCGTAGTCGCGGAGTGGTCGCGGCAGATTGCACGGGTTTTGCGTAAATACTGTTGCAGAGCTCTAACGGCTTGAGCGCAGCTGTGAAAGGAATGGCGCTTTGCGGCCTACGAGCTGGTAGCGGTACTGCCGTTCCTTGTTTCGGTCCCACCTCTAAGTAGGAACGCTTGCGTTCCGTCGCTCCGAGGTATCCCCAAAAGGGCGGAAGATGGAGTCCCAAGAGGATAGAAACCACCGTAGGGGGTGTCTATCCTTTTGGAAACCGTTCCCGCGCTCTGCAGAGCGCGAAATCCCCAGCCCGGCAACGGCGTATTGCTTCGCAACTCGTGTGCACTAGAGAACGGCTGCCGAGGGAAGGGCTGTCGCCCGGAAAGGGCGTAGCGCTCCCGCGCCTTGTGTGCACCGGAGAACCCAAACTCCTGCATTTTTATTGAAAAAGTTCACACAACGAACAAACACGGGCGGTATACTGACCCTATCTTAAACAGTAAGGTGGAATAGTATGTCTACTATTTTAATTGCAGACGACGAGGCGCGTATCCGCCGTCTGGTAAGCGACTTCCTCAAGCGGGACGGCCACACCATCGTAGAGGCCGCTGACGGCAAGGAAGCGCTGAATATTCTCGAAAACCGCCGTCCGGGACTGGATATGGCCATTCTGGACGTCATGATGCCGGGCATGGACGGCTTTGAAGTGCTGCGCGAGCTGCGCGAACAGGAGCACAGCGAGAGCCATCTGCCGGTGATGATGCTCACCGCCCGCGCGGAGGATGCGGATCAGGTGCGCGGCCTTGAGGGCGGCGCGGACGATTACGTCACCAAGCCGTTTTCGCCCATTGTGCTGGCCGCGCGTGTGCGTGCGCTGCTCAAGCGCGAGGGCCGCGCCGGTGCGCCGCTCGAACAGCTCGGGAAACTGTCTGTCAACGAGCTGCGCCGTGAGGTGATGGTGGAGGGAAAAGCCATCGACCTGACCCCGAAAGAGTACGAGCTGCTCATTTACTTCAAGAACAACCGCGCCATCGCTCTGTCGCGCGAGAGCATCCTCAACGCTGTGTGGGGATACGACTACTTCGGCGATCTGCGTACCGTGGATACCCATGTCAAAAAGCTGCGCGCCAAGCTCGGCGGGTGCGGCACCATGATCGAAACCGTGCGCGGCTACGGTTACCGCTTTGAGGCATGAAGCTGAAACTCCAACGCTCGTCTATCCGGGTGAGGTTTTTCGCGGCCATCAGCATTGTTGCGCTGGTGTTCATCGGTATTCTGGTGCTGCTGAACGTGTTTTTCTATCAGGATTACTATATGCTCACGCGCCGCAGCGAGCTCAGAAATGCCTATGTGAGCGTACGCAGCAATTATGACAGCGATTCGGCGGATATTGCCTCGCTGCTGGACAGCTACGAGAGCCGCAGCGCCATCCGTCTGGCGGTGGCCGATGCGGACGGCAATGCTATCACCTCGTCCGCGCTGCGCGACAATGAGCCGGTGTTCGATTTCGGGCACATGGAGCAGAAGTTCCGCAGTGTGGCCGTGCTGGCCTCTGTCATTCAGAATCACGACTGGTCCATGCTCGAAAAGAACGAATATCAGTTTTTAACAGTCAGTCTGCGCGATAACGACCAGTATCTGTGCCTTGTCGGCTCGCTTGATGCGGACGGCGGGGAGTATCTGGTCGCGTATATGCCCTATGCGTATATCAAACAAAATTCTTCGCTGAATCTGGTATTTCTGCTCATTGCAGGCGGCTGTGCGCTGCTTATTTGTCTGGGCTGCGGCTATGTTATCTCGCGGCAGTTCACGCGCCCGCTCATCCAGATGGCCGGGCTGGCCGACCGCATGAGTGAGCTGGATTTCTCGACCCAGTACACCGGCACGGGCAAAAACGGCGATGAGATCGACCAGCTCGGACAGTCGCTCAACCGGCTTTCTGCGTATCTGGAGCAGGCCATCGGGGAGCTGAAAGAGTCCAACGACCAGCTCGCGCAGGAAATCGAAGAAAAAGAGCGCATCGACAATATGCGGCAGGAGTTTATCGTGAACGTGTCGCACGAGCTGAAAACGCCGATCGCGCTCATTCAGGGCTACGCCGAGGGCCTGACGGCGGGCGTGGCGGACGACCCGGAGGACCGCAAATTCTACTGCAACACCATCGCGGACGAGGCCGACCACATGAACAAGCTGGTCATGCAGCTGCTCAGTTTGTCGCGGCTGGAGCTCGGCGCGGAGCAGACCTACGATGAGGACATCGACCTGCACGCGCTCTGCGAGGAAGCGGTGCGTAAAACCGCTGTTTTGTGCGAAAACCGCGGGCTTGCCGTGCAGTATGAGGATACGCATATCACGGTCCGCACGGACGGTGACCTGCTCGATCAGGTGCTGATGAATTACCTGTCCAATGCCATCCGCTATACGCCGGAAGGCAGGCGCATTGAGATTTCGGCGGCCCGCGTGAACGGCGGCGTGCGCCTGTCCGTGTTCAACGAGGGCGACGGCCTGCCGGAGGAGGAGCTCGGTAAGATCTGGGAGAAGTTCTACCGCACCGACCGCGCCCGCACTCGCGAGGCCGGCGGCACCGGCATCGGACTGTCGCTCGTGCGCGCCATCGCGGATACGCTGCACGGCGCCTGCGGCGTGGAGAACGTCGAGGGCGGCATCTGCTTCTGGTTTGAAGTGCCGGATGTGCTCGGCGAAGCCGAATCGGAAAAAGTTTGAATTTGTCGAGCGGAAATTTTGAATTTCCGCTTGACAATGGGTTCTGCCTGTGGTATAGTATATAAGCACTCTGAAAGAGAGCTGCATAAAAGCTATATCGCGGGGTAGAGCAGTTGGTAGCTCGTCGGGCTCATAACCCGGAGGCCGCAGGTTCAAGTCCTGTCCCCGCAACCATGTTTAACCGCTGATTTCGTAAGAAATCAGCGGTTTTTTGTATTTTTCGGAGCACTTAGAAAACCTCCGGGCAGGCAACCCCAAAAGGGGAAAGTCGTATGCGTAGATGGAAACAAGTAAGAAAAATGGTCTTATTGAATCATTTTTTACTTGTTACATATTTGCAAAAAAGTAAAATGTAATAGTGTTTTAAATGGTAAAATTATAAATTATATTAAAAAATAAGAAGAAAACTAATTAATTAATAAAAATGATAATAAATGGAATAAAAAGGATAATGCATCATTTTTTACTCGTGATATAGAAACGACAGCAAAATCCACAATCGTCTATAATGGTGATTCTATCACAATCTCTACCGAACAGTTCGGACTTTCGGCATTAAGATATAGGAGATAATTTGTACGGTTAAGCCTTTTTCTGTGTTGCAGTTATACGTCATTTTATAAAAATATCTTATCTCACAAATTTTCCAGTCTTCATTGGTACTCTTTGTAAAATCAGAGCACACAGTTCTTTATACGACAACAATCAATGCCAGCAGGGGCGGTGTACGAAGTTCGTACACCGCCCCTGGCTCCTTTTATTTAGTTTTGCTTTCCATATATTTGTAAATTGCAATAACAAATTGAACACCTGTCAGAACAAAGTTTAAACATAAGCAACCGCATAGATCTGGTCGAGGTGGGCCTCAAAGAGCTCATCCGGAGTGTGATAATCCAGCCGTTTTCTGGGAGTAGCGTTGATTTCGTCTGCAAACATGAGAACCTGTTCCGCTGAAACGCTGTTGATCGATTTGCCTTTGGGGAGAAATCTGCGCAGCTGCCGGTTAGTCCGTTCGTTGACAGGCCGCTCGTAGGAAGTGTAGGGGTGCGCAAAATAAATCGAGACTCCGGATGCTTCAAATTCGTCAAATGATGCAAACTCGCTGCCATTATCCGTGGTGATCGAGCGAAAAACCTGCGAAAATTTCTCTCTGTACTGCGCCTTCAACTGTTCCATCGCATCTGCAACACCTGCCGTATTCTTACCGTCGATGCGGATTGAGATATAGTACCCGGTCAATCGTTCGACAATCGTAAATACCGCTGCTTCACCGGCTCGTTTCCGGCCCACAACCGTATCGGATTCCCAATGTCCGAACGTATCCCGAGCCGCTGCTTTTGCCGGACGTTCATCGATTGATTTTCCACATATTCGTTTGTGAATACAAGGTTTTTTACGTTTTCGTCGGTTTAACACTTCAGGAAGTTCGAAAAGTGAAACAGGGAGTTCTCCCTTCCATAGCAGGTTATAGAGTGTTTTCGTGCAGGGGGGCTGCTCTTCCGGAAACAGTTTCCTGCGTCGTGCGTAACCGACGCATACATCAAAAGACTAATAGAATTCTCGAACTTTCTCTGCCATCCAGCGCATGAAATCAGAGCTTCTCGGCACAGAATGTGAACGATGGCAGCGACTCCGATTTTGTCTATATGCCGCTTCTCCACGTTTTGCAGAATATTCCGGTCTGCGGCCTTTTCCGCAGTACGCTGGCGTGCCTCGCCGCAGCTCATAGCCGATGGTGGATACACTGCAGTTCAGTTGATCTGCAATATAATGGTTGCTGCGCCCTTCCTTTTTGAGCGCCTGTATGATACCTCTTTCGTCCAGGCTTAAATGCTGTCCTCTCTTGCGTTCTGTGAAATTTGTGTTAGAATGAATGTGTTCCATAGCGTTGAGTCCTTTCTGTCTGAAGATTGTGTGGTAGCTTTATTCTAACAGACTTCCTCAACGCTGTGGACTTTTTTATGTGTTCAATTTCATTTTACAATTTACCATTTTTATAAATTAGTATTCATAATCACATCTCAATGTGCTATACTATACTCATAATAATTTTTTAAGCCTGTGGCTCCCCTGCTTGTATTAGTTGCGTTAGAAAGTCAGGGACTTCACGGGTTCCTAAAAGGGAAAGACCTGTACGTAATGTACAGGTCTCAGCTTGTCAAAAAAGTCCGTTTTGGCCTTACGCCAAGGCGGGCTTTTGCATTTCCAAAGGAAAAAATAGCAGCACCGAAAGAAAATC
>CAKSVR010000060.1 GCA_934504345.1 uncultured Agathobaculum sp. | reverse complement strand
TGATATAACCGTAGGGCGGGGTGCCCTCACCCCGCCGCATAAACCCTATGCATACCGTTACAAACGGCGGGGTGAGGGCCCCCCCCCCGACGGTGAATAAGATAAAAGGTGAATTTATGCAATTCAGCAAACAACTGCACATTATAAAAGGCATCACCGCCGCAGTCGGCAGCGGCGGCAAAACGACCTTGCTGCGCGTGCTGGCCGATGAGCTGCCCGGCACGGTCATCCTCACGACCTCGACCCACATCCTGCCGTTCACGGGCGTGCCGCTGCTGACCGCACCTGCTGTCGAGGAAATCCGCGCGGCGCTTGCCCGTCACCGCGTGGTGTGCATGGGCACGCCTGCCGCCGAGGGAAAGCTGACCGCGCCTGCGCTGCCGTTTTCCGTGCTGGAAACACTGGCCGACTATGTGCTGGTCGAGGCAGACGGCTCCAAGCGGCGGCCCATCAAGGCGCACGCGGCGCATGAACCCGTGATACCGGAAAACACCCGCCAGACCATCTGCGTTGTCGGCGCCTCCGGCTTCGGCCGGCCGGTTCGTGAGGCCGTACACCGCCCGGAGCTGTTCTGTGTACGCACAGGTGCACGCATGGATGATATTGTCACGCCCGCGCTTGCCGCATGCGGCATTCTGGCTGAAAAGCTCTCGCAAACCGTGTTTTTGAATCAATTCGACTGCATTTCTCCAGAGGATGCACGCATATTCTCCAATCTTTTGCAGCAAAACGGCATTGCGGTCGTTTGCGGTTCTCTGCACGGCAAATCTCCCCGTAATAATTTCTAATTTCTCATTACTAATGAAAAAGGACTGTACCCTGTACAGTCCTTTTTTGTCATACCGGTGCATCGCTGTTATACTTGGTTCGGATCGCAATATCCGTGTAAAGCAGCTCTTTTTCCGGCTTTTTCTTGTGCATGAGGTATTCATACAGCAGGAACGGCGGTCGATAGCCCTGCTCGAATGCCTCCTGATCGAGCACGAAGCTCAGGCTGTCCGACCGGAGCAAGTCCATATTGACTGCGTTCAAGTCGAACGCGACCACCTTGACCGAGCCCTTTCGGCCCTCCTCCTCGACGGCCTGACACGCGCCGACCTGTCCGTTGGAGGCGACATAGATAGCGCTCAGGTCCGGATTTGCACGCAGCGCGTGCTGGGTGATCTCGTGCGAGTAGTCATCGCGGTCGAAGCACGGCTGGAATGCCAGCAGTTCGATGCCGGATTCGGCCTTCATCGTGTCCAGAAAGCCGTTTAATCGGTTATTATGTGCGGTATTATTGAGATGGCCCGCCAGCGGCAGCACTTTTCCGCCCTCCGGCAGCATGAAGCGCAGCAGTCCGGCGGCGGTCTGTCCGGCGCGATAGTTGTCCATACCGATGAACGCAAGGCGCTTGCTGCCCGGCGCATCCGAGTTGAGCGTGATGACCGGAATGCCCTGCTCGAACAGCTCGTCGATGCACTGGCGTATCTCCGGCGAGTTGTTCGGCGCGATGGCGAGCGCCTGCACGCCCTGCCCGACCAGTTCCTCGATGTGCTCGAGCACCAGCTCGGTGTCCAGTCCGCGTGTTTCGCGCATGATGAGCTCCACGCCAGAGGCGGCCAGCTCCTCTGCGGCACGCTGCACGCCTGCACGCACGATCTGCATGGTGGGTGTTTCAGTGGACTGCAAAATCGCGCCCAGCTTGAAATTCCGTCCGGATTTGACGAGCGCCTGCCCGATCAGGTTGGGTTTATAGCCGAGTTCGGCGGCTATTTTGTGGATCTTTGCGGCCACTTCGGGATTTACGCGGCCGCGGTTGTGCAGTGCGCGGTCTACCGTTCCGCGGGATACGCCCGCAAGATCCGCGATCTGCTGTGCGGTGACAGCCATTGTGATTCCTCCTTATATTATAATATAGGAAAATACCGCACAGTGATTCGTTTCACAACTTATCTACGGTTCAACCTATAAGAACACCGCATATATGCGGCTTTTTTCTGCTTATTATTAGTATAACACACTGCACGCAATTTGCAACACTCTTTTGCGTTCTTTCTCACTTTTGTCTGTGCGTTTTTTCGTTTGCACAGGCGATTCCCAAATGAACCTCCTGTTTTTTGGGCAGATTCACCATAGTATTGCACGCTTTTGCACGCAGGCACGCATAAACAAATGTCTTTCCGTACAAAAAGAACACCGGATTTTTGTACTGTTCACCGAATCGTAACAAATCGCATATTTAGGGCTTGAAACTTCGAAAATAAAGTGATAATCTATGGACAACAAAATAAATCCCCGGTTGAAACATCCAAAATATTGAGAGAAGATACGGATTTTTCCAAGGGGAATTATTTCAAGGCAAGCGCGTTCACGAGAACGCCGAGAGAAAAGTTATGGGCTTCCCGAAACCGAGAGAAGAAGAGAGTCGGGAAGCGAAAACCAGCGGTTTTCCTGCATCATTGCATACAGAGCGGCTCAGAAACGGTTTCCGCATTCGCTCTGCACGCAACAGTGCAGGAAAGCCCGACGAAAAGATGTAGGGGGTATACTACAAATGACATTCTTCTCATCACTCGCATGGACAGGAATCTCGTTCCTGCTGTTCACCGTCCTCGTTGCAGTCATTTCCGCGTGGAAGACCCGCGACGAGCAGCTCGACACCGCAGAGGGCTACTTCCTCGCAGGCCGCGGACTTCCGGGCGTGGTAATCGCCGGTTCTCTGCTGCTGACCAACCTTTCCGCTGAACAGCTCGTCGGTCTGAACGGCCAGAGCTGGAAGACCAACATGGGCCCGATCGCCTGGGAGGTCGGCTCGATGTTCACCCTGCTGGTTCTGGCGTACTACTTCCTGCCGAAGTACCTGAAAATGGGCGCCATGACCATCCCGTCCCTGATGGAGGAGCGCTACGGCAAGGGCACCAAGACGATGTTCTCGCTGGTAATCGTTGTTATGTACTCCATCCTCAACCTGCCGGTCATCCTGTACTCCGGTGCAGTCGTTTTCGAGCAGATCTTCGATATCTCCGGCATCCTCGGCACCAGCAAGTTCATGGCTGTTGCCATCCTGTGCCTCATCATCGGCATCATCGGCGGATGCTACGCCATCTTCGGCGGCCTGAAGGCAGTTGCGGTTTCTGATACCATCAACGGCATCGGCCTGATCATCGGCGGTCTGATGATCCCGTTCCTCGGCTTCGCGGCTCTGTCCGCTGCAACCGGCGGCCACGGCATCATGGACGGCATCAAGTACATGGTAGAGGCTGATCCGGCCAAAATGAACGCCATCAACGCATGGAATGCACCGGAACCGGAAGTTCCGTGGCCGCTGATCATCACCGGTATGTTCTTCAACAACCTGTACTGGTGGTGCACCAACCAGTCCTTTGTACAGCGTTCCCTCGCAGCAAAGAGCCTGAAGGAAGGTCAGAAGGGTGCTATCTTCTGCGGCTTCCTCAAGTGCCTTGGCCCTCTGTACCTCGTAATCCCGGGCGTTATCGCATTCTACCTGCCGTCCATTCAGGACAAGCTGGCTGCTGCCGGTTCCTCCGCTATCGACTTTGCTTACCCAGCCCTGATCGCTGAGATCGTACCGAAGCCGGTAATGGGCTTCTTCGCTGCTGTCATGTTCGGCGCGATCCTGTCCTCCTTTAACTCGGTACTGAACTCCGCATCCACTATGTTCACCCTTGACCTGTACCGTTCGTCCATCAACCCGTCTGCCTCCGATACCAAGTGCGTTAAGGTCGGCAAGATCTACGGCACCATCGCAGGCTGCATCGCAATCGTTATCTCCCCGTTCGTTATGTACGCCGGCGGCATCACCACCTTCCTGAACTCCATGAGCCAGTTCGTTTCCCTGCCGGTACTGTGCACCATCCTCGGCATCTTCATGTTCAAGCGCATCCCGAAGTATATGCCCAAGGTAATCACCATCTTCCATGTTATTGTTTACGGTGCATTCCTGCTCCTCAAGCCCTGCTATCCGGGCTCCGCGAACCCCATCCACTACCTGTACGCAATGGCTGTCCTGTTCCCGATCGAGCTGCTCATCATGTGGTACCTGAACAAGTATCATCCGGCTGAGGAGTACGAGATCAAGGATGTCGGCGCAGTAGACCTGACTCCGTGGAAGTACCGCCATGTTGTATCCATCGTCGGCCTGCTTCTGGCGATCGGCATTTATATCCTGTTCTCTCCCCTTGGCATTGCAGCCTGACGCAAGTAACACCTATCCCGTAGGGCGGGGTGACCTCACCCCGCCGTATAAACCATCTGCACACCGTTAAAGCGGCGGGATGAGGTCATCCCGCCCTACAATAAACGTTTCACAGACTCCCTTGTTTGCACCTCTTGTGCAATTGATCCCTCTTTGTCATCCGGCGGCGATTGTCCCTCGCTGCCGGGCGGCAAAAAATTTTTTCAAATTTTTCGAAATTACCTCTTGCGTTCTCGTGAACGCAGATGTATAATCACCTTGACCTCAGAAATGAGGCAGTGCACACAGGAAACACAAATTGCTGCGTGCACCGCACAACATCGAAGATAACGCAGAACAAACTGCGCTAACCTCTCTCAAACCACCTTTTACCATTACTTAGGAGGAATTTATCATGGAAAATCTGAACATTGCTCTGATCGGCTGCGGCATGATCGGCCGTGAACACATCGAACGCATCCAGAACCGCATCCGCAATGCACGCATCGTTGCTGTATGCGACGTATTTGAAGAAGGCGCTAAGAAGGGCGCTGAGATCGCAGGCGCCGGCACCAAGATCTACACCGACTTCAACGAAGCGATCAATGATCCGGACGTAAACGCTGTTGTTGTTACCACGCCGGGTCAGTTCCACAAGGGTCCGGTTCTGGCCGCTATCAAGGCTGGCAAGCCGGTATTCACTGAGAAGCCGCTGGCAAACACCGCTGCGGACGGCAAGGAGATCGTTGAGGCCGAGATGGCCGGCGGCAAGCACCTCGTACAGGTCGGCTTCATGCGCCGCTACGACCGCGGCTACCGTCAGGTCAAGGAGCTGATCGACTCCGGCAAGTTCGGTGCTCCGATGGTAATCAAGTGCACCCACCGTGCAGACGGCGTTGCTGACGACTACACCACTGCAATGGCTGTTACCGATACCGCTATCCACGAGATCGACGTTCTGCCGTGGCTGGTAAACGACGAGTGGGATGAGGTTCAGTGCATCATGCCCAAGACCAACAGCAAGGTTAAGAACGCGCTGAAGGACCCGCAGATCATGATCATGAAGACCAAGGGCGGCATCATCAATATGCTCGAGGTAAACGTAAACTGCGGCTTCGGCTACGACATCAACTGCGAGGTCGTTTGTGAGAACGGCGTTGTAAACCTGCCGTGCCCGTCTTTCCCGACCGTACGTTACGCAAACGAGGTTTCCACCAAGATCGAGGACAACTGGATCCTGCGCTTCATCGATTCCTACGATGTAGAGATTCAGGACTGGGTTGACCACGCACTCAAGGGCGAGACCGGCGGCTCCTCCGCTTGGGACGGCTACGTTGCTTCCATCACCGCTGACGCTCTGGTTAAGTCCCAGACCTCCGGCGTACCGGAAAAGGTCGTTACCGGCGGCACCCCGGACTTCTACAAGAAGTAAGAGCAATCAGAAGGCTCTCTAAAAGAGTGTAGAGTTGAGAGTGCAGAGTGTAGAGTTTGTAAGATTTTCGTGATGCAAACGTAAATCATTACGTTTTCTCCACTCTTAACTCCCCACTCCTCACTCTATACTTAGCTACTCACTTGTGGGGACGGGCGCTTTCCCCGTCCGTCCCTGCATATCACCTTAAACCTGCTGCCGTAGGGCGGGGTGCCCTCACCCCGCCGCTGTAACCGAGTGCTTTCACTGAAGCGGCGGGCTGAGGTCAGCCCGCCCTACGGAAAACATTTATCACATTACGCGAATTTACCAATTTCGAATTAGAAAGAAATAGTATGAGAAAAGGAGTTCTCCACTATGAAAATCGGTTTTAACGAAGGCTGCAACCGTTTCTGCGAAAACCACTCCGTACTCGAAGACCTCGACCTGTGCGAGAAGTACGGCTTTGACTACATCGACATCCAGTCCGAGTGCCTCGACCGCGAGATCGCTGCCGGCAAGTACACCATCGATGATCTCGGCGCCTGGTTCGCTGACCCGAAGCACCACCTGAAGATGCTGTCCTACAACGCCCTGATCTTCTTCAACATGAAGCAGACGCAGGAGGAAAAGGATGCCGTTATGGCAAAGCTGGATCAGATCATCGCAGACTGCAACAAGCTGGGCTGCAAGATGATCGTTGTCGTTCCGTCCATGGATCTGACCGTTCCGGCTACCGTTGATGAGATCCGCGAGGACGCTGTTGCTGTTCTCAAGGAGATGGTAAAGAAGGTTGAGCCGCACGGCATCAAGCTGTCCATCGAGTTCTGCGGCGCACCGACCATGTCCATCAACCGTTTCGAGTACGCTTACGACATCGTTTCCGAGGTCAACCACCCGCTGGTCGGCATCACCCTCGATCAGTACCACTTCCACGCTATGGCTTCCGAGTGGGCTGCTCTCGAGAAGGCTGACGGCAAGAAGATTTTCGTATGGCACCTGAACGGCATGGAGAATATGCCGTGCGGCGCTGCTTACAACAACGACGAGAAGCGCCTGTGGCCGGGCGAGCCGGGCGACTGCCTCGATCACAAGCGTTACGCTGACACCCTGAAGAAGATCGGCTTTGAGGGCGATGTCTGCACCATGGAAGTTTTCCGTCCGGACTACTACAAGCTGTCCAACGAGGAGAATATCAAGAAGGCCGCTGAGGTTACCAAGGCACATGTTGCGAAGTACTGGGCGGACTGATTTCACAGAGTGAAGATTTAAGAGTGGAGAGTGAAGAACTTTCCACTCTTTTTCTGTATACCTGTAAAAGAGAAAGAGTGGAGAAAATCTCCACTCTTCCCTCTCAACTCTCCACTCTTTTTAGAGAGCGCTGTTGACCGCCGCGATAACATCCGCCTCCGCGATGCCCTGCTCGGACGATACGGAGTACGCGAAGCCGCCGTTCGACCAGACTGCGACATTTACCTTGTCATTGCCGCGCATCTCGACCGAAACACCGTTCACATTCACGGTCTTTTGGGTCGAATAGGTGTTGCAGTCGCCGGAGTTGTCGCCCTCGCCCTTGCTGACACGATACAGCAGCATATCACTGCCGTTTTCGTAAAACACCTCTGCCAGCTCGCCGGAAATGTCGATATACGCATCCGCCACATAGCCTGCGGGCACGGTCGGCGCCTTGATGTCAAAGCCGACAGCCTTGGCCAGCTCTGCAAGAGATTCGTGGCCGGTCAGCGGATTCGGGATCTGCGTGGAATCGCCGTCCTCGGTCTTGGCCTCCGGATCGATGGTGATGGTGTCGCCGCTGACCTGTACGGTGGCCGGGTCATTGCCGAACAGCGGCACGAACAGGTCGATCGGCACATACGCAGTGCTGTTCTTGATGACGGGCGCAGAACCGAGCTCGAACGGTGCGCTCATGCCTGCCATGCCGTCAACGGCGGTGTAAACAAAGTAACGGTTTTCACCGATGTGCAGGTCGGACTGCATTTTGCCGTTGTTGATGTTGATGGAGCGGTCAGCGTTCCACGTTACCTTGAAGCCCAGCGCCTCCGCAATGGCGCGGACCGGAGCCATCGTGCAGCCGTTCACGGAAATCGTCTGCATGGGCATGGTCTTGCCCTTGACAACGATCTTCATCTGCGCCTGCTGGCTCTGTGCGTTCGGTGCCGGAGCGATCACCATCGGCTCATCGTTTGCCGCCATCGCGGGCGCTGCCATCGTACCGGCTACTGCCAGTGCCATCATCAGAGAGAGTGTCTTTTTCATAGTCAAATCGTCCTTTCATTGTTTGCAGGGTGTTTTTGTTTGTTCGCTATTGATACAATCGGGAACCGCAAATTGTTGCAGCCGCTTCAAAAAATTTTTGTCGGCCGCTTCATTTGCCGTTCTGCCCTGTATACAAATGGGCACGCACAGATGCTGCAAAAAAACGAAAAATTTTTCTGTGTGCGCTGCAACATTTCTGCTATATTAAATGTATACAGGGTAGAAAACAGTTCAATAGAAAGAGTGACACTATGACGCTGACAATTCCCGTAAGCCGATGGCGGCGATTGCTTTTTGCCATATTGCAGGCCGTCGCGCCCGTCCGTGCCTCTGCCGCCGAGCACGAGCGCCTTTCCTTATTATACGACCGCTGGGGAACGGCGGTATTTCGGGCGGCGTATGCGTATCTGCACAACCGCAGTGATGCCGAGGATGTTCTTCAGGACACGTTCATGCAGTTCATGCGGACCGCGCCCGCGCTGGAAAGCCCGGCGCACGAAAAAGCATGGCTGCTGCGCGTTGCCATCAACCTGAGCAAGAACAAGCTCCATTCCGCATGGTTCAGGAACACGGCTGAGCTCGAGGAAACCTATCCGTGCGAAGATCTGGACAGCGACCTCTCGTTCGTGTGGGATGCGGTGCGTGCTCTGCCGCCCAAATACCGTGAGCCCATCCATCTGTTCTACCACGAGGGCTATTCCACCGCAGAGATCGCGCGCATACTCAGCCAAAAGGAAGCAACCGTGCGTTCCCTGCTGCACCGCGGGCGCGGACTGCTCAAAGATACACTAAAGGAGGCGTATGACTTCGATGAATAAGTACAACCGCTTGATGGAACAGGTAAATCCCTCGCCGGACATGGCGCAGCGGCTTCATGCGGCGCTCGACGAGCCGCCGGTTCGCAAGGCGGCTGCGTGGCGGCGATACGGCGCACTCGCGGCGTGCCTTGTGCTGGTGCTCGGCGGCACAGCGCTGATGCAGCAGCACAGGACCCCGACAGACGAGGGCGGACAGCCGCCTGTCACGGCGGTCGGCATCACCGAGTACGCCGCCACGGACGAGCTTGCCGCCGCCCTGCCCTTTGCGCTCGCGCTGCCCGAAAATCTTCCGGAGGGCTATACGTTCCGCAGCGCCGCCGATCAGTTCGGTGTGGCAGTCGTTATCTATGAGAGCGCGGACGGACATTCGCTCAAATACTGCATGGGCACGGGCACCGATGCACTCGAGGGCATCAGCCACAGTGTTCCCGGTGCGCCGCTTGCAGACACGAAGGCAGCCATCTACAACGATGTCGGCTTCACCTCGGTCGAGTGGACGGACGAAGCATACAGCTATTGCTTTATCTCCGATGAAAATTTCGAGCAAAACGAATGGGCAGCACTCGTGAACAGCGTACAGTAACAGCAAAAAGGGCGGTCTGTGACCGCCCTTTTGTTATATCTCGCAGATTGTCCGCTGCAAAATCTCCTCTGCGTTGTTCCCTGCAATATCCGGATTTTCCGCATAAATAAGCCGATGCAGTTGATGTATAACTGCGATTTTCTCCCTTTACTTCGAGATTGCTTCTCCGGTCGGCAGATACAGCGCATCCTTGATGCGGATGCAGCCGTTTTCGAACGAAACCGTGTCGGCCTTGTCCAGCGTGTTGCCGGTGTCGATTGTGCCGAGCGTTTTGCCGAAGCGGTCGAAGCAGGTGACGGTGCTGCTGTCCGTGCGGAGCGCATAAACGCCCGCGCCGTCGGTCGCCAGTGCGCCCGGACGGCCCATCGGACACTTCACGCGGAACAGCGTTTTCTGTTCACCCGAAGCCGTGCAGCGGAAGTATTCGTACTCGTTGTTGCTCACCCAGCGGGCGTAAATATCCTGCCCGACCTCATCGAGCGCGTTGGCGTAGGCCGGTGTCAGCTTTTTGCCGCTGAAATTGTAGAGTGCATACCAGCCGTTCGACTCAGCGGCGATGTAGGTGTCGCTGTACTGATTGAACGACAATGCACGGCTGCTCATGGCGATGACCCGTCCATTTGTGATCAGCTTGAACGAGGTGTAGTTGTCCTTTTCTACCGTCACGCGCTCACCCATGCCGCCGGCGCTCTCGTCTGCGCCGATTGCGCCGCGCACCGTCCACACGGTCTTGCCGGTCCGGTCGATGGCGGTCAGGTCGCCCGCCGCGCTGCACACGACTGCTCTGCCGTTCTGCCAGCCGGTAACCGGGTCGTACTCCACAGTGCCGAGCGTGCCGTCTTTTGTCACAATGCGGGCCTTGCCGTGCGCGCCGTTCGCGCTTTCAACCGTGTACAGCGCCCAGCCGACAGTTTCGCTGTCCAGCGCCCACAGTGCGTGGTGCTCGAGCGCCTTGCCGGTCTTGAGGTTGTACATATCGAAATTCATGGTGTCATCCAGCCGCAGGCTGGCCCACTCGCCGAACAGTGAAATATCGGTAAATACACCCTTGGTATTTTTGTAGTCAGTCAGCAGCTTTTTGCCTTTTGCATCCTCCAGATGCATCAATGTCGGCGCACCGGCGCCGCCCTCCTGATCGACCACAATAGTATAATTCGATGCAGTTTCCGTGGGCTTTACAGCATATTTACTGTCGTACAGGCGCAGCATGGTTGCGATGGACTGCTCATGCGTGTAGCTGCTCTGCGGCGCAAACCGTCCGCCGGACACGCCGTTCATCACGCCGCTGTTGTAGACCCAGTAAACGTCCGCGCGGGCCCACGATTCAATATCTGCTCCATCGGTGAAGATGTGCGGCAGACGGTCGTTTACGCTGTCAGTCGCATCCTTGTGCAGACTGCCGAGGCGGTGCAGCATACACGCGGCCTGCTGTCTGGTGAGCGGATTCTCCGGTGCAAACCGGCCGCCGCCCACGCCGTTCACCACGCCCAGCGAGGCGCAGAGGAGCACATCTTCCTCATCCGTATCCGTGAAAGAAACGGTTTTCGTGTCGGTTTTCTTCACTTTTCCGGCCTTGTCCCAAGCGCGGTACACCGCCGCCGCCAGCGAACAGAAATCCGCACGAGTGATGGCCTGCGTGTAGTCGCCGTCCACCTGTTCGGGCACAATGCCCGCCGTCCGCGCGGCCTCCACCGCCGACTGTGCCCAGCTGCTCGGGCTTTCCGCCGCAAACGCCGCAGGCAGACTTCCTACGGCCAGCAGGCCCGCCAGCACCGCCGCTGTCAGTTGCTTTTTCATCGTTTTCCCTCCTGTCGGATGCTCTCCGGTTATTGCAAACTTATACCTTTATTATACTGGTTTTGATTGGGTTGTCAACCAAGCAGCATACGCTCTGCAAACCAAATGATAACAAAAACCGCCCTGCCGATGTGAGCAAAGCGGTTTAATCAACATAATTGTCAGGGTCAGGCCATTCGGTCAGCTTTTCGCTTTCTTCCTGTGCCTTTTTCAGTCGTTCTTCAATGACTTCGACAGGGTCATTGGACGGAATCCAATCTTTCACTTTTATTCTCTCCTTTCCTATCCGTGCAGTGCCCTTTTCTTCTCCTAATTGTACAGTGCAGTGAACGGTTTGTCAACAAAATCGTCAGAACATTGCATTTTCGGCGGTGCTGTGTTATATTGGAAGCATGACAGGAGGTGCTGTTATGTGGAGCTGGCTGTTTCTCCTCTGCATGGTCTGTACAATGATACTGCCTATCGTCTGCGGTGTCGGCTTTGTCATCCGCAGGAATCTCCGTGAGCCCCGCCGCAGAGAACGTGAACGCACCATACAAAAATTCGCGCACGACAATCATTTGACAATATATGAAGCCCTAAAAATGCTGGGCGAAGATTGAAATTTCGATACAGAGAGAGGCATGGCAATTTATGCCCCAAAACCAAAGAAAAAGTGCAGAAAACCTTCGGTTTCCTGCACTTTTTGAACATTCTAAAAAACGCGAATTAGCGCTTAGAGAACTACAAACGACCGTATATCTAAGGATTTCGGCATTTTGTAAGCTACGGGATAGTTACGGAAAAGCATTTAGAGAACTGCATAGGAGAACTTTTTAGAGAACTGTGC
>CAKSVR010000059.1 GCA_934504345.1 uncultured Agathobaculum sp. | reverse complement strand
AAAAACTGCGCATCAGGAACCAAAGAAACGGCTTTATCTGGAGTTCACGCAAAAAGCAACCGCCCTGCAAGTCGTGATCGATTTAACATACAAGACGATAACTTGCTTCGCGGATGCCTGCCTTAAAAGATACCTCACATATTGTATCGCGGCTTTTGCAAAAACGTTTGACTGCACCGTGTCCCAATCTGCCAGTTTGACAATCTCCGCTGTGCTGCTTTCAAAATCAAACCGAATCTCACCCCATTCGCCGTCGTTGTCCGCCTGATACAGGTAGACAGCGGCGGCTGTTTTTTGTTCCTTTTGCGGCACTCGGTCTGTTTCATCGTCACGGTATGGACAAGCCCGCTTTCCGGCAGCTTCAGGCGCAGCTTGTCAAGCGTCCGCCGGTAGAATCGCTCCGCGCCACTGGCGGCTGTACCATCGAAATCCACCGCTAAGTCCTCAAAGGTAGACTGCGTGGACAAAGGGCTGATGCGTCCACAGGTCATGCAGATGGCGTTCCGCTTTTCCAGATACCATTGCTCTTTATAAGATAGCTGGTCAAATGCCGCCGCAACCGCCTTTGCCTGAATCCCGTTCCAGAGGATGTCGGCATAGTTCCAGCTATCGTCGCGTGTCACATCCTCGCCGGTTTCCTCACTGTCCTCATCCTGTTCCGTGCGGTAGAGGGAAACGATACTGCGGTTGCGCTGGGCAATGCTCAGCAGCTCGTCCGCAGATCCGCTTTCGTCCTTGTATCCGCTTTGGGCGGCGAACTCGGAAACGACCTCTGCGCGGCTTTTGCCCGAATTGTTATATATCGCGCCGATCTGCCGCACACGCCGGTACTCCGCAAGGCTGGCAAAGGAACCGGCTTCGCCTATCATGCGGCAGAACAGCAGTCCGTCCCGGATATAGTGCTTCGCATATTTCAAAAACTCCGTTTTCTGCTCCGGGTCGAACTTTGGCAGACAGTATAGCAGCATTTGCAAAACTTCCAGCTTGTAGTCCAGAAACTGTGCCGGGTCATAGCGGTCATATCCGCTGCGGGTAAGAAAACGGTAGATCACGCCTTTCAGCCGCTTTTCAAAGCGGTGCAGGAAAAAGGAAAAGTAGGATAACTCTCTTTTCCGGACAGCTTCGCGTATGTTGTCGTTCAGCTCCATTTGCGGCGGTTCCTTGTGCAGGCTCCGGTCGCACTGCCGCGGTGTTTTGCGGAAATTTTGTGTCCTGACTTTGGCTTCGGTTCCTTGCGCGAGTTCCGTCCGCGCTGCCGAAGTTTCACGGTAATACATCAAGTATTACCGCAAAACTGTGCCTCGTCAGTACGCAAAATTTACTCGCAAATCACTCTTGTTCAATTATGCGGTATTGCCTTAAATTTCTTTGTCCAGAAAAGGGCCACAGGGAAATTCCCTGCGGGGCTGGATTTGCACCATCAAATCCGTTGCTTGTTACGACATCTTCCGCATGAAAAACTCAATATTGGTACCAACAAAACGAACCGGAGGGCACAGCCGAATTTCAGGCTGTGCCCTCCGGTTTTTTACTGTTCGGCTTGGTGTTCATAAAAATTCCAAAAATTTTTTGTCCGTTTTTGAGGTCAAAGGTTGTAGTTGATTATTGAGAGGCTTCTCCCTTTTTTAATCATCAACCGGCTAAAGAGGAGTGCAACACAAATGTCAGAAGATCTGATTCGTGAGATTCACACGCAGCTTGACCTCATAACAAACGACCTCGCGGCGCTGACCCGAGAGGATCGCATTGCATGGTTTCGCAGAACCACCTACGTCCAGCCGCTGCATTTTTTCAAAGAAATCAGCGGCACGACATACACAGTAAGAGCATTCTTTGATAATGAGGCAAAGGAGAACATCGCCCAAAAAGTGCAGCGGATTGTTTTGAGCAAAGACAGCGCAGAAATGTGAAATCAGCGTATTAAAGCGTTGAAGTTTGCAGCCCTGTACTGCCGCCTGTCCCGCGATGATGAGCAGGACGGTCTATCAGGGTCTATCAAAAATCAGCAGGCCATCCTCGAAAAATTCGCGCAGGAGAACGGCTTCAAGAACACCCGCGTGTTCATTGACGACGGCTGGTCGGGCACGAACTTTGCAAGACCGGCGTTTACAGAGATCATGGAATTGGCGGAAAAAGGTCTTGTCAGTACCCTGATCGTCAAAGACCATTCCCGTTTGGGGCGAAATCGGCTTATCGTGGGACAGCTTTTGGAAGAAGGGTTTGACAATCTTGGCGTTCGCTATATCGCTATCATGGACAATATCGACACCGCTAAGGGCATTAGTCAGATCGTTCCAATGCAGGATTTGTTCAACGAGTGGCACGCGCAGAATACCAGTCAAAAGGTGCGGAATGTGTTCAAAAACAAAGGAATGTCCGGCGCACCGCTGACCACCAATCCGCCTTTCGGCTACCTCAAAGACCCGGAAGACAAAAACAGATGGATTGTAGATGAAGACGCCGCGAAAATCGTTCGGCAAATTTTTGCCTGGTGCGTAGACGGATTGGGTCCCACGCAGATCGCAAAACGCTTGAAAGCAGCCAAAGTATCGACGCCGACCGAGCACTGGCTCAGCATCGGCAAAAATTGCAGCAAGCCGCCTTCCGTACCGTACAACTGGTGTTCGGCTACGGTGGCGGATATTCTGGGCAAGCAGGAATACTGCGGCGATACGGTCAACTTCCGCAGCACCAGAAAGTCCTTCAAGAACAAAAAGAAAATCGAGAGACCACCGGAAGAATGGAAAATTTTTAAGGATACGCATCCAGCTATCATTGGTCGTGAGACCTTTAATCTGGTGCAGGAGCTTCGCAAGCACCGTCGCAGGCCGACGAAAAGCGGTATTGTCAGCCCGTTTTCGGGATTACTGTACTGTGCTGATTGTGGAGAAAAGCTGTATTACAGTTTTTCCAACAACAGCAAACGTGAGCAGGCATACTTCTTCTGTTCTTCATACCGCAAGAACTCTGATGCTTGCTCAGCACATTACATTCGTGAAAAAGTGGTGGAGCAGCTTGTTCTGGAAAGCATGCAGCGCATTATGCTGAATGTGCAGGTATTCGAGAAAGAATTTGCCCGCAAACAGATGGCCTGCTACACAGAGGATAAGAAAAAGCAGCTCGCGGCAAAACGTCGGGAACTGGAAAGAGCACAAAAACGCATTGCCGAGATCGACAGCTTGATTCAGAAAATTTATGAGGATAACGCCAGCGGAAAACTGTCTGATGAGCGCTATATGACCTTGTCCACGTCCTACGAAGAAGAACAGCAAATGTTAAAAGCTGCCGTTCCGGAGATGCAGGCATATCTGGAAACCGAAACGGATAAGACAGTAAATTTACAGCAGTTTATTCGGAAGGTCAAGAAAATTACCGAGTTGAAAGCGTTGACACCGGAACTGATTCACGAGTTTGTGGAAAAGATCGTAGTTTACGCGCCGAAATATCTTGACGGCAAGCGTATCCAGATTGTAGACATTCATTACAGCGGCGTCGGGATTCTCGACGAACTGACACCGGAAGAAATGGAAGAATCGTTCCAGAAATCTATTGCGGAGCGCAAGAAAACAGAAACGGCGTAACCAATAAGGTTACACCGTTTCGGAAAATGTTAAATTGAGTTGTAAAAGCCGCCTTGGGGCATCTTCCTTATGGAGGGTGCCCCAAAGGCGTCTTTTGTCTGTTTCCGCTGTGATAACGAATAGGAAAATGAAAAATGACACGATACGCATTCATTCTCCATTTTTCTTCGGGCTTCCGTTGTCGAACGGCACCGCAAAGTGACAGTGCATCAGCCAGCCCGCATCAAACTGCGCGGCATATTGTCCGGCGAGCGCCGCCGCGCGGATACGCGCCAGCCCGAACAGCTCGGGTACGGAATCTGTGCGCGGCTCGTCCGGCTGCCAGAGATTACGCCACGGCCGGTGCTCCAGATTGAGCACATCCCAGTCCGGGCGCTCGAGCTTCATGTGGCCGGTCAGCAGTGCGCCTCTGCCGAGCAGCTGCTCCGCTTTTTTCGCGCCGCGATAGACCGCGCGGCTCTCCGAATAGAGAAAACTCTCCCACGAGAGCATCTCCGCGAACGAACGGCGCAGATCGTGCGTGGAAACCTCCTCGCCGTACACATTTTTGAGCACCGCGTGCAGAATGACCGACAGCACCGCCTGTTCCGCCGGTGAGAGCAGATAACGGGCCTCCGGGTCGAACTCGGTGACAGGGCGGCGGCAGGCGCGCTCGTAGAGCAGGCAGTCGATGCCGCTCTCAATCTCGCTGTGCACCGCCGAGGCGGATAATTTCGCGTTTTCCGTACAGATGCGCTCCTGCTGACAATAAACGTACGGGTGAATCTCGCTGTCGAGCGCATAGTGGCACACAAAGCCGTAAAAATACGCCGCTGCTATCTCCTGCGCTTCTCCGCTCAGGTCGCGCACCGCGCGGGCCAGCGCCGCGAACAGCTCGTCCGTTTTCTCTGAATGCATCCGGTTGCCCAGCCGGTGCAGCGGACTGCCGAGCAGGATCTTTCGATAAAACAGCGGGTCCGGCCCCTGACATCCCCAGAAAAAGCACGCCGGACGGCGGGCCGCCACGCGCTGCGCCGGTGCCGGGAACACCGTCAGCGCCTGCCTGCCGAAAAGATGGTGCGATACAAAATCCGCCATGGTTACAGCCTCCTTTGATGCGCTGTCGAAATACTGCGATTTATTATATAGTATACCACGAAGTTAGCGGAAGTGCAAAGCGCAGCTTGTCCGATGGGGATTTCGCCGCTGCTGCGGCGGCCCATTTTCCTGCACGCTTTGTCTGGTGCACACGAGTTGCGTAAGCGATACGCCGTTGCCGGGCGGGGATTTCGCCGCTTGCGAGCGGCGGGAGAACGGCGCTCCCGCGCGGGGCCTAAGAGGGTAGACAACCTACGGTTTTCCACCCTCTTAGGAAGCTCCCCTTTTCCCTTTGGTGCAACCTCGCGAACGGGCCTTGCGGCCCTACTTCGTAGGTAACTCGCATAAAGGAACGGGTATTGGCTCACGTTTTCCGCGCTGTCGCGGCGTTATCGCGGCAGATTGCACGGGTTTTGCGTAAATACTGCCGCAGACCGCTAACGGCTTGAGCGTAGCCGAAAAAGAAATGGCGCTTTGCGGCCTATGAATTGGTAACGGTACTGCCGTTCTCCTTTTTCGGTCCCGAGCACAAATAGGAACGGTGAAGCCGTTCCGTGCGCCGACTTAGGAACAAAGGGAAACGGGGAGATTCAAAAGAGGGGTGGAAACCGTAGGTGTCCATCCCTTTTTTGCGCTGCCGCGCGTAGCGGCATCGTTCCCGCCGCAGCGGCGGCGAAACTCCCCAGCCCGGAAACGGCGTATTGCTAACGCAACTCGGTTGCACCATGTAAAGAGTGCCGAGGAAAGGGTTGCCGCCCAGTCATGGCGTTGCGCTCACGCGCCTCGTGTGCACCGGACAGCGGCTGCCGAGCAACGGCCTGCACTGCTACCGCTCGGAAACATTTATCGCAATCCGACAAATCCTCCCTCCCCGCCGGGAAGATTTTGGTGTACTATCCAAAATCATAGTTTTCCTATTGACATTACGAACTATCAGGTTTATACTGCAATCACTAAATCCGATAGGAATTATATGAATTGAAAGGAGAATGCATCATGTGCCGAATGTCTGTTATGAACTGCTGCTGTAAAGGTTGCTGTATGTGTATGCATCGCTGCTCGTGTATGCGTTCCCTTGTGACTTGGCGAATGTGCGGAAACCGCGCATAAATCACCAAAACGGGAGGCATACGCCTCCTGTTTTTTTGTCGAAAGGAGTTTTCCCTCGTGAAACATTTCATCAAAGCACTGCCGGTGCTGTCCATCCTGCTGGCGCTCGCCTGCGATTTTCTGCTGCCGGATTCCATACAGCATCCGGTCGCGGAGCACCCGTATTTCGCATGGGCGCTGCTGCTGGGACTGGCCGTATACCTGATCGCACTGCTCGTTTCTCTCGGCCGCACCAAGATTCGCGAAAAGCTGGAATACAGCGCCCTGTTTTACGCCGGCGCGGTTCTGTTCTTCAACATCCTGAACCTGCTCACCGCGAAATTCGCCGTCCTGCCGGTGCTGTACTTTCCCTCGCTCGACCGCGTGTTCGGCGTACTCGTTGAGGACAGCGCGTTCCTCGCGACCTGCCTTGCCTACTCGGCGCGCCTGCTGCTGATCGGCTGGGTCGGCGGTGCCGTCGTCGGTATGCTGACCGGCATTGGCATCGGCTTCAACAAAACATTCGCCTACTGGGTGCAGCCGCTCGTGCGCGTGCTCGGCCCGATCCCGTCCACCGCGTGGATCCCGCTGGTGCTCATCGCGTTCCCAACCGCCGTATCCGCAAGTTCGTTCCTCATCGCGCTGGCTGTGTGGTTCCCGACCACTGTACTCACCAGCAGCGGCATCGCCTCCATCCCGAACTCGTATTTTGAGGTTTCCTCAACCCTCGGCGCGGGCAGCTTCTACCGCATCGCCAAGGTCGGCATTCCCGCCGCGATGCCGCATATGTTCCTCGGCCTGTTCAACGGTACCTGTTCGTCGTTCATCACGCTGGTAACGGCGGAGATGCTCGGCGCAAAGTACGGCATCGGCTGGTATGTCAACTGGCAGAAAGAGATGATGGCCTACGCGAACGTATACGCCGGTCTGCTCATCATCGCCGTTACGTTCTTCATTCTCATCACGCTGCTGTTCAAATTCCGCGACCGCGTGCTCGCATGGCAGAAAGGAGTTATCAAATGGTAGGAAATATCTCCATTTCGGGCGTTTCCAAACACTTTATCAATCCCACCGGCGAGCGCATCACCGCGCTGGACAATGTTTCGCTCGACATTCCCGCCGGCTCGTTCATTTCGCTGATCGGGCCCTCCGGCTGCGGCAAATCCACGCTGCTGCGTTTGATCTCCGGCCTGATCCGGATGGACGAGGGCGAGCTGTCGCTCGACGGTGTGCCCATCACTGCGCCCGGCGCGGACCGCGGCTTCATGTTTCAGGAGCACACGCTGTTCCCGTGGCTGTCCATCTATGACAACATCGCCTTCGGACTGCGCGCCCGCGGCATCTACAAGCAGGAGAAAGACCGCGTGGACGAGTTCATCGAAATGGTCGGCCTGAAAGGCTTCGAGCACTCCTATCCGCACCAGCTCTCCGGCGGTATGTGCCAGCGTGCCTCACTGGCCCGCGCACTGGTCGGCAAGCCCAAGGTGCTGCTGCTCGACGAGCCGCTCGGCGCACTCGATGCGTTCACCCGCATGAATATGCAGGATGAGATCCTCCGCATCTGGAAAGAAACCGGCATGACGGCCATCATGGTAACGCATGATGTGGACGAGGCCGTGTATCTGTCGGACAAGGTGGTCGTGATGACACCGCGACCGGGCCGCATCACCGGCCTGCTGGACATCCGGCTCTCCCGTCCGAGAGCCCGCAGCTCGGAGGATTTCCTCCACTACCGCGCAGAGATTTTGCGGCAGCTGCATTACGGCGGCACGATCAAGGAGCCGAACTATTATATCTGAGCTTTCATAAAAGAACGCACGTTCATTATTAAGTATTTCATTTCACATTTTCCTCGAAAGGACGATAAAACCATGAAAAAGAACGGTATTTTCTCCCGCACGGTCAGCGGCCTGCTTGCAGCTGCACTGACCCTCACACTCACCGCCTGCGGCGGCGGCAGCGCAAACAGCGCGGACACCTCCGCGGCAGCGGACAGTGGCGTAACGCATCTGCGTTTTGCCTACCATGGCAATCTCTGCGGCGCGCCGATCTACATGGCCATCGAGAATGGCTATTTTGAAGAAGAAAACATTGAGCTCGAGCAGGTGCAGGTCGATGCGGCGCACGTTGGCGAAGCCATCGGCGCAGATCAGGTCGATGTCGGCATGGAGCTGCTCGGCAAAATGCTTCAGCCCATCGAGAACGGCCTGCCCATCAAGTTCACCACCGGCGTACACACCGGCTGCCAGAAGCTGCTCGTCCCGGGCGATTCCGACATTAAGACGGTCGCTGACCTCAAGGGCAAGAACATCGGCGTTCCGGGTCTGGCTGATGCAGGTACGCTGATCACCAAGCGTTCTCTCAATGCTGAGGGCATCGACATTTCCGATGGCAGCAGCGAAGTAACGTTCACCGTATTCTCCCGCAACGACCTTGCACAGGCGCTCGAGAACGGTGCAGTCGATGCGATCGTGCTCGGCGATCCGCAGGCCGCTGTTGCACAGGAGCAGTATGGCCTGACTGCACTCATCGACACCGCGACCGATCCCGCCTACAAGGACGAATACTGCTGCGATGCTTTCGTAACAAGCAAGCTGGCTGAGGAAAATCCGGAGGCCGCTGCCGCATTCACCCGTGCCGTACAGAAGGGCGCACAGTGGGTTGAAGAGCACCCGGAGGAAACCGCAAAGATCATCGTTGATAAGAAGTACACCGCCGGCGATGCAGATCTGCTCGCTGCCATCCTCGAAACCTACAACTACAAGCCCTCCGTTCAGGGCGGCTACGATGCACTCAAGCTGGGTGCACAGCAGCTGACCGAGATCGGCATCCTCAAGGAGGGCACCGATGCCACCAAGTTCGCAGACAATGCGTATATCTTCTTCGATGATGTTCCGGATGCACCGGAGAGCGACGCTTCCACCGAAACCACCGCATCCGCTTCCACCTCTGCTTCTGCTGTCAGCTTCCAGCCGGCAGCAGCGGCAGCCGAGGAGAACGACTGCTGCGGCGGCGGTGCAGTGACCCAGCCGGTACAGAACACCAAGGCCTAACACAGGGCTTACAGGGAGGAAAGGATCATGTCAGAACAAATCAAATGCACACACAGCTGTTCGGACTGCAGCCGCCTCGGCTGCCGCTCGGCCAGCGAGGAACAGTACCCGCCGTTCTGCCTGACGACCAACGTCGATAAGAAGCTGCTGGCGGAGTCGCTGGATATTTACAGAAACGACGAGGAACAGGGCAAAATCGCCCGCACCTCGGCCTGCATCGAGGGCGAGTTCTACGGCCGCCTGACCCGTGTGGAGGAAACCATCGAGTTCATCAAGCGCATGGGCTTCAAAAAGATCGGTATCGCCTCCTGTGTGGGCTTGATGCGTGAAACGTCCATCTTCACCCGCATCCTCAAGGCACAGGGCATCGAGTACTTCACGGTCGGCTGCAAGGTCGGTGCGGCGGACAAGACCGAGATCGGCGTGCCGAACGAGAAAAAGCTCAACGGCGGCTGCGGCCACGAATCCATGTGCAATCCGGTTTTGCAGGCAAAGACGCTGGCCGCGCACGGCTGCGATTTCAACATCGTCATCGGCCTCTGCGTGGGACACGACACGCTGTTCCTGCGGCACAGCAAGGTGCCGACCACGGTGATGATCGTCAAGGATCGTGTATTGCAGCACAATCCGGCGGCAGCGTTGTACGGCGTGCAGTCCATGTACTCGCGGTTCAAGGATCTGGGCCTGTAAGCGTTCAGCAAAATAAAAAAGGACGGTAAAACCGTCCTTTTAGGCTGTCGCGAAACCACGGTTTCGCCGACAAGCAGGAACGGACCGTGGGCCGTTCCAAAGTCGTCCGAAAGTTCCTGTATAGAAACTTTCTCCCTCTCAGGGTATAAAAAGGCAGGTACACGCCCTGCCTTTTTATGAATTTGCACGGCAAATTCTATTTAATGCGCGCTGCCGCGCGTTATGATAATATTGGTTCAATACCGACTTTTTTGACAAACTAAAAGGACGGTAAAACCGTCCTTTTTTATTTACTTTCGTCCAAACGAAGTCGATTTCATCGCCTTTTGCAGTGCGGGCAGCAGAACCATCGCTACCACGACCGCGATGATGATATTCGGAGGCGAGGTCATCAGCTTGGGAATGTTCGCCACGAACGCCGGAGCGAACGCGCTGCCGCCGATCATCAGCTCGATGATGCCCTTGAGCATATACAGCAGCGAGGAGAACACCGCGCCCGCAATGCACGCCGCGAGGTTGCGCGAGAACTTCTTCGCGGCCGCCGCACCGGCGTATGCGATCACGCCGCACAGCCACGCCATCAGGAAGAAGCGCAGGAACGTGATCCATGCCTCCGGCGCGTACTCCGGTGTCATCAGGTCGAAGATCATCGAGCCGATGCCCGCCGCAAGTCCGCCGCGCACCGGGCCGAGCAGCAGGCCGCACAGCAGCACGAATGCGTTGGCGAGCTTGATCATGGTGGTGCCCGTCGGTGTCGGGATGCGGATGGACAGGAACATGGTGACAACGAATACCACTGCCGCCATCAGACCGATCATCACGATGTCGTACAGGGAAAACGCTTTCTTGTCGGATTTCATCAAAATCCCCCTAATCTGATATGTTTTTAACAATCATACCGCAGATATGGTCTGTCGGAAATGGCCAGTTTACGTTTATTTTACAGGGTCAGCGGATATTTCCGAAAAATCCGCGCAGACTACCCGCAGAAAGGGGAATCTGCATGAAACTGGATAAACAAACCTATCAGCGGCTTTTGGAGCGCAAAAGTCCCAATTCCCCGCTGTGGCGGGACTGCCTGCTGGCGTTTCTTATCGGTGGCGGCATCTGCACCGTCGGCGAGGGCGTGCGGCAGCTCTGGCTCGGGCGCGGGCTGGACACCGAGGACACCGCCGCCGCGACCGCCATCACGATGGTATTCCTCGGCGCACTGCTCACCTGTCTGCATCTGTATGAAAAGATTGCAAAATATGCGGGCGCGGGCACGATCGTCCCGATCACCGGCTTTGCCAACGCCATTGTTTCACCCGCGATGGAGTTCAAGAGCGAGGGCCTGATCCTCGGTCTGGGCGCGAAGCTGTTCGCCATCGCCGGGCCGGTGCTGGTGTACGGCATCTCCGCGAGTGTCATTTACGGGCTCGTGCTGTTTTTGACAGGAGGCGGTGCGGCATGATCAAACGCATCGGCAAACGCACGCTGGCGCTCGAAAACCGTCCGTACCTGCTCGGACACGCGGCGGCAGTCGGCAAAAAAGAGGGCGAAGGCCCGCTCGGAGAACGGTTCGACTATGTGGCGAAGAACGACCGCATGGGACAGCGCTCGTGGGAGCTGGCCGAGAGCGAGTTCCAGAAAACCGCTATCCGGCTGGCGCTGCGAAAAGCTGCGCTGCCCGAGCATTCGCTCGACCTCATCCTTGCGGGCGACCTGCTCAACCAGTGCATCGGCTCGTTTTTAGCCTCCATACACGCGGATGTGCCCTATCTCGGGCAGTACGGCGCGTGCTCGACCATGGCACAGGGTTTGGCGCTCGGCGGGTGTCTGGTCGAGAGCGGCGCGGCGAACCGGCTCCTTGCGGCGGCCTCGTCGCACTTCTGCTCGGCAGAACGGCAGTACCGTTTCCCGCTCGCCTACGGCGGACAGCGCACGCCGACCGCACAATGGACGGCCACAGCGGCAGGCGCGGCTGTGCTCGGGAGCTCGCCCATGCCCGGCACGGTGGAGCCGTGCGATGTGCGCGTAACGCACGTTCTGTTCGGCCGGATGGTCGAAATGGGCGTGACCGATGCGGCAAATATGGGGGCTGCGATGGCGCCCGAAGATGTGAATTTAGACCCATACATTTTGCGGCGCGCTGAACGCTGTGTTTTGCATAAAATCTGCTGTTATCGTAACCATTCACTGGCATTCCCGTCCGAACGAACAGAAACAGACAATCCCCCTTTGATACCGGGCCGGCATCAAAGGGGATTTTATCTGCGCAAATGCTTTTCTTATCCGAACACCGGCGGTGAGGCCTGCCGGTTTCCGTGTTCCCTGCTTGTTAGACCGTCTTACTGTTTAATCTGCCCAGACTTCTTCTGCAATCTCCTTGACAAGCGTCAGCTTGCTCCACTGATCCTCTTCGGTGACAAGGTTGCCTTCCTCGGTGGAAGCGAAGCCGCACTGCGGGCTGAGCGCCAGCTGCTCGAGCGGCACATATTTGGAAGCCTC
>CAKSVR010000058.1 GCA_934504345.1 uncultured Agathobaculum sp. | reverse complement strand
ACCACTGCACGCTGGCGCTGGCTATGGGCGCGGACTTCCTGATGCTGGGCCGCTACTTCTCCCGCTTCGATGAGTCGCCCACGAACAAGGTCAACATCAACGGCAGCTACATGAAGGAATACTGGGGCGAGGGCTCGGCTCGTGCCCGCAACTGGCAGCGCTACGACATGGGCGGCGACAAGAAGCTGTCCTTCGAGGAAGGCGTTGACTCCTACGTTCCGTATGCAGGCTCTCTGAAGGACAACCTCGGCTTGACCCTGAGCAAGGTGCGCTCCACCATGTGCAACTGCGGTTCTCTGTCCATTCCGGAGTTCCAGAAGAAGGCAAAGATCACGCTGGTATCTGCTACCTCCATCGTCGAGGGCGGCGCACACGACGTTGTGCTCAAGGAAACCGCATCTACGAGCAAATAAGCATAGTTTACTCACGAATTGCCCCACAGGTTCTCTCTGCGGGGCAATTCTTATCGGAAATGAGAACTGGCTGTACTTGATACAGCAATCGGAATGAATGAGGGGGAGAGGCACGATGCCTCAAAATAACAAACTGGGACGCAGTCTGCTGCGGCAGCTGTACGGCTCGTGGTACCGCGTGCGGCGCAATATCAGCGCGTTTGCGCGGTGGTGCCTGTTTGCAGTCATTATCGGCGTGGTGGTGGGCGCAGTCGGTGCGGCGTTCCATCATGCGCTCACATGGGCGACCGAAACCCGGCAGGAGCAGAGCTGGACTCTGTATTTTCTGCCGCTGGCCGGTGTTTTCATCGCGTTCTGGTACAGCAGGATGGATATGCCGCTCGAGCGCGGCACCAATTTCATCCTGACCTCGGTGCGGCAGGACCATCCGGTGCGGCTGCGCCTTGCGCCGAGCATTTTCATCACCTCGGTGCTGACCCACCTGTGCGGCGGCTCGGCGGGCCGTGAGGGCGCGGCTTTGCAGCTCGGCGGCGCTATTTCGGGCAATATCGGCCACCTGATGCACCTTGACGACAAGGATTCCCGCACCATTACCATGTGCGGCATGGCGGCGTGCTTTGCGGCGCTGTTCGGCACGCCGCTGGCGGCCAGCGTATTCGCGATGGAGGTCATCAGCGTGGGCGTGATGTATTACGCGGCGCTGTTCCCGTGCGTGCTGGCGAGCGTTATCGCGCACCTTGTGGCGATGCAGCTCGGCGGCGAGAAAACCGCATTCGTGCTCTCCGGCGTGCCGGAAACGACGGATGCGCTGCTCGTTGTCAAGCTGGTGCTGTTCGGTCTGGCGTGCGCCGGATTGAGTGCGCTCGTGTGCATCGTGTTCCACAAGATCGGCCATCTGTTCAAGCATCTGCTGCCTAACCAGTATGCCTGCATTGCGGTCGGCGGCGCGGTCGTGGTGCTCGTCACGCTGGTGCTCGGCACGCGCGACTATAACGGCGCAGGCATGGCTGTCATCGAGCGGGCGGTCGAGGGACACGCGGCCTACGAGGCGTTTTTCCTCAAGCTGGTGCTGACGGCCATCACCATCGGCGTGGGCTATAAGGGCGGCGAAATTGTTCCGGTGCTGTTCATCGGCGCAACGTTCGGCGCGGCCTACGGCGGATTTTTCGGACTTGCACCGTCCTTTGCGGCGGGCCTCGGCATGACGGCGGTGTTCTGCGGCGTGACAAATTCGCCGCTGACCTCCATCCTGCTGGCGTATGAGCTGTTCGGCGGTCAGAGCCTTGCGCTGTTTGCGCTGGTCATCGCCATCTCGTATATGCTCTCCGGCTACTACGGTCTGTACAGTGAGCAGAAGATCCTCTATTCCAAGCTCCAGCCGAGATATATCGATCGAAAAACCAAATAACCAACCATCCGTAGGGCGCGACGACTCGGCGCGCCGTGTAAATCATGTGCAGTTGCTGAAAAGGCGGCGTGCCGAGGTCGTCACGCCCTACGATATACGTTCTCGAAAGGAACAAAGCCAATGCAGAATTTCAAAGGTGCAATTTTCGACATGGACGGCACGCTTTTAGACTCCATGCCGGTCTGGAAAAGACTTACACAGAGGTATCTCGCGCAGTTCAACGTTCACATCACGGATGCGGACTACGCGGTGTGCGAGGGCTTTTCGCAGCCGCAGGTCGCGGATTATTTTCTGAAACGCTATCCGCAGCTGCCGCTGACCCGTCAGCAGATGCTCGATGGCATGGACGAGCTCATCACCGCGCGGTACGAGAGCATCGCCAAGCCCAAGGACGGCGTGATCGACTTCCTCGAGAGTCTGCGCGCACGCGGCGTCAAAATGGCGATCGCTACGCTGACTGCCCGCCGTCATGCGGAGAAGGCACTCGTTGACCGCGATATGATGAAATATTTTGAGTTCATGCTCACCATCGAGGATGTGGGCGTGCCCAAGTACGAGCCGGACATCTATCTCGAAGCCGCCCGCCGCCTCGGCCTGACGGCAGAGGAGTGCATGGTGTTCGAGGATGCGCCCTACGCAGGCGTAACGGCGAAAAAGGCCGGTTTTGCGCTCTGCGGCATGGCAGAGCCCGCCTACGCGGAGGGCGAGGACACGCTGCGGCAGGTGAGCGATGTGTTCGTTGAGCACTCGTTTGACGAACTTGCCGGAAAACTGTAAAAAACACTTGCAATCTATCGAATGATACCCTATTATATATACGATAGAAAATACCATGGCTGCGTCGGAATCCTCCGGCGCGGCTTGCTTTTACGTTGGGAGGCTGTAATTTTTGGAACAACAGAATAAAATGGGAACCGCAAAAATGGGCCCGCTGATCTTCTCGATGGCGCTGCCGGCGATGATCTCCATGATCATCAACGCGCTGTACAACATCGTGGACAGTATCTTCGTTGCCAAGTATTCGCAGGATGCGCTGGCGGCGGTGTCGCTCGTGTACCCGCTCCAGATGCTGGTCGTGGCGATCGGTGTCGGCACAGGCGTGGGCGTAAACTCGCTCATTGCGCGCCGTCTGGGCGAAAAGCGGCAGAAGCACGCGGACTCGGCGGCAGAGCACGGCGTTGCGCTGGCAGTCGTCGGCGGTATCGCGTTCTTTATCCTCGGCTGGGGACTTTCGGGTGTATTCGTCGGCGCCTTCGGCGCAAGTGAGTCGGTTTCGACCTTTGCGGTCCAGTATTCGCATATCGCGGTGGGCATGAGCATTTTCGTCCTCATTTCGATGATGTGTGAGAAGATCCAGCAGTCCGGCGGCAACATGATCATCCCGATGTGTCAGGGTCTGACCGGCGCCATCATCAACATCATCCTCGACCCGCTGATGATCTTCGGCATCGGCCCGTTCCCGGAGATGGGCATCCGCGGTGCGGCGCTCGCGACCGTTATCGGCCAGATATTCGGTATGCTGCTCGGCCTTTGGGGTGTGTTCCGTCAACAGAAGGTGCTGAACGTCAATATGCGCGAGTTCAAGTGGCGCAGCCGGACGGTCAAGGACATTTACCGTGTCGGTCTGCCGGGTATCGTCATGCAGAGTGTCGTTTCCGTTATGACGGCGGGCATGAACGGCATCCTCATCGCGTTCTCGCAGACGGCGGTCAACGTGCTCGGCGTGTACTTTAAGCTGCAAACGTTCGTGTTCATGCCGGTGTTCGGCCTCAATCAGGGCGCGCTGCCTGTCATGGGCTACAACTACGGCGCGCGCAACCGCAAGCGCCTGATGGGTGCTTATAAGATCACGCTGACGGCGGCTGTCGTCATCATGGGTCTGGGTCTGGTGTTGTTCCAGCTGCTGCCCGAGCAGATGCTCATGCTGTTCGTGGACAAGTCCGATGCAGCGGCCGCACAGGAGATGATCGAGGTCGGCGTTCCGGCGCTCAAGACCATCAGCCTGTCGTTCCTCGGCGCGGCGTTCGGCATCATCAACTCCACGCTGTTTCAGGCGACCGCGCGCGGCATGAACAGTCTGATCGTGTCGGTGTGCCGTCAGCTCGTCGTCATTCTTCCGGCGGCGTGGATACTGGGTCAGCAGTTCGGCCTGAATGCCGTCTGGTACTCGTTCCCGATCGCGGAGATCGCGGCGTTCTTTATCTCGTATATCCTGCTCTGGCGCGAATACCGCACGGAGCTCCGATTCCTCGGTGCAGAAAAGGAGGCTAAGGCATGAAACGGATTGCCAGCTTTGAAGTAAACCACGATAAACTGAAGCCGGGTATGTATACCTCGCGCATCGATGGTGACATCACCACTTATGACATCCGCATGGTGTACCCGAATGCGGGCACTTACATCCAGCCGGCGGCGGGTCACACGTTCGAGCATCTGTTTGCGACCTACGCACGCAACTCGCGCTTTGCTGATCAGATCATCTACTGCGGTCCGATGGGCTGTCAGACCGGCTTTTACTTCCTCGTGCGGGATATGAAGCCTGCCGATGCCATCGCGCTCGTGCAGGAGAGCATGGCGTTCATCGCGGCCTACGAGGGAGAGATCCCGGGCGCGAGCCGCATCGAGTGCGGCAATTATCTGCTGCACGATCTGGCAGGCGCGAAGCAGCTTGCCGCTTCCATGATCCCCGTGCTCGAGGGCTGGAAAGAAGAAAATTTAATTTATGAAAAATAATGCTTGCATTTTCTGCAAACGTGTGGTAAGATAATTTTACGACTGTTGGAGATATGTAAACATATCCGTGGAAAGAGGTGAAACAACATGAAACAGGGCATCCATCCCGAGTACAAGCAGACCACGATCCGCTGTGCCTGCGGCAATGTCATTGAGACCGGCTCCACCAAGGAGAATATCGTCGTTGACGTTTGCTCCAAGTGCCACCCCTTCTTCACGGGTAAGCAGAAGCTGGTAGACACCGGCGGACGTGTTGATCGCTTCAAGAAGCGTTTCAATCTGGACAAGTAATGAGAAAAGCCATCGAAACGTGTTTTCGGTGGCTTTTTGCTACTTGTTTGCAGAAAGTGAAGCGGTTGGCGGCAGCTGCTTTCCAGTGTATGCCCGCAATGTTGGTTGGGCATCTGGAAACTGTATAGGCTATTTCGTAGGGCGCGACGACTCGGCGCGCCGTATTTCACGGTATGCACGTCGTTGCCGCGGCAGGATGAGCGACTGCAAATAAAAAATCCGTCACGGTCAGCCGTGACGGAAAAATATTCGCTTTTTCTATGCTTATATTACCACAAATCGAGCAAAAAATCAAGTCTTGTACGGTTTTGCGTTTGGGTGTAATAAATATAGAGGACAATTTAAGGCAATACCGCATAATTGAACAAGAGTGATTTGCGAGTAAATTTTGCGTACTGACGAGGCGCAGTTTTGCGGTAATACTTGATGTATGACCGTGAAACTGCAACAAAGTCAGGGCACAAAATTTCCGCAAAGCACCGCCGCTTTAATTATGCGGTGTTGCCTTAACAGCAAGGAGGAATTTTCCATGCCGTTTACCAATCAAACAGAAGAAAAGCAGGTCGAACGCGCGGTGCTGGTCGGCTTATCCTGTCCGAGCTTCAATGCGGATCAGGATGCGGATGAGCGCACGATGGACGAGCTGCGTGCGCTGGCGGAAACAGCCGGTGCGGAGGCCGTTGCGATGACGTTACAGCGGCGGCCTGCGCCGGATGCCCGCACATTCATCGGTGAGGGCAAGGCCGAGGAGGTCAAGGCACTCGCCGAGGCGAACGAGGCAAGCCTCATCCTGTTCGACAACGAGCTTTCGCCCTCGCAGATGAGCAATCTGGAGGAGCTGACCGGCCGGACGGTGCTCGACCGCTCGGCGCTCATCCTCGACATTTTTGCACAGCGCGCCCGCACGGGCGAGGGCAAATTACAGGTCGAGCTGGCGCAGTATCAGTACATCCTGCCGCGGCTGGCTGGCATGGGCAAGGCCATGAGCCGCCTCGGCGGCGGCATCGGCACGCGCGGCCCGGGCGAGAGCAAGCTGGAGAGCGACCGCCGTCACATCCGCAGCCGCATCGACAAGCTGCGCCGCGACTTGGAGCAGGTGCGGCAGGTGCGCTCCGTGCAGCGCCGCCAGCGCAAAAAGGCCGAGCTGCCGATGGTCGCCATCGTCGGCTACACGAACGCGGGCAAGTCCACGCTGCTGAATACGCTGACCGGCGCGGGCATCGAGGCAAACGACCGTCTGTTCGACACGCTCGACCCGACCACGCGCAAAAAGCGCATTTCGGACACACAGGAGATACTCCTGTCCGACACCGTAGGCTTTATCCGCAAGCTGCCGCATCATCTGGTGTCGGCGTTCAAGGCAACGCTCGAGGAGCTGGCCTACGCCGATCTGCTGCTGCACGTTGTGGACGTTTCGGATGAAAACTGGCAGATCCATGCACAGACTGTGGATAAAGTTGTCGCGCAGCTCGGCGCGCAGGACATCCCGCGCGTGATGGTGTACAACAAGGCCGACAAGTGCGACCCGGACGTTATCCCGTTCATCCGGCCGGATGAGGGCGTAAAGATTTCCGCGAAGAGCGGCGAGGGGATCGACGACCTGCTGGCCGCCATCGAAAAGGCGCTCGGCAAGGGCAAGCACAGGGTCAAGCTGTGCATCCCGTACAGCGACGGCGCGGTGCTCGATATGCTGCACCGGGAGGCGCAGATTGACTCGACCGACTATGCAGCAGAGGGAACCATCGTCGAGGCGGTCGTGGATGATAAGACCTATGGACGGGTTTCCACCTACATTATGGATAATTAGTAATGAGTAATGAGGAATTAAGGTGCGCGAAGCGCATTTTGAATCATCGCGCATGGCGCGATACCGCAATTACTAATTACTAATTCCTAATTATTTAAGGATTTTCTGATGGAAAAAGATTACTTTGTGCCTTTCGCCGACTATGGCGAGGACAGATTTGAAGAAAAGCGCTCCAAGTTCACCGGACGGCTGTGGCACGTTGAAACCGCCGAGGCGGCTGTGGCGAAGATCAAGGAAATGCGCGAAACCTACTGGGATGCCACGCACAACTGCTACGCCTACATCCTCCGCGAGGGCAATGTGATGCGCTATTCGGACGACGGCGAGCCGCAGGGCACGGCCGGTATGCCGATTCTGGAGGTTCTGCGCCACGAGAACCTGACCGACTGCGTGTGCGTTGTTACGCGCTATTTCGGCGGTATCCTGCTGGGCACGGGCGGACTGGTGCGTGCGTACACACAGGGCGCACAGGCCGCGATCGCGGCGGCGGGCGTGCAGCGCATGAGCCTGTACACGGTGGCGCTCATCGCGTGCCCGTATAATCTGTATGACATCATCCTGCACCTGCTGCCCGACCACGACTGCGCGGTCGAGGAAACCGACTACGGCGCAGATGTCACGCTGACCGTCACGCTGCCCGCAGGCCGCGAGGATGCGCTCGATCAGGCGCTCGCGGAAGCCACGGCAGGACAGGTCTACGCCGAGGTGATGGAAACAAAATTCATGGGTCGGCGCGTGAAATAATTTTTTCGAAAAATTTTCGTCAGAAAAGAGGATTTTTGCGTTCGGCACGGTATAAGTATTATGTGACGATTTCCCCAAGAGTGAGGAGGCGGTACATATGACCATCCGAGAGCGCTGGGAACAGCGCGAACACGAGATACTCGAGCCGTGGGCGACCTTTGCGGACAGCTCCGCCGGGCGGCTGCACCCGATGGAGCCGTGCCCGTACCGCACCTGCTTTCAGCGCGACCGCGACCGCATCCTCCACTCGAAAGCGTTCCGGCGGCTGGGGAACAAGACACAGGTGTTCATTTCGCCCGAGGGCGACCACTACCGCGCACGGCTGACCCACACGCTCGAGGTCGCGCAGATCGCACGGACGATCGCGCGGGCGCTCGGGCTCAACGAGGATTTGACCGAGGCCATCGCGCTCGGACACGACCTCGGCCACACGCCGTTCGGCCATGCGGGTGAGAGTGCGCTCAATGCGGTGTGCCCGTTCGGCTTCCGCCACAACGAGCAGAGCCTGCGTGTCGTGGATGTGCTGGAGGAGCTCAATCTGACGAAAGAGGTCCGGAACGGCATCGTATGTCACACGGGCAGCCGCAAGGCGGTTACGCCCGAGGGCCGCATCATCCACTATGCCGACCGCATCGCTTATATCAACCACGATATTGACGACGCGGTGCGCGGCGGCATCATCCGCGCGGGCGACATCCCGAAGCACCTGCGGGCGCGGCTGGGCGAGAGCCACGGCCAGCGCATCGACACGCTGGTGACGGCGATGATCGAGTACGGCCAGCAGCATTTCGAGATCGGCATGGATGCACAGGTGCACGCCGATATGATGGAGCTGCGGCAGTTCATGTTCGACCATGTGTATCTGGGTGCGATGGTGCGCCGCGAGGAAAAACGCGCCAAGTCCATGCTTCGCAGCCTGTACGAGTATTTCGCGGAGCACCCGGACGAGCTGCCGGACGATTACTTCGTATTGCAGGCCAGGGGCGAGCCGCTCGAGCGGCTTGCGTGCGACTATGTTGCCGGCATGACCGACCGGTACTCCATTTCGGTCTACCGGAATTTATTTATCCCGAAAAGCTGGAATAAGATTGAGGAATAGCAAAAACGGTTATGATATAGCTGCTTTTGCAGGATGAATGAGGGAGGGGGTACACAGAATGCCGTTTGACCGTATCTTTCTGGATGAGCTGTCCGCGCGGAACGACATCGTTGACATCGTTTCGCAGTATGTGCAGCTGAAAAAAAGCGGCGCGAACTATTTCGGTCTGTGTCCCTTTCATAACGAAAAGACCGGGTCGTTTTCCGTATCGCCGGATAAGCAGATCTTTCACTGCTTCGGCTGCGGCGCGGGCGGCGGCGTTATCACGTTTGTGATGAAGGCCGAGGGCCTGAGCTTTCCCGATGCGGTGCGCTACCTTGCCGACCGGGCCGGGATGCAGATACCCGAGCAGGGCGAGGCGGAGCGCAAGGCCGCCCGTCACAGGGAGCGGCTTTACGCGCTGTGCAGGGATGCGGGCCGCTTCTACTATGACACGCTCTGGCGGCCGGAAAACCGCGTGCCGCAGCAGTATTTCATAAACCGCGGTCTGTCGCGGCGGACGATGAACCGCTTTGGCCTCGGCTATGCGCCGGATTCGTTCCACGCGCTCATCGATGCCATGACGGCCAAGGGCTACACGCGCGACGAGCTGATGGATGCAGGTCTGGTCAGCCGCAGCGAAAAGGGACACGTTTACGACCGTTTCCGCAACCGCGTGATGTTCCCCATCATCGATGTGCGCGGCAATGTCATCGCGTTCGGCGGGCGCGTGCTGGACGATTCCAAGCCCAAGTATCTCAACTCGCCGGAAACGCCCATCTTCCATAAGAGCCGCAACCTGTTTGCGCTCAACCTGTCCAAGACCACCAAGAATGACTATTTCATCCTCGCGGAGGGCTATATGGACGTTATCGCGCTGCATCAGGCGGGCTTTGACTCGGCGGTGGCCTCGCTCGGCACCTCGCTGACCGAGGAACAGGCGCGCATCATCGCGCGGCACACCAGCCGCATCGTCATCTCGTATGATGCGGACGGCGCGGGTCAGTCGGCGGCGCAGCGTGCCATCGATATTCTCAAAAAGTGCGATTTACAGGTCAAGGTGCTGCGTATCCCGGGCGCAAAGGACCCGGATGAATTCATCAAGGCGCGCGGCGCGGATGCATTCCGGGCGCTCATCGAGCGCAGCGAGGACCACAATGCGTTCCGCATCGAGCAGATCGCCGCGAAGTACGACCTTGAGGACGACGAGGCGCGCGTGCTGTTCCTGCGGGATGCGGCGCGGATGCTGGCCGGCATCGACAGCACCATCGAGCGCGAGGTCTACGCCGGGCGTGCCGCCAAGATGGCGGGCGTGACGGCCGAGGCGATGAACGTCGAGGTGCGGCGCGAGCTCGGCATCCAGCGCAAGCGGCGAAAGGCAGCCGAGCGGCGGGAGATACGCTCTCCGGTCGGACTGGCGCAGCCCAAGGACAGAACACTGGCGTACACAGATATGAAATCCGCCCGCGCGGAGGAAAATGTGCTGCGGCTGCTGTTCTCGGACCAGAAGCTCATCCGCATCGCAGAGAAGGATCTGCAGCCTGCGTGGTTCTCCGCGCCGGTGCTGCGTAAGATATACGAGCGCGTGCTGGCGCTCGACCGCGAGGGACAGATGGCTGACATCCTCGCCTTTGAGGGCTGGCTGGAGCCCAACGAAATGAGCCTGCTCACCGCCATCCTCGAGCCTGGCATACCGCCCGGCGAGCATCGGCAGGAATTGCAGGAATACATAGATACCATACGAATGCAGCGCGTCAAGGATGGAACGATCACGCAGGCGGGCGAGGACCCGCTGCTGACGTTCGGACGCATCAAAAAACAAAACGCAGGAGGACAAAAGACATGACGACGAAGGCAAACGCAAATGCAAACGCACAGGAACAGGCAAATCAGGAGCAGATCCTGCGCGACCTGCTCGCGCTTGGCAAGAAGAACGGCCGTCTGACCCTTAAGGAGATCTCGGATGCACTCAGCCATCTGGAGCTGTCGAGCGACGACATCGACAAGGTGTACGAAACGCTCGAAACCATGGGCATCGAGGTCGAAACCGGCGGCGTGCTGGAAAAGGCGCTCGGCGGTGACGAGGATGATTCGTTCGAGCCGACTGACGTAGAGGAAGTGCCGGAGGAGGAGCTGATCGACACCTCTGCGATGGCGGAAACCTTCGCGATCGACGATCCGGTGCGTATGTATCTGAAAGAGATCGGCAAGGTCGATCTGCTGTCCCCGGAGGAAGAGGTAACGCTGGCCGAGCGTATGCAGAAGGGCGCGGCTGCGGCGGAGCGCATCGAAAAGGAAGGCGACTCCATCCCGATGGCCGAGCGTGTGCAGCTCGAAAAGGACATCAAGCTCGGCGACCGCGCAAAGAAGCGTCTGGCAGAGGCAAACCTCCGTCTGGTCGTTTCCATCGCAAAGCGCTATGTCGGCCGCGGTATGCTGTTCCTCGACCTGATCCAGGAGGGCAATCTGGGCCTTATCAAGGCGGTCGAAAAGTTTGACAGCACCAAGGGCTTTAAGTTCTCTACCTATGCAACGTGGTGGATCCGTCAGGCCATCACCCGCGCGATCGCGGATCAGGCGCGTACTATCCGCATCCCGGTACACATGGTCGAAACCATCAACAAGGTCATCCGCGTATCCCGTCAGCTGCTGCAGGAGCTGGGTCACGACCCGAGCCCGGAGGAGATCGCCAAGGAGATGAATATGCCGGTAGACCGCGTGCGCGACATCCTCAAGATCGCGCAGGAGCCGGTATCGCTCGAAACGCCGATCGGCGAGGAGGAGGATTCCCACCTCGGCGACTTCATCCCGGACGACGATGCACCGGAACCGGCAGAGGCAGCCTCCTTTATGCTGCTCAAGGAGCAGCTCGTCGAGGTGCTCAAGACCCTGACGCCGCGTGAGGAAAAGGTGCTGCGCCTGCGCTTCGGCATCGAGGACGGCCATACTCGTACCCTCGAGGAGGTCGGCAAGGAGTTCAACGTAACCCGTGAGCGTATCCGCCAGATCGAGGCAAAGGCACTGCGGAAGCTGCGCCATCCGTCGCGCTCGAAGAAGCTCAAGGACTTCCTGAACTAAATACAGGCATGAAAAAGCCGTCCGGTGGTCGCCGGACGGCTTTTTGTGTGCAGTTTTCGGTTGGAAAGCACCCGCTCTCTGGGGCACGCGAGGCGCGTGAGCGCTACGCCGCAGCCGGGCGGCAGCCTTTTTCTCGGCAGCCGTTTTGTGGTGCACACGAGTTGCGAAGCAATACGCCGTTGCCGGGCTGGGGAGTTTCGCCGTCTGCGGACGGCGGGAACGGGTGCGCCGCCCCGGCGCTGGGGCAAAAAAGGGGTAGACACCTACGGTTTCTACCCCTCTTTTGAATCTCCCCGTTTCCCTCGACGACCTCGCGAACGGGCCTTGCGGCCCTACTTCGTAGGTAACTCGCATAAAGGAACGGGTATCGGTTCGCGTTTTCCGCGCTGTCGCGGCGTAATCGCGGCAGATTGCACGGATTTTGCGTAAATACTGTCGCAGACCGTTAACGGCT
>CAKSVR010000057.1 GCA_934504345.1 uncultured Agathobaculum sp. | reverse complement strand
CAGCATGGTGCCCATGTTCGGGTGGATCATGCCGCTGCCCTTGCAGATGCCGCCGATGCGGCAGGTCTTGCCGCCGATGGTGAACTCGACAGCCGCCGTCTTGGGCTTGGTGTCGGTGGTCATGATGGCGCGGTTCGCCTTTTCGGAGGCGTTGTCCTCCAGTTTAAGCTCCGGCAGGTGCTCCTCGATGCACTCGATGTTGAGGCGCTGGCCGATAACACCGGTGGATGCAACGGCAACGTCGGTTTCGGCTACGCCGAGCAGCTTTGCGGCTGCCTGCGCCATGCGGCGGGCGTTCTCCATGCCGTCCGGCGCACAGGCGTTCGCGTTGCCCGCATTGGCAACGATGGCGCGTGCTACGCCGTCCTCAAGATGCTCCATCGTGACATACAGCGGCGCGGCCTTGACACGGTTCATCGTGTAGGTCGCGGCTGCGGTGCATTCGCATTCGCTGAAAATGATCGCGGTATCGTCATTTAAGCGGCTTTCCTTGACGCCGCAGCGCACGCTGCCCGCCTTGAAGCCCTTTGCGGCACAAACGCCGCCTTCGATAATCTTCATAACTGTTTCCTCCTGCTGAAATCAGAGGTTTAAGCCGGTCGTTTCATCCAGACCGAGCATGATATTCATATTCTGCACGGCAGCGCCCGAAGCGCCCTTGCCGAGATTGTCAAACAGCGCGGTGACAATGGTCTGCTCCTCATGGCCGCAGACGATCAGCTTGAGGCTGTCGTGACCTGCCATCGTATTGGCGTAGATCATCGGCTCTTCCCCGCCGAACGGTGCCACGGTGACGAGCTGCTGACCCTCGTAGTGCTTCACGAGCGTTTCATGAACGCGGTGTGCATCCACGCCGGGCAGCATGACGGTGGTCGCCATGCCCTTGTAGAAGTCGCCAACGATGGGAACGAACACCGGCGCCTGTATCAGTCCGCAGATGTAGCCCATCTCCGGCAGGTGCTTGTGGTGCAGGTTCAGGCCGTAAATACGCTCGGAATCGTGCCGCGGGTCGCGGTTTTCGTCCTGATACTCCGCGATCATCTTCTTGCCGCCGCCGGAATAGCCGGTCAGCGAAGCACAGGTCAGCGCGGTGTCCTCCGCGATAACGCCGTGCGCTGCCAGCGGATACACGGAGGAGATAAAGCCGCTCGCGTGACAGCCCGGGTTGGCAACGCGCTTGGAATTTCTGATAGCTTCGCGGTGCGCCTTGGACAGCTCGGCAAATCCATAATCCCAGTCCGGGTCGGTGCGATGCGCGGTCGAGGCATCGATAACACGGGTGGTGTCATTCTCGATGAGCGAAACGGCCTCGCGCGCCGCCGCATCCGGCAGGCACAGGAACGCAATGTCGGCTGCGTTCAGGAACTTGCGGCGCTCCTCGATGTCCTTGCGCTTGTCCTCATCGATGAGCAGCAGCTCGATGTCGTCGCGGCCGCCGAGGCGCTCGTAAATCTGGAGTCCGGTCGTGCCTTCTTTGCCGTCGATATAAATTTTAGGCTTCATCGTCCTCAACCTCCGCGATGAACTTGTCGATTTTATCAATCTGGCGGGTTACCTCCTGCGGAGCCGGGCCGCCGATGACCTTACGTTCGGCAACACAGGTACGCAGGTCGAGTGCATCGTATACATCGTCGCCGAACTTATTGGAAATGGCTGCAAAGTCGCGCATCGTCATGGTTTCGAGGGTTTCGTCCGCCTTGATGCACTGATTTACCAGACGGCCCACCGTCTTGTACGCATCGCGGAACGGAACGCCCTTTTTGGTCAGATAGTCCGCACAGTCGGTCGCGTTGATGAAGCCGCGTGAAGCTGCCTTTCGCATATTGTCGCGGCGCAGCGTCATGGTGGAGAACATCGGTGTGAATACCTCGAGGCACTGCTTTACCGTGTCGATAGCGCCGAATACGGCCTCCTTGTCCTCCTGCATATCCTTGTTGTAGGCCAGCGGCAGACCCTTGAGTACGGTCAGCATGGTCGTCAGCGCGCCGTAAACACGGCCGGTCTTGCCGCGGATGAGCTCACAGACATCCGGGTTCTTCTTCTGCGGCATGATGGACGAGCCGGTGGAGTACGCATCGTCCAGCTCAACGAACTTGAACTCCCAGGAGCACCACGAGATGATCTCCTCGGACAGACGGGACAGGTGCATCATCAGGATAGACAGTGCGGAGAGCAGCTCCACGCAGTAGTCACGGTCGGATACGCCGTCGAGCGAGTTGTCAGTCAGGCGGGCAAAGCCCAGCTGCTCACGGACGAAGTCGCGGTCGATCGGATAAGTGGTCGAAGCCAGTGCGCCCGAGCCGAGCGGCATCTCATCCATGCGCTCATAGCAGTCCTGCAAACGGGAAACGTCACGCTTGAGCATATTGGCGTATGCCATCATGTAATGTGCGAACGTAGTCGGCTGTGCGCGCTGCAGGTGCGTATAGCCCGGCATAACGGCATCCAGATTTTCGCGGCTCTTTGCCGTCAGCGCCTTCATAAAGCCAAGAATGAGCTTGATGACTTCCTTGATCTCCTTCTTGACGTACAAACGCATATCGAGCGCGACCTGATCGTTTCTCGAACGGCCGGTGTGCAGACGCTTGCCGGTGTCACCGATACGCTCGGTCAGCAGCTGCTCGACATTCATGTGAATGTCCTCGTAATCGAGCGAGAACTCTACCTTGCCGTCCTCGATGTCCTGAAGGATGCCTTTCAGACCCTCGACGATCTTCTCGGCCTCATGCTCCTCGATGATGCCCTGCTTGCCCAGCATGGTAGCGTGCGCGATCGAGCCCGTAATATCCTCTTTATACAAACGGCAGTCAAACAGGATGGAAGAGTTAAAGTCGTTTACCACCAGATCGGTTTCCTTCTGGAAACGTCCTGCCCATAATTTTGCCATAGTTATGTTACCTCACAAAACACTCATAGGGCGGCACACAACGGGCGTGCCGCCCTACGATTTCTTTTACTTACTTTTCAACAGACGGAAAGTGCTCACCGGTCTTTTTGTACAGGATCTGATCGTTCAGAGCGCGTACCTTGAGCGGCAGGCCGAACAGGTTGATGAAGCCTGCGGAATCTGCCTGATCGTAGCAATCATCCTCGTTAAAGGTTGCCATATCCTCGGAGTACAGGCTGTACGGAGAGGTTACGGAAGCCGGGATGATGTTGCCCTTGTAGAGCTTGAGCTTCACATCGCCGGTAACGGTTTCCTGCGTGGAATCAACGAATGCGGAGAGCGCCTTGCGAAGCGGCGTGTACCACTGGCCGTTGTAGACCAGCTCGCCGAACTTGAGAGCAACCTGATTCTTGTAGTGCGAGGTTTCCTTGTCGAGGGTGATCTCCTCGAGCTTTGCATGAGCTGCGTACAGGATCGCACCGCCCGGGGTTTCGTATACGCCGCGGCTCTTCATGCCGACCAGACGATTCTCAACGATGTCGAGGATGCCGATGCCGTTCTCGCCGCCGAGCTTGTTCAGCTTCTCGATCAGGGCAACGGACTCCAGCTTCTCGCCGTCAACAGCGGTCGGAACGCCCTTTTCGAAGTGGATGGTAACGTAAGTCGGCTTGTCCGGTGCCATTTCCGGGGAAACGCCCAGCTCGAGGAAGCCCGGCTTGTTGATCGGTGCTTCGTTGGACGGCAGCTCAAGATCCAGACCCTCATGGCTCAGGTGCCACAGGTTCTTATCCTTGGAGTAGTTGGTTTCCTTGTTGATCTTCAGCGGGATGTTGTGCGCCTCTGCGTACTCGATCTCCTTTTCACGGCTGTTCAGCTCCCAGAAACGCCACGGAGCGATGATGTCCATCTGCGGTGCAAATGCGTGGATGGCCAGCTCGAAACGAACCTGATCGTTGCCCTTGCCGGTGCAGCCGTGGCAGATAGCATCCGCGCCCTCCTTGAGGGCAATATCAACGATGCGCTTTGCAATGATCGGGCGGGCGAACGAGGTACCCAGCAGGTACTGCTCGTAGGTGGCGCCGGCCTTCATGGTCGGGATGATGTAGTCATCAACGAAATCCTTGGTCAGATCCTCGATGTACAGCTTGGAAGCGCCGGTCTTGAGAGCCTTCTCCTCCAGACCGTCCAGCTCGGTGCCCTGACCGACATTGCCGGAAACCGCGATGACCTCGCAGCCGTAATGCTCCTTCAACCACGGAATGAGTACCGAAGTATCCAGACCGCCGGAGTACGCGAGAACTACCTTGTTATATTTCTTTTCCATGTTTTTCGACCTCCGCATTCTGCGTTTTTTTCGATGGTCTTATTATACTACCGCCATTCCCATTTGGCAAGCAGAATTTATAAATATTTTATGAAATGCATAAATATTCATGCTGCGAATTTTAATCCACTAAATAATGCTTGCACTTTTCGCAGAATCGTACTATTATAGTATAAATGCTCTGTGACAAGACAGATGCACGGAATGAATAAAAGCGCACGCAATACGGGCGCAAAGGGGCGTTTTTCGCAATGACCGAAAGAAATTTAACCATGCTGACCGACTTTTACGAGTTTACGATGGCGAACGGATACTTTGAAAAAGGTATCGGCAATCGCCGCGCATACTTCGATATGTTCTTCCGCCGTGTACCGGACGGCGGCGGATATGCCATCATGGCCGGTGTGGAACAGCTGATCGAATACTTCAAGAACCTGCGTTTTACCGAGGAAGATATTGCATATCTCCGCGGCCGCAAGTGCTTCTCCGAGTCGTTCCTCAATTATCTGCGCGACTTTGAGTTCGAGTGCGATGTCTGGGCCGTACCCGAGGGCACGCCGGTATTCCCAGGTGAGCCGCTCGTTACAGTTGCCGGCCCGATGATCCAGGCGCAGTTCGTGGAAACCATGATCCTGCTCACCATCAACCACCAGACCCTTATCGCCACCAAGGCAAACCGCATCACCCGCGCTGCACAGGGCCGCGTGGTGCTCGAGTTCGGCTCCCGCCGTGCACAGGGCTATGACGGCGCCGTCCTCGGCGCACGCGCTGCCTACATCGGCGGCTGTCAGGGCACGGCCTGCGTTCTGTCCGACCGCGATTACCAGATCCCGGCGGGCGGCACGATGGCGCACTCCTGGGTGCAGATGTTCGACAGCGAGTACGAGGCGTTCAAGGCTTACGCGGACATCTATCCGGACAACTGCGTATTCCTCGTCGATACCTATAATGTACTCAAATCCGGTGTGCCGAATGCCATCCGCGTGGCAAAGGAAATGGTGGCCGAAAAGGGCATCCGCCCGCGCGGCATCCGTCTGGACTCCGGCGACATTGCCTACCTCTCCATCGAGGCCCGCAAGATGCTCAACGAGGCCGGTTTCGAGGATATGCAGATCATGGCCTCCAACTCGCTCGACGAGTATCTCGTGAGCGACCTGCTCTCGCAGGGTGCCTGCGTCGATTCGTTCGGCATCGGCGAGCGCCTCATCACCTCCAAGTCCGAGCCGGTATTCGGCGGTGTATACAAGCTGGCCGCTGTCGAGGACGAGAACGGCGACATCATCCCGAAGATCAAAGTATCCGAGAACGTCGAGAAGATCACCACGCCGCATTTCAAGCAGGTGTACCGTCTGTTCGACAACCAGACCGGTAAGGCGCTGGGCGATGTGATGACCGTTCACGACGAAGTCATCGACTCCTCGCTCCCCTATGTGCTGTTCCATCCGGTCTACACCTGGAAGCAGCGCATCGTCACCAACTACACCGTGCGCCCGCTGCGCGTCAAGCTGTTCGACAAGGGCAAATGCGTATACAACAGCCCGTCCATCGACGACATCCGCAGCTATTGCATGAACGAGGTCGATACCCTGTGGGATCAGATCAAGCGTTTCGAAAACCCGCAGACCTACTTCGTTGACCTGTCCAAAAAGCTCTGGAACTGCAAGAACGAGCTTCTGGAATCCTGCCGTATCTGACAAAAAACGGTTATAGCAGAACAGCGAACCATTTCGGTTCGCTGTTTTTCTGTGTTTTCGCACAAAGCGGCACAATCGCAAGATTATATAAAAGCGGTGCATCGGCCATGCCTGCATTCTCCCGCAGAAGCCCGCATTTCAGCAGATTTTCGCAGAGATACGCGCGTTTTTCTCAAACACATTTCGCAAGATTTTAGTAGCAGGATGCACCGCAGAGGATTATACTGGTAATCGCAGGCAGAGGAGGAACGCCTGCGGATTTACGCAAACAGGAAAGGACACTTTGGAATGAAAGCATTTTTATCATCCATCCGCCGCAACCAGCGCTATGTTGTCGCTGAGCTTTTTCTCGTCTATTTCGCGCAGGGTCTGAGCTCGATCATGCTCGGCTCGGTGCTGCCCGATCTGCGCGCCGCATATGCGCTCGATTATCAGATCGGCGGCACGCTGCTGTCCGCCCAGTCGATCGGCTATCTCGGCATCGGCCTGCTTTCCGGCCTTGCCGCCATCAAGTGGGGACTCAAGCGCGCCTATCTGATCCTGTATTATGTGTTCGCGGTCGGCTTTGTCATGCTGCTGACGAACGGTTCGCCTGTCTGGCTGCTGACAGCCATGTTCCTGACCGGCATCTCCAAGGGCGCCATCACAGACTATAACAACCGCGTGATGAGCGAGTATGCAGACGGCAGTGCTACGCCGCTCAACATGATGCACGCCGCTTATGCATTCGGTGCGTGTGTCGCGCCGCTGGCGGTGCTGGCCTGCCAAAAGCTCGGCGGCGACAACGGCTGGCGGCTCGCGCTCGAGATCGCGGTCGTGCTGCTGACTGCCTCGTTCATCTTCGGCCTGTTTATGAAGATGGACGATGAAAAGCCCGCCGAAGCCACACAGAAATCCGCCGCCGATTACAGCTTCTTCCGCGAAAAGCTGTTCTGGCTGTGCACCGCGCTGTGCTTCTTCTACGAGGCCGTTGAGGCTTCCATGATGGGCTGGCTGACGACCTTTTACATCGACTCCGGCGTGCTCGCCGCCGATGCCGCGCAGATCATCACCTCGCTGCTGTGGGTGTCCCTGCTGGTAGGCCGCTTCTCGTGCAGTGTCATTGCCGCTAAGTTCCGTCCGTGGCAGATGATAACCGTCATGTGCTTCGGCATCGCCGCGTTCCTCGTGCTGCTCGTCACCGGAACTACGCTCCCCGTGCTCACCATTGCAACGGTCGGCCTCGGCCTGTGTATGTCCGGTATGTACGGCACGACAGTCGCCAATGCGGGCAATCTGTTCTCGCGCTATCCGGCCTCGATGGGCATTTATGTGACACTCAACGGCTTCGGTGCGGCCATGGCTCCGGCCGCCATCGGCATTGCCGCCAACCGTTCGGGTATCCGCTGGGGTTTCGCCACCCTGCTCATCGCAGGCGCACTGCTGATCGTTTCCGCCGTGCTCAACGCGCGGTACTTCAAGCAGTCGGCAACGCAGCTCAAAAAAGCAACCAACTAAAACTCTCTCTTATAAGAAAACCCCGGTGTTCGATGAACACCGGGGTTCAGGCTGTCGCGAAACTACAGTTTCGCCGACAAGCAGGAACGGACCGTAGGCCGTTCCAAAGTCGTCCAAAAGTTCCCATACGGAAACTTTTTCCCTCTTAAGGTATAAAAACCGAGATACACGCTCCCGGTTTTTATGAATTTGCAAAGCAAATTCTATTTAACGCGCGCTGCCGCGCGATATGATAAAATTGGTTCAATGCCGACTTTTTTGACAAACTGAGCCCCGGTGTTCGATGAACCCCGGGGTTTTCGCTTGCTTGGAGCTGAAATCACAAGCTAATTCTCCATTCTCCATTTTCCATTCTCAATTTAGAACAGATTGGCCACGCCGAGCACGCTCTTCGAGCCGATCAGCATGATGAGGCCCGCCACGATAACGCCGCACAGGATGGAGGTCAGCGCCTTGGTCTTGGGCATTTTGAGCAGAGTCGCCAGCAGCGCACCCGACCACGCGCCCGTGCCGGGCAGCGGGATGGCGACGAACAGGAACAGACCCAGCCGCTCATACTTGGTGATCTGGCCGGTCTTGCCGAGCAGCTTCTCGCGGTAGCGCGTTGCGATGCCCGAGAGCGGGCCGAGCGTGCACAGCCAGTCGAGCACCTTCTCACCGAAGAACAGCAGAAACGGAATGGGTATCATGTTGCCCAGCACCGCCAGCGGGATGAGCAGCAGCGGCGGCACGCCCGCGACCGCACCCAGCGGCACCGCACCGCGCAGCTCGACCAGCGGCACCATGGATATGATAACGACTGCCAGCTCCCGTCCTGCGCCGAGCAGCCAGTTGAATAATGACGAAAACACGAAACTGATTCCTCCTGCCGAAGCATTTGTTGCAAATGAACGATAATTCTGTCGTATACTTGTCTATGATACCCTATTCTCCGGTCAAACGCAAGTAAAGCGCGGTAAAATATAAGTAAAATAATTTGACGGCGTGTTTTTATCGGGATATACTGAATATAAGACAACAGTCCGAAAGGAGGGCCTGCCATGCCGCTGCGAAAAACATCTGCGTTTTACGACAGCAGCGCCATGCTGCTGCTCTCGCTGCTCGAAGAGGGCGAAAAGACCGGATTCCAGTTGCTGCGCGAGGTGGAATGCCGCTCAGACTGTGCATTCGCCATCCGCGAGAGCCGCCTGTATCCCCTGCTGCACGGGCTTGAGGCCCGCGGCGAGCTGCGCTCCCGCGAAAAGGCGGGCGAGGACGGCGTGAGCCATCGGTTCTACCGGCTGACCCGTCAAGGCGAGAAAACGCTCGTCCGCTGCCGTGAAAGGCGGAAAGCCTGCTGCGAAGCGATCGGAGGTGGCGCGTGTGTCACCAAATAAGCTGACTGAGGCGTATCTGCGGCGCGTGTGCCGCCATCTGCGCTGGCCGCCGTATCGGGCGCGTGTGCGCCGGGAGCTGACCGACCACATCCGCAGCCGTGCCGCCGAGCTGTGCTGCCGCAGCGGACTGGACGAAACACAGGCGGTACGCCGCGTGCTGCGTTCGCTCGGGGACCCGGATGCGCTCGGGCGGGCGCTCCGTCAGGCTCGGCTGCCGCTGCCGCGCGTAGCATATAACCTGCTCTCCGCCGCGCTGTGGATCGCCATTGCGGCCTGTGTGGTGTTTTTGGTCCTGCATTTATGTTAAGGCGACGGTGCCTTAAAAAGCGTTCTGTACGAGTGACAGAACGCTTTTATTATTTCTTTTCGCCATGCAGCAGCCACAGCTTGCCGATGGTCTGCACGATGCACGCCACGAGGATAACGCCGAACGAGATCGCGCCCGCCTCCTCGATGAACTGCGTGCCGCAGCGCGCAAACGCCGCCATGTCACCCTGCACGAGTGCGAGGGTCGTGTAGTACAGGTCGCCGCCCGGGATGAGCGGCACCAGCATGGGCACGAGCAGCGTGATGACCGGCGATTTGAGCAGCCGCGCCAGCACCTCCGCGAGCACGGCCGTTGCCAGCGCCGAAACGAAGAACGCCGTCACGCGGCTGTCGTACCACCGCAGCGCCAGCAGGTACACACCCCAGTTGACCGCGCCGCCCAGCATGATCGTCACAAGGCGGCTGCCCGAGATGTGGAACAGCAGACCGAAGCCCAGCGCACCGAGCATCGCCATGGCGAGCTGCAAAACGATGTCGCCTGTCATACGAGCCCGCCTCCCGTCTGCATGAGCACGAGCGCACAGCCCGCCGCGATGGCGAGCGCCCGCAGCACGGCCTCGAATGCGCTGAGCAGGCCGGTGATCGTGTCGCCCACGAAAATATCGCGCATGGAATTGACGAACGCGATACCCGGAATGAGCAGCATGATGTTGCCGATGACGATACAGTCCAGATTTTGTCCCAGCCCGGCCTCGACCGTCACAACGGCCGCCGCGCACATCGCCGCCGCGCTCACCATCGTCAGCACGAGCGGCTGTAAGCTGATACGGTCGCCCACCCGGCCGATGACGTACAGCAGCACGCTGCACAGCATCGCGGCCAGTCCATCCCGCCATGTGCCGCCGAAGAACACGGAAAACGCGCCTGCGGTGATGAGATATGCCAGCAGCAGCCGGTGCTTCATGGTGTCCGGCGCGGTGCGGATGGCCTCCAGCCGCGCGTGCAGCGCCTCCGGCGGGATGGGCTGCGCGCATACCTCGCGCGAGAGCTCGTTGACCGCCTCGATGCACTGCATATCCGTCCCGCGGTGCAGGATGCGGCGCGTCTGCGTGATGACCTCATCCTCCGGCGTGCGTGCTGTCACGACCATGCTGGCCGTTATCGTCAGCACATCCGCCCGCACGAAGCCGTAAGCCCGTGCCAGACGGCGCATGGTGTCCTCCACGCGCGCCACCTCGGCGCCCGAGGTCAGCAGCAGCTCTCCGGCATCCAGCACCGCCGAGAGCGTTTGTTCCGCCTGCCGCATAGTATCGCTCTCCTCTCGTTACAGAAGCGGCGCGAACAGCCGCAGCACGCTTGCCGCGATAGAACGTATCCACGGTACGCAGTGCAGCCACATATCGTCTATCTGCCGGCTGACGTTGATGGTTTCCAGAATATCCTGCTTGACGGCGGCCACGACCGAGCTGTCATAGAAGCAGGTCGCGCACTCGAAGTGCAGGAAGAACGAACGGAAATCCATGTTGATGGTGCCGACCACGGCGGTATCATCGTCCGACACGATGCTCTTCGCGTGCAGGAAGCCCGGCCGGTACTCGTAGATCTTCACGCCCGCGCGGTGGAGCTGCTGGTAGTACGACCGGGTGATCATGTACACCAGCTTTTTATCCGGGATGCCCGGTGTCAGGATGCGTACATCCACGCCGGACTGCGCGGCGATGGTCAGCGCGGTTATCATCTCGTTGTCCAGCACCAGATAGGGTGTGGTGATATAGACGTATTTTCGCGCGTTGTGAATGATTTGCAGATAGGTGGATTCACCGATGTTGAGATCGTCGAGCGGCGAGTCCGCGAACGGCTGCACATAGCCGTCTGCGGGCAGCTTGGCCGTCGGCAGATAGTAGTCGAGCGCAGGCATGGTTTCGCCGGTGACATACTCCCACATTTGCAGGAACAGCGCGGTCATGTTGGCCGTGCCCTCGCCGCGCAGCATGATGCCGGTGTCTTTCCAGTAGCCGAAGCGCACCTTTTTGTTGATATACTCATCCGCCAGATTGATGCCGCCCATGTAGCTCACATTGCCGTCGATGATGGTCATTTTGCGGTGATTGCGGTAATTGAGATAGGTGTTCAGGGTCGGGACAAAGCGGTTGAAGCGCACCGCGCGGATGCCCAGCCCGGTGAGGTATCTGTCGTAGTTTTTCGGCAGCGTGCAGATCGAGCCCACATCATCGTACAGCACGCGCACATCCAGTCCGGCGGCGGCCTTTTCCTTGAGGATGCCGAGGATGGCGTCCCACATCACACCCTCCTCGATGATGAAATACTCGAGGAAAATGAACTTTTCCGCCTTGCGGAGCTCCGCGCACATGGACTCGAACATTTCCTCGCCCGCGCGGAAGTAACGGGTTTCCGTGTTCGTCCACACCGGCATACCGGTCAGCGACTCGATATAGCGGGCGCGCGCCGCGTGGCGCGGATGCTGTCCGACCAGCTCTTTTGTGGCCGGTGTACGCATATAATCCGTGAAATCCGGCGGTTTTGGCTCGTACTGGTGCTGGGTGCGCGCCCGATTGAGCGGCGTGTTGCCCCATATCAGATAAAACAAGCCGCCGAACAGCGGCAGCAGCACGATAACGAGTATCCATGTGATCTTATAGGTCGGATTGTCGTATTTCCGCACCAGCCAGATCACGATGATGATGCTCAGCACGGTCAGCACCGGCTGGAGCCAGTGATATTTTCCGCTCGCCCAGCCAACGCCGAACATGACGATGCCCAGCTGCACCAGCAGTAAAAATCCGCCGACAACGCGGCGGTCGCCCAGCAGCCTGCCCAGTTTTCTTCGCACAGCGTTCCCCTCCCTCTCTATCCGTTTCACCGGACGTGATACGCTGTTTATACAAGTATCATCATAGCGCAAACCGGCAGAAAAGTCAACTTACGCGATTGCCTGAACGCGGTTTGTGTGGTATAGTAAAGGCAACACCGCACAATTAAAGCCGCGGTGCTTTGCGAAAATTTTGTGCCCTGACTTTGTTGCAGTTTCACGGTAATACATCAAGTATTACCGCAAAACTGCGCCTCGTCAGTAC
>CAKSVR010000056.1 GCA_934504345.1 uncultured Agathobaculum sp. | reverse complement strand
TGAGCTACTGAGACATTTTTAAGATTTATGCAATTTTTACTGCTCGAAGGAATCGAACAATCTGCCGCTTAGGAGGCGAACCCTCTATCCAACTGAGGTACTGAGACAAATGAAAAAATATGAAGTTTTCACAGGAAACAGAACAAGAAGCATCCGATAATTAGGAGGCGAATGCTCTATCCGGCTGAGCTGCGAAGACATATCCGCGCTGCACAGGCACGGAACATATCTATATTACTGCATTCTGGCGAAAAAGTCAATCGATATTACGGGAGAAAAACGGCTTTGCGGACAGCAAAAATTTAGTCCGCTGCTTCAGCAAAGCAAAATCTTGAAAGACGGCGGAGAACGTGATATGATACAATATATATGGGATAATGAGGGACGACCCTTATCCGATTTCCCGAAGGAGGGGGCATACTTGTGAAACAAATGCACATAACCGAAACGGTGCTGCGTGATGCACAGCAGTCGCTCATCGCGACCCGAATGCCGTTTGAGGATTTTGAGGGCATTCTGGACAAAATGGATCAGGCCGGCTATCACTCGATCGAGTGCTGGGGCGGCGCGACGTTCGATTCCTGTCTGCGCTATCTGCATGAGGACCCGTGGGAGCGCCTGCGGAACATCAAGGCACACATGAAGAATACCAAGCTGCAAATGCTGCTGCGCGGCCAGAATCTGCTCGGTTATCACCATTATTCGGATGACACCGTGCGCCGGTTCGTGCGAAAGAGCATCGAGAACGGCATGGACATCATCCGCATCTTCGATGCGCTCAACGACCTGCGAAACATCGAAACCGCCGTGGACGAATGCCTGCGGGCGGGCGGCCATGCACAGGGCTGCATCTGCTACACGCTCAGCCCGATCCACAATCTGGAGATGTTCGTATCCCTCGGCAAACAGATCGAGGCGATGGGCTGCAACTCGCTGTGCATCAAAGATATGGCGGGCATCATGAGCCCGCAGGAGTGCTACGACCTCGTCACGGCATTAAAGCAAAATATTAAAATCCCGGTGTATGTGCACACGCACGCCACCACCGGTCTGGGCTACATGACTTACCTCAAGGCCGCCGAGGCGGGCGCAGACGGCATCGACTGCGCGACTTCGTGTATGTCGGGCGGCACCAGCCAGCCTGCGACCGAGTCCATGGTCTACGCGCTCCAGCAGATGGGCTATGACTGCGGCGTGGATTCCAAAACGCTGCATGAGATCAACGAATTTTTCGTGCCGGTCAAGGACAAGTTCGCGGCGAGCGGTATGTTCGACCTGTATGTCCTGTCCACCAAGACCGATGCGCTCGTGTACCAGATCCCGGGCGGTATGCTGTCCAACCTTGTGGCACAGCTCAAGGCCCAGAACGCCATCGACCGTCTGGACGAAGTCCTCGCGGAAACGCCGCGCGTGCGTGCCGACATGGGCTATCCGCCGCTGGTAACGCCGCTCTCGCAGATGGTCGGCGTACAGGCAACGGTCAACGTGCTGCTGGGCGGCCGCTACAAGTCCATCGGCAAGGAGATCAAGAGCTATATCAAGGGTGAATACGGCAAAGCGCCCGGCGAGGTCAACGCAGAGCTGGCAAAGAAGGTGCTCGGCGACGAGCAGCCGATGACCGGCCGCTTCGCGGACACGCTCGAGCCTGAGTTCCCGGCTGCACGCGAGCACCTCGGCACCCGCGCCCGCAGCGAGGAGGATGTGCTGTCCTACATCGCATTCCCGCAGCAGGCAGAGCAGTTCTTCGAGCGCCGCGAGCAGACCTTCACCGCAAGCTATTCGTTCAAGGAGGTTGAGTGAGCATGGTACATGATCCGATCAGCGTACTGGACGCACTGATGATCGCTCTGTCCGGTATCGTCATCGTCTTTCTGATGCTGGCGCTTCTTTGGGGTATCATTGTTGTTATTTCCCGCGCGGTAGGTGCGCTTGAGAAACACACCGCACATCCGGCCTCGGCCGGTGCAGCGGCTCCGTCCGCTCCGGCGCCGGCGCCGACACCGGCAGCACCCGCGCCCGCAGCTGTCCCGCAGGTCAAGCTGGAGGGTGTCAGCGAGATCGAGGCCGCCTGTGTCATGGCGATCGTCAGCCACGAAACGGGTATTCCGCTCGATCAGCTCGTATTCAAGTCCATCAAGGCGCTTTAAGGGGGAAATGAAACATGAAATATCAGGTATCGCTTAACGGCAAGCAGTTTGAAGTAGAAGTAGAAAAGGGCTCGGTCAGCGCGATCCCGACCGGCGCAGCTCCCGCACCGACTGCGGCGGCACCGGCACCCGCAGCAGCGCCCGCTCCGGCGGCAGCGCCTGCACCGGCTCCCGCAGCGGCGCCCGCCGGCGGCGAAACCGTCGCAGCGCCCATGCCGGGCACCATCCTCGATGTGCGCTGTGTGGCAGGTCAGGCTGTCAAGGCCGGCGACGTTCTGTTCATCCTCGAGGCCATGAAGATGGAGAACGAGATCTGCGCGCCGCATGACGGCACGGTCGGCTCGGTATGTGTCCAGAAGGGCGCTTCCGTGCAGACCGGCGCAGCACTCTGCACGATGTAACGGGAGGCGCTCACTATGCAATTTTCGTTTTTCGATGCATTAGGCAGCATTCTGGCAAGCTCGGGCTTTGCCTCCTTTGCGGAGGATCCGCGCAGCCTTATCATGATCATCATTGCGTGCGTGCTGCTGTACATGGGCATCGGTAAAAAATTCGAGCCGCTGCTGCTCGTTCCGATCGCATTCGGTATGCTGCTGGCAAACCTGCCGCTGACCGGTATGCTCAACGCGCCGGTCGATGGTTCGAGCCCCGGTATGCTGTGGGTGTTCTATCAGGGCGTACAGCACGCCATCTATCCGTCCATCATCTTCCTCGGCATCGGCGCGATGACCGACTTCGGCCCGCTGATCGCCCGTCCGTCCTCGCTGCTGCTGGGCGCAGCGGCGCAGCTCGGTATCTTCTCGGCATTTCTGCTGGCGCTGGCGCTGGGCTTCCCGGGCGCTGTTGCGGCGGCTATCGCCATCATCGGCGGTGCGGACGGCCCGACATCTATTCTGGTCGCATCCCGACTGGCTTCGGATTATCTTCCGGCCATTGCTATCGCGGCGTACTCGTACATGGCGCTCATTCCGCTCATTCAGCCGCCGCTCATGCGCCTGCTGACGACCAAGAAGGAGCGCGAGGTCAAGATGGAGCAGCTCCGTCAGGTTTCCAAGACCGAGAAGATCATCTTCCCGATCGCGGTAGCCATCATCGTTATCCTGCTCATCCCGGACACCGCGCCGCTGATCGGTATGCTCATGCTGGGCAACCTGCTGCGTGAGTGCGGCGTTACCGACCGCCTCTCCGACACCGCGCAGAACGCGCTGTGCAACATCGTCACCATTTTCCTCGGTCTGTCGGTCGGCTGCAAGGCCATCGCTTCCACGTTCCTGACCTGGGAAACCATCAAGATCATCATTCTCGGCCTGATCGCGTTCGTGTTCTCCACGGTCGGCGGCCTGCTGTTCGGCAAGGTCATGTACAAGCTGACCGGCGGCAAGGTAAACCCGCTGATCGGCTCGGCCGGTGTTTCCGCCGTTCCGATGGCGGCCCGCGTGTCGCAGGTCGAGGGCCAGAAGGCCAATCCGGCGAACTTCCTGCTCATGCACGCCATGGGCCCGAACGTTGCCGGCGTAATCGGCTCGGCCGTTGCGGCGGGCTTCATCCTCAAGGTTTTCGGCGCGTAAATCCAAACGAAAAGGACCCGGTTTCGGGTCCTTTTTTGCTGGGAAAATGCAGCAGCCCATTTCCTGCACCCGCTTTCCGGTGCACGCGAGGCGCGTGAGCGCTGCGCCGCAGCCGGGCGGCAGCCCTTTCCTTGGCAGCCGTTATCCGGTGCAGACGAGTTGCGTGAGCAATACGCCGTTGCCGGGCTGGGGAGTTTCGCCGTCTGCGGGCGGCGGGAACGGGCCGCACGCGCGGCGGGCGCACAAGAGGGTAGACACCTACGGTTTCCACCCTCTTGCGAATCACCCCTTTCCCTCAGCAGCCTCGCGAACGGGCCTTACGGCCCTACTTCGTAGGTAACTCGCATAAAGGAACGGGTATCGGTTCACGTTTTTCGCACTGCCGCGGCGTTATCGCGGCAGATTGCACTGGTTTTGCGTAACTGGGTGTAGCAGAGCTCTAACGGCTTGAGCGTAGCTGTGAAAGGAATGGCGCTTTGCGGCCTACGAGCTGGTAACGGTACTGCCGTTCTCCTTTTTCGGTCCCGAGCACAAATAGGAACGGCGAAGCCGTTCCGTGCGCCGGCTTAACAATTAAGGGAAAGTTGGAGTCCCAAGAGGATAGAAAACCGTAGGTTGTCTATCCTTTTGGCCCCGCGCGGGAGCGCCGTTCTCCCGCCGCTCGCAAGCGGCGAAACCCCAGCCCGGAAACGGCGTATTGCTAACGCAACTCGGCTGCACCAGAGAACGGATACCGGGGAAAGGACTGCCGCCCGGCTATGGCGTATCGCTCCGCAACTCGGCTGCACCATGAAAAGGGGGCAGGAAAAACGACTGCCGCCGAATAGACCCGCTCATTCTTGACAATCTGTGTCATCCTGCCCTATAATAAACGTAGTAAATGATGTGAAACGCAGCGAACAAACAGGTGGGGTTATCGTGCAGGTACTCAAAGATGAACTTCGACACAAAATATTGCTCGAATCCGAGCATTTATTCCTACAACGCGGGTACGACCGCACCTCGCTGCAAATGATCGCGGACAAGGTCAATATCAGCAAGAGCAATCTCTACCATTACTTCAAGAACAAGGAAGAGCTGTTCTATGAGCTGACCGACAGCGCCGCGGACGGCCTCAAGCGGCTCATCCTGCGCTTTCGCGACAAGCGGCTCGACCTGAGCATCGCGCCGGAGGAGTTCCGGATGCTGCTCACCGAGGAGATCCTCTCGCTGCTGCTGGCGGAGAAGTACGGTCTGCTGCTCATCATGGAGCAGGCGAACGGCACGCGCTATGAGAATCTGCGCCCGGTGCTGATCGACCTGATCGCCTCCAAGATACGGCCCATGCTCGCGGACGATGACAACAGCCTGATGCTCGCGCAGATCATGGCGCGCAATCTGGTGGACGGCACGGTCCACGTTCTCAAAAACCGCGTGCGCCCGAGCGAAGTCCGCGCCGGACTGAACGCTCTGGTAGAATATCACACCAAAGGCATACGGACGCTGCGGTAAAGCAGCGCTTTTCGTTTGCCCGAAAACAAAAACCCGGCGGAACAGGGATTTCTCTGTCCGCCGGGTCTGTTTATTCTGCTTGCATTACTTTTTCGCACGTGCTTCGAGGTCTTTCGCGATCTGCGGGTACTGCTTGTCCAGCTTGTAGAACAGCAGCACGAGCGCTGCGGCAACCCAGATAGCGAGGATACCAAACTAATAGATCGCTACGATCATGTGCTTTGCGCTCTCCGGCTGGGCGTTGCCGCCGCTCACCGAGCTGACAAAGCCTGCCGCGCCGAGCAGTGCAGTGATGATGGCGGCGGAAATGCCGCTGCCGATCTTGAAGCCGAGGCTGCCGCCGCCGAAGATCAGGCTCTCCTGACGAACACCGAACTTCCAGTGGCCGTACTCAACGACATCGCCCATCATGCCGAAGATGACTGCGGTGATCGGCGCCTGACCGATGGCGCGGACGATGCTGACCGCAAACAGCATGGTGAAGCTGCGGCTGTCGATGAACAGGAGCAGCTGCGCCAGCACGGCCAGCACACAGCCGGACAGGCACAGATCGCGCTTGCTGAATCGGCTCAGCAGCTGGGGACACGCCAGCGCACCGAGGATGAGCGTGATGTTCTCCGCCATGTAGAGCAGGCTGTACAGGCTGTCGTTGCCGAAGATGTACTTGCAGTAGTACGGCGCGAGCGTGCCGACAAGCGTCTGCTGCACGACGGTGATGGTCCACAGGATGAGGACGAGAAATATTTGTTGCAGAGCAGTGCATTCAGGCTGCGGCCGAAGCCGATATGCTCCTGCTGTGCCTGCACGGCCGACCGGCGCGATGGACATACGCACGATGGAGAGCATATCGCGTTCGTGCGAGGAGCGTGTCATATAGCAATTCAAATAAATAATGCGGCAAAAGTAGCGCATACAGCGCGTAAAGAGCAAGGAAATTTGATGCAGTCATGCTGTCGCATGGCAAAGAAAATTGACGATGATATTTGCGCGCTGTATACGCGCACTTGGTGCAGTATTTGTTTGGATTGCTATAAGGGTAGAGAGCGTGCCGTACGGTACGTTGATAGCGGTGTAGCACACGGTCGCCAGCAGGTTGTAGGTGCCGAAGATGTACCAGAATTGCAGGGTCGTCGAGGTCTGCGGCACGCAGAACAGCGAGATCGAGCAGATAACATACGGTATCGCCATCCACAGGATCCACGGACGCGCCTTACCCCATTTGGAGTGCGTGCGGTTGACCAGAACGCCCATGATGACGTCCGAGGAGCCGTCAAAGAAACGCGAGATGAGCATGACCAGGCCGACGGTTGCAATAGGCACGTTGGCGTAATCCGTGTAGAACAGCGTCAGCAGTGAGTTGACCATACCCGCCATAACGATGTTGCAGGCAACGTCGCCGCAGCCGTAGGAAAGTCGTGTTCCCCAGCTGAGCGTGTCCGCAGCAGTCCCTCGTGCTGCGACTTTGGAATTTGTCATATTGAATAGTCCTTTCCCCAAAATATTGTGCAATTTACCTGTCCTAAAGGCACAGTGTTTATTATAGGCAAAGAGATTTCCGGTTTCCATATCAGTCCTTGCCGTGTTATATTCAATTATTGCCTTGCTGTGACTTACAGCAAGAATTGAATATTTTTGTGTCGCAAATCGAGATTGTCATTTCTGCCCGTATGAGGCACAATATAGGTACAGAAAGAAAACCTGATTTTCCTGAAATAAGAAAAGGAGTTTGAAAGATTATGCGGCTTTGCTTAAATACAGACGGCCTCGGCCACCTGCCCTTTGAAGAAATGGTAAAAACCTCTGCGGAGATCGGCATCGAGTCGCTGGAGATCGCCTGCGGCAACTGGTCGAATGCACCGCACATCGACCTCGACGAAATGGTAACGAATGCCTCTGCCCGCGAGAAGTACATGGACACCATCAAGTCCCACGGCCTCGTGCTCGAGGCGCTCAACTGCTCGGGCAACCAGCTCGAGCCGAACGAACTCGGCAAGGCGCATCAGGCTGTTGTCGAAAAGACGTTCCAGCTCGCAGAGCAGCTCGACGTACATAATATTGTCATGATGTCTGGCTGTCCGGGCGGCAATCCGACCGACACCACCGCAAACTGGGTCACCACCTGCTGGCCGATGAGCTGCCAGGATATTCTCAAGTACCAGTGGGAGGACGTTCTCATTCCGTACTGGGAAAAGACCGTTAAGCTGGCAGAAAACCACGGCATCACCTCGATTGCGCTGGAAAACCACGGCGCACAGTGCGTATATAACGCTGAAACGCTGCTCCGTCTGCGTAAGGCCGTCGGCCCGATGGTCGGCATGAACCTCGACCCGAGCCACCATATGTGGATGGGCGGCGACGGCGTTGAGATGGCAAAGGCGCTCGGTGCTGACGCAATCCACCACGTTCACGCAAAGGATCTCCGCAAGGAGCGTGAGCGCTTCGCAGCAAACGGCGGCCTCGAAACCAAGTTCTTCGATGATTACAACAACCGTTACTGGAACTACGTTGCCCTCGGCTTCGGCGAGAGCGCGGAGTGTTGGAAGGAATTTTTTGCCGTACTCAGCATGATGGGCTACGACGGCCCGGTTTCCCTCGAGATCGAGGACAAGACCATGCCGGCGCTGACTGCCATCAAAAAATCCATCGCGTTCCTGCATGAAGTCATGCCGCGCGACTTCTAATTAAGACACTTACTCCTCTTTTTTCTCTTCTCTCTTGTCGCAAGGACAAGAAAACACCTGCCGGTTCTTCTCTCCGGCAGGTGTTTTTGCGTTAAAACGGTATTTTACGGAATGCGGTAGGCGTCATATTGGTACGCTGCTTGAACAGACGGATAAAGTTGGATGCGCTGTCAAAACCGCACTTTTCCGCGATCTCCTCAATCGAATCGTGCGTGGTCATCAGCAGGCGCTTGGCGTGCTGCACGCGCATATTCAGGAAATATTTGTGCGGTGTCATGCCGATATGCTTGCTGAACAGGCGGTTGAAATAAAATTTACTCAGGCCGATCTCATCGGCTATCTCATCGAGCGAAATGTTCTCCGTGATATGCTCCTCCATGTACCGGATGGCGCGCTCGATGGACTCGTTGGCGGCCGCCGGAATGCCGTAGCTGGATTCGGCCAGCTCGCACAGCATCATATGGATGTACACGGAAATACGGTGTTCGTTCTGGGCGCTGGTCTGTGAACGCGCCAGATGCAGCAGATTCTGGAACGAGCTGTGCATCGTGTCCGTTCCGGCGCCGCTGAGCAGCGCGCTGTGCTGGTTGAGATCGTACAGCAGGGAGGCGTACTCGAACGCGCTCGTGCCCGCAAAGTGGATATAGTGGAATTTGACATGGTTGAGCGCGTGATAAATGTGCTCGTAGCGGCAGTCCACCAGAATGGCATCGCCTTTGTGGGCCGCGAACATCTCCTCGCGGAACGACACCTCGAGCTCGCCTTCATCCACGAACAGCAGCAGCACGGACTCCCAGTAGGGATGGCTGACGACATACCGCGCATCGCACTCAAAAATGCCGAGGTGCTGCAAGTAGAACAGGGCACGCTCCGCAAACGCCGATGGCTGAAAGAAATAGATCTCCGAGTTTTCCAGAATACCGGCCTCAAGCTGATGCATAAAACGCCCTCCTCGTATGAATCTGATAAAAGCATTTTTTGAATATAACACGGCAAGCACAGAGATTGGTTCTGTAATTATTCTATCATATAATAAGGGTGCAATCAAGAAAGAGCGATAAAAACCGCGGATTGTTCTCCGACGCTCCAACGTTCAACAATCCAACGTACAAACATCATGCAGAAAGGAAGATTCTATCATGGGTGAAAATTATAAGGGCAGACTGTGCATCGCAACGGGTGCGGCACGCGGCATTGGCAAGGCTTGTGCAGTAAAGTTCGCTGCGTACGGCGCAGACGTTATCATGGTGGACATCAACAAGGATGTTCTTGAGAAGTCCGCAGCTGAGGTTGCCGAGAAGTACGGCGTTAAGACCTACGCCTATGCAGTAGACGTAAGCAAACTCGAGGAATGCGAGAAGTTCTTCGCAGACGTAAACACAAAGATCGGTGTTGTTGATGTGCTGGCAAACTGCGCCGGCATCACGGTCGCAAAGCACATGATCGACCTCGCGCCGAACGAGTGGGAGCGCGTTATCAACATCAACCTGCGCGGCATCTGGTATCTGAGCCAGCTGTTCGCAAAGCAGCTCCGCGACTCCGGCAAGAAAAAGGGCAACATCGTTTCCATCTCCTCGCAGGCTTCTAAGATCGGTGAGTCCGCAAACGGCGTTTACTCCATCTCCAAGGCGGGCATCAACTCGCTGACACAGGTGCTCGGCCTCGAGTACGCAGAGTACGGCATTTCGGTTTCCGCCGTATGCCCGGGCTACGTTAACACCGAGATGGTACAGGAAGTATTCCAGAAGCGCTCTCTGGTAGAGGGCAAGACACCGGAGGAGTACGAGAAAGAGCTCACCAGCGGCGTAGCAATGGGCCGTATGTGCGAGCCGGAAGAGGTCGCAGACCTGATGGCATTCCTCGCAGGCGGCCGTGCCGATTACATCACCGGTGTAACCGTTACCATCGCAGGCGGCAAGACCCTGATCTAACGCGAACCCTAAAGAAAAGAGAGCACAGCACGGGCGGGCACTCGGTCCGTCCGAACCTCTCCGCACCGGCGGAGAGCATAAAGAAAGTGATATGTGAGTGCGGTATCCGATACCGCAGACAGAGAAAGGAAAGAACAATGATGAAAAAGAGATTTCTGGCTATGACTCTGGCAGGCGCAATGTGTGCAGCAATGCTGACCGGCTGCGGCGGCGGCTCGTCCGCGCAGACATCCGATGGCGGCTCGTCCGCAGATGGCGGCGAGGGCACCTACAACATCTCGCTGATCGTTAAGCTGACTGACGGCCACTTCAACAAGGTTATCGCGGGCGCAAAGGCTTACGCCGCAGAGCACGACAATGTAACGGTCGAAGTGCAGTCCCCGACCTCGGCTACTTCGTATGACGAGCAGGTCAACATGATCGAAACCTCGCTGGGCAACCCGGGCATCGATGCACTGGTGCTCTCTCCGCTCCAGTCGGATACCGCGGCAACGCTGGTTTCTGCTTCCGAGAAGCCGGTCATCGCCGTTGACACCGATTTTACCTCGGATAAGAAGTCCGCATTTGTCGGCACCGGCAACGAATCTGCGGCCAAGGACGGCGGCAAGGCTGCTGTTGAGGAAGCCAAGAAGCGCGGTGCGGATAAGCCCACTGTTCTCATCCTGACCGGTACGCAGGGCGACGAAACCCACGAGGCTCGTCTGGCTGGCTACAAGGCCGGCGCAGAAGAGGCCGGCGGCGAGGTCGTTGAGGTGCAGTATTGCGATGCTGCCGCTGAAAAGGCCGCTACCGCGATGGAAGCCGTTATGCAGAAGTACCCGAACGGCATCGACGTTGTTCTTTCCTCCAACGATGATATGGCGATGAGCGCCATCAAGATCATCAGCGACTCCGGCAACGCCGCTTACGCGAACACCGTTGTCTGCGGTTTTGACGGCAACCAGTCCGCCATCGAGGCTGTAAAGGCCGGTACGCTCGGCATGGACATCGCCCAGCTGGGCTACGACATGGGCTACAAGGCCGTTGAGGCAGCCGTAGCCGTCCTCGAGGGCAAGTCTGTTGAGTCCTACATCGATTCCGGCGCCAAGGTCGTTGATGCATCCAACTGCGATGCGTATATCTCCGATATGCAGTCCAAAGGTCTGTGGGAATGATACCCAAATCTTCGTAATTCTCTCTAAAATACGGGAAAAGAGCTGAAACCAGTGGTTTCAGCTCTTTTCTTGCCTAATGATATACGGTTCTAACCATCCCGTTCCCAACATACACTGACAATGTCAAAGTCAGCAAGGGGAGGGGAACAGCGGTGAAAGGCTTACCGGAGGAGCGCACGATCCGTCTGGCGCAGTATATGGTCGAGCAGAACGCCACCGTGCGGCAGACTGCGGCGCGGTTTGGCATCTCGAAATCGACCGTACATAAGGACATCACCACGCGCCTGCGCGGGCTCAACAGCGTGCTGTACGCACAGGTACAGGCGGTGCTGCGCATCAACAAGCAGGAGCGCCACATACGCGGCGGGCGGGCCACACAGGCGAAATATCGGGCGGAGGCGGCGCAGCGGCGCGCGGGAAAATGAAAGAGCCGGCAATCCAAACGGAAAGCCGGCAAGCTCATGCTATGTAGTTCAATCAGAGCAGACCAAGCTCGTGTGCACAGTCGCTGCAAACGTTCTTGCCCTTAAAGTGGATAATATCCTTTGCGTTGCCGCAGAATACGCAGGACGGCTCGTACTTTTTCAGCATGATCTGATCGCCCTCGACGTAGATCTCCAAGGCATCCTTTACTTCGATACCCATCGTTCTGCGGAGTTCGATCGGCAGTACGATACGACCCAGTTCATCAACCTTACGAACAATACCGGTAGATTTCATGTGAAAACACTCCTTCATTTCTTTTCTCTCAAATGGATTTTTGCTATTTCCAAACCCGCGGTGCGCGGGATGCTGGACTATGGGAGGGGATGCGGATGCTGTCCATCGTGTGGACGGTGTTTCTGGTGCTGGCCCTGCTGGGCGGCGCCGCAACAGGGCGGCTCGGTGAAGTCACCGCAGCAGTCACCACAGGCGCATCCGAGGCAGTCACGCTGGCGATCGGTATCACCGGCCTGATGTGCTTCTGGAGCGGCATTATGGAGCTGATGCAGGCATCCGGGATGGCGGCGGGTCTGTCCCGCCTGATGATGCCCGTGCTGCGCCCGCTGTTCGGCTCTGCGGCCGGAGATCGGCAGGCGATGGAGGCGGTCAGCGCAAACGTAACGGCAAATTTGTTGGGATTATCCAATGCGGCCACGCCGTTGGGGCTGCGTGCAGCGGATCGGCTGTACACCCTGTCCGGGAGGACAGGAGCGCCCGATACAGTGCTGACCCTGCTGGTGCTGAATGCGACATCCATCCAGCTGATACCGTCCACGGTGGCGGCGATACGGGCGGCGTGCGGGTCGTCCGCGCCGTTCGACATCATGCTGCCGGTGTGGGGAGCATCTGCGGCTTCTGTCGCAGCGGTGCTGGTATGCAGCAGACTGCTGCGTCCGTTCTTCGCGGACCGGGAATAGCGGGAAAAGTAAGTGTACCTTACAAGAGCTATTATTACACACGAAAGGCGTGAAATTTGTCGAAACAACGACCAAAATCGAAATAATTTCCAAAACAAGGAAAATTGTCATGGGAGGACGAACGGATGCAGTTCTTGGAGATCGCGCTGATACCGGCGCTGCTGGCCGTTATCAGTGTGTATGCGCTGTGCAGAGGCGTGGAGGTATTTCCAACGTTCCTGCGCGGCGCAGCAGCGGGCCTGCGAACCGCTGTGAGCATCCTGCCGACCATGGTGGGGATGCTGACGGTTGTTTTCATGCTGCGGGCCTCGGGTGCGATCGACATTGCGGCCGGCGT
>CAKSVR010000055.1 GCA_934504345.1 uncultured Agathobaculum sp. | reverse complement strand
GTACGAAAGGAAGCGGTGCCCTCCATCTCTTTACGCACACGCGCCTCGGCTGTTTCTCCGCAATGCTTCATCACCTCCGATGCCGTGACTGCGGCTTCTAACAATGTATCTGGATTCGCACCGCAGTACACGCCGGTCAGCGAAGTGAGCATACAGCCTGCGCCGGTGATCCGCCGCAGATACGCACTGCCGCCGCGTACCACTGCGGTACGGGTTCCATCGGTAATCACATCCATCGCGCCGGTGAGCATGACGACAGCTCCGGTCCGGCGGCTGAACGACCGCAGCCACGCTGCGGATTCCTGTAAATTGTCCTCGGTCACGCTGTCGAGCGCACTGGCTTCTACGCCGGTTTCCTGCTCGGCGCCGGCGGCGAGCGCCCGCACCTCGGATGCATTGCCGCGGATGACCGAAACAAGGTTTTCGCACAGCAGACGGGCGCACATTTCGCGCCGCAGTGTGCTGGCGCCGGCTGCGACCGGATCGAGCACGACCGGACGGCCGTTTAGCTTTGCGATCTTTGCCGCGCGCAGCATGGCCTCCTGTGCGCGGACAGCGCCCATGTTGAGCACGAGTGCCTGTGCATGAGAAGTAATCTCTTCGACCTCGCGCTCATCCTGCGCCATGATAGCCGTGCCGCCTGCCGCAAGAATGATGTTCGCGCAGTCGTTGATGGTGACATTATTGGTGATGGAATGCACCATCGGCGTGCGGTTCTGCGTATTTTCGAGAACAGTTTTGATGCTTTGGATCAATGCTCCGCACCTTCCAGCGCGCTGAGAACGTGCGTGCGCTTGAGTGCGCTCAGCACCAGCACAGAAATCGCCGCGCCCACTGCGGTGGACACAAGGAAAGACGGTACGAACGTGAACAGCGCCGCCTTGGTATTGCCCATCACGAATGCCGCGATCGGGTAAGAGGCCAGACCTCCGAGGATACCGGTGCCGAACACCTCACCGGCGTAAGCAGCGGGCAGCTTCGGGCAGGCCTTGTAGGCCAGACCGCACAGCAGCGCACCGATCATCGAGCCGGGGAACGCCAGCAGGCTGCCCAGACCCAGCACGTTGCGGATCAGCGCGGCGGCAAAACCCATGCCGAGCGCGTACCACGGGCCCAGCAGAACGGCGCCGAGCACATTGACCATGTGCTGCACCGGCGAGCACTTCGCGCCGAGCACCGGAATGGAAAACAGGCTGCCAACGACCGCTACCGCGACCAGAACACCTGCGATTGTCAGTTTACGGATAGAACTTTTCTTCATTTCCTCTTACTCCTCCGAAAAGATACGGCAAAAGTGGTTGAGCGGGCCGCAGCCATGTCCCAGACCGGGCGCATGGCGGATGGCATCGGTGACATACGCCTTAGCCAGCTTCACCGCCTCGGGCACGCTGTGGCCGAGTGCCAGATTGGATGCGATGGCAGAGGACAGCGTGCAGCCCGTGCCGTGCGTGCTGGTGGTGTCGATCTGCTCGATCTCGATGCGGTGGCAGGTTTCGCCGTCAAACAGCACATCCACCGCACCCGCGATGTTTTTGCCGCCCTTGACGAGCACGTTTTTGCAGCCCTTGGCGTAAATGCGGCGTGCCGCCTCCTCCATATCCTCGGGCGTGCGGATCTCCATATCCGCGAGATACTGTGCCTCGGGCACGTTCGGAGTCAGCACCTCGGCAAACGGCAGCACGGTTTGGATGAGCGCACCGACCGAGGCCGGGTCCATCAGTGCATCGCCGTTTTTGGCGAACATCACCGGATCGATAACGATATGCTGCGGCTTGTACTGCGCGAGCTTGCCAGCAACCGCTTTCATGCACTCCGGTGAGGACAGCATACCGATCTTGACCGCATCCGGCACAATATCCTCAAATACGGCATCGATCTGCTCTTCGATCATCTTAGGCGTGATGTCCTGAATATCGATGACACGGGCGGTGTTCTCCGCCACGACCGACACGATAACGCTCATGCCGAATACGCCGTGCGCCGCCATAGTTTTCAGATCAGCCTGCACGCCTGCACCGCCCGAGCAGTCCGAGCCCGCGATGGTAAGCACTGTTTTCATTTTGTTTCCTCCTATCTGTTCGCTGCCGGAAAATAAAAAATGCCTCGTTCCCGCCCTGTGGCGAAACCGAAGCATTGAAAATCCAGCGATGCGACAGCTTCCCTACAATGGCATTAACCAACAGGTTCAAAAGGTTGGGTTTCTCGCCCTCTCAGCCGCTCATCGCAGCACCCTTGCTTGTCTTTTAGGTAATACCACATGATTGAACAAGAGCGATTTGCGAGCAAATTTTACATTCTGATTAGGCGCAGTTTTGCGGTAATACTGTCTGTATTACCGTGAAATTGCAACGACATCAGAGTGTAAAATTTCCGCAAAGCGCCGCAGCTTCAATCGTGCGGTGTTGCCTTCTGTAACACCAGTATAAGCCGTGCAAAATGCATTTGTCAAGTATAGAATCTTGCGATTCTGCGGACAGCGTTAAAAAATAAACAAAATCCGATCTGTTTGATTCGACCGAATTTGCCGGAATGCTGAAATTACATTTTTTGTTCCTCGCTATGTTGACAAACGGCAAAAAGAGGACTATCATACGAATCGTTCATCAGTCAAATGCTTTGAACAGGACATGACGTATCCGTACACCGTTCCCAGAAAGCCGTCGGTCGTGCAAGACGGCAGCAAGGCACGAATCCGCTATCCCCTGCGAGCAGCTTCGGGCAAAGGCAAAATGCCGAGTAGTCGAGGCCGGGTATCCGCCGTTAACGGGAAAAGCCCTCCGGGAGTATGCGGTACCGGGCGGTAAATGAGAGGTCGGCAGTTCTCTGCCGGCAAGCAAAGTGGTAACGCGGAAGTAACTACAGTGATGTATATGCCTTCGTCTTTGCAGGATCATCCCAAGTGATCCTCCTGCATCGACGAAGGCTTTTTTGCGTTCCTTTGACTGCATGAATCGCAAATCATTTCAGGAAGTGGAAAAAACCATGAACACACTTGTAATCGTGCTGATCGCAGCTGTTGTCCTGTTCGGCGCCTACGTCTTTTACGGACGCTGGCTGGCCAACAAATGGGGCATCGACCCGAAAGCCAAGACACCGGCCGTCGCGCTTAACGACGGCAAGGACTATGTACCGACCAACGGCTGGACGGTATTCAGCCACCAGTTCTCCTCCATCGCAGGTGCAGGCCCTGTAACCGGCGCTATTCAGGCCGCAGCATTCGGCTGGCTGCCGGTTCTGCTGTGGGTGCTGATCGGCGGCATCTTCTTCGGCGCCGTTACCGACTTCGGCGCGCTGTACGCTTCGGTCAAGAACAAGGGCAAGTCGATGGGTATGCTGATCGAGAAGTACATCGGCAAGACCGGCCGCCGTCTGTTCCTGATCTTTGAGTGGATCTTCTGCTGCATCGTTATCGCGGCATTCGCGGATATGGTAGCAGGCACGTTCAACGCCTACACCGTCACCGATGCCGGTGTTACCGAGCTGGCTGCTGCGGCTGCGACCAACGGCGCTGCCGGCATGATCTCCATCATGTTTATGGTATTCGCTGTTGTGCTCGGCCTCGTTCAGAAGAAGTTCAAGCTCACCGGCGCGAAAGAGGCTGTTGTCGGCATCCTGTGCATCGTGGCATCCTTTGCCATCGGCATGAACTGCCCGCTGATCTTCGGCAAGGCCGTTTGGAGCTACATCACGTTCGTTTATATCTTCTTCGCAGCGGTACTCCCGATGTGGCTGCTCAAGCAGCCGCGCGACTACATGACCACGTTCATGTTCATCTGTATGATCGCGGGCGCAGTCGTTGGTCTGTTCGTCGCTCATCCGACCATGAACCTGCCGGTATTCACCGGCTTCACCAACGAAAACCTCGGCACGATGTTCCCGATCCTGTTCGTAACGGTTGCGTGCGGTGCAGTTTCCGGCTTCCACAGCCTTGTTTCCTCGGGTACATCCTCCAAGACCATCGAGAATGAAAAAGATATGCCCAAGGTCGGCTACGGCGCCATGGTGCTCGAGAGCCTGCTGGCTGTTCTGGCGCTGTGCGTTGCCGGTGCGGCTGCCGCCGCTGACGGTACGCCCGCAGCAGGCACGCCGTTTCAGGTATTCAGCAGCGGCGTTGCCGGTTTCTTCGAGATGTTCGGTGTGCCGGTTTATGTTGCCACTGCGTTTATGACCATGTGCGTATCCGCGCTGGCGCTGACCAGTCTGGATGCCGTTGCCCGTATCGGCCGTATGGCTTTTCAGGAGCTGTTCTCCATCGATGACATGGAGCACGCCGAGGGCTGGCGCAAGCTGTTCTGCAATGTTTACTTCTCCACTATCGTGACGCTGGCTGTCGGCTTTGTGCTCACCAAGATCGGCTACGCCAATATCTGGCCGCTGTTCGGTTCGGCAAACCAGCTGCTGAGCGCTCTGGTGCTCATCACGCTGTGCGTATTCCTCAAGGTTACGGGCCGCAGCAATAAGATGATCTTCCCGCCGCTGATTATCATGCTGTGCGTTACCTTTACCGCACTGGTGCAGCGTCTGCTCGCGATGGTAAAGGCTATCTCCGCTGCTGCCTCTACGGCTATCCCGGCGGGTGAAACCACCTGGGGTGCGGTATTTATCGCAAACGGCTTGCAGCTTATCCTTGCGGTGCTGCTGATCGTGCTGGGTCTGACTATCGTTATCCACTCGTTCAAGAGCTACGCAAAGAGCGAAAAGAACAGCGAAAAAGCAGAGGCTTAAAACGCATAATAAAAACGGCTTCGGTCATTCCGAAGCCGTTTTTTGTTATCGTTTTTTCCCGAAACCGTTTTTCTGATAGCAGGGATTCTGCTCCGCATCATCCAGCCGTGCGGATCGCTCGATAAATTTCGCCAGTGTGCGGATGACCTCCTCCGCCTCGAGCGGCTTGGCAAGATGCATATTCATGCCGACCATAAAGGCGCGGCGGCGGTCCTCGGTGAACGCATTCGCTGTCATGGCAATGATGGGGACGGTAGATGCATCCGGACGCTTCATCGCGCGGATGCGCCGTGCAGCCTCGAGGCCGTCCATCACCGGCATCATCACATCCATCAAAATCACATCGATCTCGCCGGGCTGTGACTTTTCGAAGATCTCCACCGCCTCTTTGCCGTTGACAGCCTTGAGCATTTCTGCGCCTACGATGTCCAGTATGAACTGTGCGATCTCCATGTTCAGCCGGTTGTCCTCTGCGACCAGCACGCGCAGACCGGCGAGCACGTTCGTATAGTCGGCCGCTTCGTGCTCCTCCTCTGCCGCCGGTGCATCACAGATGCGAAATGGCAGGGTCAGTGTAAACGTAGTGCCGACATCCTTTTCACTGGTAAACGATAGCGTGCCGCCCATCTTCTCAGCCAGCGTTTTCGCGATCGGCATACCGAGGCCGGTGCCGCCGTACTCCGAACGGGCGTGATGGCCCTCCTGCGCGAACGGCTCGAAAACGTGTTTCTGGAACTCCGGGCTCATGCCGATACCCGTGTCCGTGCAGGTAAATTCAAGCAGCACCGTGTTCTCATCCGGCTGTTGCACCTCGCGGGCGGCAAGATCGATTCTGCCGTTCTCCCGATTGTACTTCACCGCATTGCTGACAATGTTCATCACCAGCCGCTTGATGTGCAGCGGACTGCCGAGCACCCAGCGGTGCTCGAGCGGATAGCCGTTGGTCTTGATCCGGATACCGCGCTCTCGCGCCTGCCGCTCAATGACCGTTCCGATGCCTTCGAGCAGCTCGACAATATCCATCTCGCGTTCCTCGAGCATAATCTCGCCGGATTCCAGCTTGCCCATATCGAGGACCTCGTTCACCAGCTCGAGCAGCAGGCCCGAAGCATCCCAGATCTTGCGGCGGCACTCATCCTGCTTGGCGGGATCATCCTTATAGTAGTCCGCGATCTCGATCATGCCGCGAATGCCGTTGATCGGGGTTCGGATGTCGTGACTCATCCGCTGGAGGAACTCGGTCTTGGCGCGGTTGGCCTGCTCGGCCCGCTCTGCGGATTCCATCAGCTTCTCGCGATAGGCATCATCGCGGCGTTTCTGCTCAGCGCGGTACTCCATCGCGGAGCGGCGGCGGAACATCTGGATAGCTGTCAGCACAATCAGATAAATGATCAGCGCGGCCATCATGTTTTTCAGCATATCCGCGATAACCGGACGATCGGGCACATAAGCGTAGATGTAATACTCGCGGCTGCGGTCCAAACTGCCGAAATACGAGCCGTCGCGGCTCTGGATATGCGAAACCGTACCCGAAACGACCCGTGCCTTGATCTGCTGCAGTGTACTGCTGTCGTCCGCGCCGGTATCGACGAGCGATGCATCATTCGAGGCAATAATACGGTCGCCGTTCGTCACAACGACTACACCGCCGCTGCTCGGGCTGTACCCTGAGAGTGTTCCCTGCAAGGTCAGTGTATAGTTGTGGGCATACTCCGCCGTGGTGTGATAATACACGACCACAACACCATCGCTGTCCGTGCGGCCATAGGCGGCAATATCCACATACGAGCCATCCGGCAGGTCAACACGGGCAGCATAGGTTTTCTGCGGATAACGGGTCACATCCAGCACAGCCTCACGTTCAATGTACTCCTGCAGGCTCTCGAAATTCAGCGAATCGCCGTTGTATTCGCACCGCAGCGTGCTGTCCGCATCCAGCAGCATAATGCCGGTCAGGCGCTGCTCCTGCGTATAGAACTCCAGCTGCGCGGCATCCGGTTCTTTTCCCTCATAGCCGATGTTGCGGTTGACCTGCTGGGCATTCTCGATAGCACGCATCAGGCTTTTGGTGACGGAGGCGGCATTGTACCGCGTATAGGTCATGCACTGCCCTTTGACATAGCTGATGGTGCTGCTGAGCTGGGTCCGCATTTGTTTGCTCTCCAGCCGCAGTGTGTAAAAGCCGACAGCTGCAACCAGAATCATACCGAACAGGATCACAGTCCGCTCAAACCGCCGGGCAGACCGACCGCTTTTCATTGTTTCAATCGGCAAGGCTCTCCACCTCCAGATAGCTTTCCGGCTCGGACAGATACCGGCTCAAAATCTCCTCGGCCGTGCCGTCTGCACGCATTTCTGCGAAGGTGCGGGAGAGCTGCTCATTCAGGCCGCGCGTATCCTGTCGGGCAAAAGCCACGCCGATACCTGCTGTAAGGATGCTTTCCTCCAGCACACGATAATCTGCGGCATAGTCCTTGATGTACTGCCGAATAGCGGTTTCATGCGCCGCAATGGCATCCACATAGCCCTTGCCCAGCGAGGTGTAGATCAGCTCACGGTCCTCCAGACTGTAAACCTCGCGCACAGCCGGAATGCGGCTGTCCGTCCGCTCGAGAAAAATACTCTCCGGCTTGGTGGTGGACTGCACCGCGATGACTTTGCCCGCAAGGTCGCTCAGCCGGTAAATATCGCTGCCGGCGTTCACTGCCACCACTTGACGGCTTACCATGTACGGTTCGGTCCAGTTGTATTCGTTTTCGCGGCCATTGATGGAAAAACAGCCCCAGATACAGTCGATGACGCCGCTCTCGACCAGCTCTTTCTTTTCCTCCCAGTCGATGCCGACGAATTCGGCTTGATAACCCAGCCGTCCGAACGATTCCTTGGCTAAATCGACATCGATGCCCGCCGGATTGCCGTTTTCGTCCGTGTAATTGAACGGCGGATAGTTGTCGCTGCCGACAATGATCTTCGGCAGGCTTTCGGCCTCGGCCGAGGTTCGGGCGGGCTGTCCGCAGCCGCACAGCAGCCCAAGCATTGCCGTTGCAGCTGCTATCCGCATGATTCGGTTATGAAAATGCATAGGTTCCCTCGCTGATTTTGTGATGTGGAATGATTATAACATTTCCTGACAGCAAACGCCAGCGGGATAAAGCAATTTCTGCCAGTAACTTTTCGACAAAAATCGCGGTTTCCCGAAAAAGCAAAGCACTCCATCCGCTGTTCCCGGCAGATGGAGTACGCTGATATGCAGTTGTTTTTACTCGGCATCCAGTGCGGCATAAGCCTCATCGGTGACGGGCTCGAGCCATTCGTTGGAGGTTTCCTCGCCCGGTACCTCAACAGCCAGATGGCTGAACCAGCTGTCTGCCTTGGCGCCGTGCCAGTGCTTGACCTCGGCCGGAATGGTGACAACATCGCCCGGCTTGAGGCTCCGGGCGGGCTTGCCCGCTTCCTGATACCAGCCCTCACCGTCCACGCAGATGAGCAGCTGACCGCCGCCCTGCTTTGCGTGATGAACGTGCCAGTTGTTGCGGCAGCCCGGCTCAAACGTTACATTGGCAACAAATACGGTCTTACTTGGGTCGGTCAGCGGCTTCAGGTAGCTCTTGCCGATGAAATACTTGGCGAACGCGGTGTTCTCCTCGCCCTGACCGAAAAAGCCGCCGTGCTCCTCGGCTGCGATGTCGTCCGCGTACACCTCCTTTGCCATACGGAACGCAGCCCATGCATTCGGCCAGCCGGCGTAGAATGCGATGTGTGTCAGCAGCTCGGACATCTCGGTGCGCGTTACACCGTGATTGCGTGCGCTCTCCAGATGGTATTTGAGCGAGCTGTCCACAATGCCCTTGCCGATCAGCGCGGATACGGTTACGACCGAGCGCAGCTTGAGCGACAGCTTATCCTCACGCGACCATACCTCGCCGAACAGTACATCGTCGTTCAGCTCTGCGAATTTGGGTGCGAACTCACCCAGCGCATCATGTCCTGCGGTTTGCTTTACCATAATATGTTCTCCTCCCCTGTCAGTCACGGCACGAGTTGACCCACGCCTCGAGCTGCTTTTTCGCGCTCTTTACGCGGCTGCCCTGAATCGGGAGCCCACGCTTGAGCACCGCCTGCGGACACAGGCGGTGAATATCGTGTTCACTGGTGCCCATACCGCTGCCCTCGTGGGTGCAGAGCGGGCAGATGGTCTTGCCTGCAAAGTCAAAGTGCTCCAAAAACGTGAACACCGGCATCGGCATCGAGCCGCAGTAATTCGGATAGCACAAATAGATCGTGTCATAGTGCTCCATATCCTCCGGATACGCTTTCAGCTCGGGACGGGCATCGCGGCGCGCCTCGGCGCGGGCCTGCTCGACACAGGCGCTGTAATCATCCGAGTACGGCTGCATGGGCTCGAGCTTGAAGCTCGGTGCGCCGGTCAGCTCCTGCAATGTCTGAACTGCGGCCTCGGTGTTGCCGACCGCAATCGAGCGGATCTCGCCGCCGAAATAATTCTCTCCCGCACGGGAGAAATATACGATGAGTTCTGCCATAACGGCCACTCTCCTTTCGTTCCTGTCTTTATTATACGGCATCAGAGATTGACATGGAAGAATCAATGCTGTAACATGGGTATTAACCATCATGCAATACAGTAAAGGAGGCTATTCTCGATGTACAACCGTATGTTGACTGCATTTGTCTGCGCCGCCGACTGCGGCAGCTTCAACAAGGCCGCAGAAAAGCTGTATCTATCCCCGCCGTCCGTGATGAAACAGGTCAACACGCTGGAAAAGCATCTGGACCTCCAGCTCTTTGAGCGTGATGCACACGGCATCCGACTGACCGCCGCCGGACAGATCATTTACCGGCACGCACGGCAGATGTTCGCCTACTCCGAGCAGGCTATCGCGGAGGCCCGCCGCGCCGCCGATACCGCACAGACAACATTCCGCATCGGCAGCTCGCTGCTCAACCCGTGCAAGCCGTTCATGGATCTGTGGTATCGGCTCGATCAGGAATTTTCCAGCTATCGGCTGAATATCGTGCCGTTCGAGGACGACCACGAGGGTATCCTTTCGGAGATTGCATCGCTGGGCGATAAGTTTGATTTTCTTATCGGCGTGTGCGATTCGCAGCTCTGGATGAATTACTGCAATTTCCTGCCGCTCGGAAAATACCAGCACTGCATCGCGGTCGCACGCGACCATCGGCTGGCCCGGTACGATAAACTAACACTGCCCGACCTGTACGGCGAAACCGTAATGATGGTCAAGGCCGGTGATTCCTCCGCGGTGGACGGCATCCGCGCCGAGCTCCGGCAGCACCCGCAGATACGCATTGAGGACACACCGCAGTTTTACGATATTGATGTGTTCAACCGCTGCGTACAGACAAAATCGGCCATGCTGACCATCGAGTGCTGGAAAGATGTACATCCGTCGCTCGTCACCATTCCGGTCGAGTGGGATCATCCCATCCCCTACGGGCTGCTGTATCCGCTGGATCCGTCGGAAGAAATCCAGCGGGTAGTTGAATGCGTAAGAGAGTATACGAAGACCATCGCCTGAACGAGCAGACAAGCGCGCCTGCTTTGGGAGTGCCGTGGCGGTATCCGGGACGGGGCAAGGCGAAACGCCGCAAAGCCTTGTGACACCTGCGTTTGCGGGATTTCCCCCGATTGCCAAACGCAGCACAAAAGCGGCTTTGACCACGTGAATGACCACAGACAGAAAAATCTTTGATTTTCTCCCTCGCCGTGATATAATGGCAGAAATTGAATATCCGGGTATAGCGAAGTTGGTATCGCGCCTGGTTTGGGACCAGGAGACCGTGCGTTCGAGCCGCACTACTCGGACCAAAATCCCTCTGAAATCAATGATTTCAGAGGGATTTTCTTATTCTTTGTCTATTGCGGCGCAAGGGATGAAAAAATTCCCAGTCTCACGTCTTGACATTTTGCAGCTAAACACCTATAATTATGTCATGAACTTTAAGGAGGTGCAACATGCACATGAATCCAGCTTCCTTCCCTCCCAGTTTGATTGCCAAAATTGTTCGCTGCGTAGAAGATGCCGTTGGAGATGACATTCAAGCTGACATCCAGCGCAACGATCTTCAAACACAAAACAGTGTTCCCTCTCGTATTTGGGATCTGCTAAATACAAATGTCATAAGGGGCTTGGACACAGAGGATTGCACAATCGCAAGAGCACACCGTGGCCCGTGGGAAATGCTGGTGATTTATGAAAAGTCCAGCCAATGCATTTTCACCTTCATGCGTGAGAAGCGGTTTGCGGAACTGCGAAAACGCCAGCATCAACGTAAACGAATGCATTACATTGACATATTGACCCAGCAATTCAATAAGGATCTTTTGGCGGATCAACAACAACTTAGCTTTATTCCTTGCGAGTTCTCTGACAAGGATAGGCTTGCAGAGTTAGTTCAGGCTTTACTACTTGATTTAGGTAGTGACACTGATATTGTCAGCCACCATGTCCTGGTGTTGTTTGATACGGTAGGATATCAACTAACTCATATTCGCGCAGTCATGGTTACACCGTCTCTGGATATTGCGCAAGGAAGTGAACAAGACTGGTCAAAATATATCAGAGCAGACGAAAGTATTATCGTCGAAAGAATCTCCAATCCTACCGCACCTGAAAACCAGCCGAGCCGCGGGCTTTCCCTCACCGCAAAAGCCATGGCTCGTAAAAAAGACAAGCCTCAAAGGAAAAATACCGAAGTATCCGCTCAAGAAGAGAGCTAATGGGCTAACCATATAAGGATCGTCAGATTGACGATCCTTATATGGCTTCCTAAATTTCCTAAAGGGCAATTTAATTTATAATCATTTGAAGAGGAGCGCTCCATATGAAAACCCAGTTTAATGGTGAACGCTTGAAAAAAGCACGTATATATAGAGGTCTAACCGTTGCCGAATTAGCCGAGCAAGTCGGTTGCCAGCGTCAGACATTGTCAATGTACGAAATTTCAAAAAGTCAACCGACCGATAAAAGCCTTGTTGAACGTTTATCGCATGCGCTGAATTTTCCTATTAAATTTTTTTATGAAACTCCTGCATCTCATTCGGAAGGTACGGTTTATTTTCGCTCACTTCTTACAACTAACAAGAAATACCGCAGCGAACAGATTGTAAAAATGGATTTTCTCTCTCAGGTATACTCCTTATTACAAGATTACATTTCCTTCCCAACGTATGAGCCACTTAATCTTCCGGAAGGTATTACGCCAGAAGAGGCTGCCTATGCACTAAGGGAGGCATGGGATCTTGGTCATGACCCAATTGACAACATTATATCAGTTGTTGAACAACACGGTATTTTAGTTACTTCTTTTTCTACAAGCACGGATGATGTTGATGCATTTAGCCAGTTCGTAGGATCATCTGATGCGCCAACTTATCTTATTGCATACTCCAACAATAAAACTTCTGCTGCCCGAATTCACTTTGATATTGCTCATGAGCTTGGACACATTTGCTTACATGAATGGAGCGAAGATATCGAAGAACTCACCAAAGAAGAATTTAAACGCAGGGAGCGGGAAGCAAATGACTTTGCTGCAGCTTTTTTGCTTCCGGAAGATACTTTTAAAAAGGATGCCGAAGCTGGTCCACAGACAATCGCCTATTACAAACAGCTCAAGAAAAAATGGAAAGTATCTATTGCCGCAATGATTCGACGAGCAGAAAAGTTGAATATAATCACCAAAGAAGAATATCAAACCTTGATTCGAATCATGCAAAGACGCGGTCAAAGGAAAGAAGAGCCCCTGGATGATGTACTCATTACAGCTGCGCCGGCGTTGTTGAAGGCATCTGTTATGATGTTACTTCAGGAAAATGTTTTTACAGCTAAAGAGTTTATGGATGAATTATCCAATGAGTATAAACTAAGTATCAGCCCTGAAGAGGTCGAATATTTGCTTGACCTTCCCGTTGGCACATTAGCTGTCTCAAAGATAATCGACTTTAATGCAATCCAAATTAAGAGGAGCAAATAATTACATTCAAATATAGGGATATAGGGGAAGGTGGTGTATTAAGGTTGAAACATTGTAATTTAAGTACCATTCCGAAAAAGAGCACACAAAATCAAGCCCCCCCTAAAAGCGGGCTAAAACCCAAGATAGATATGCTTGAAGTCTAAGATGCTGGTGGAGCAGTCACTAAGTAACCTTGTCGTTGGAGGATGAAGATGGC
>CAKSVR010000054.1 GCA_934504345.1 uncultured Agathobaculum sp. | reverse complement strand
CTGCGTGGCCTTTACCTTGTTCTCGGTTTCGTCCTTTGCAGAAGCGACGATGCTTTCCGCTTCCTGCTTTGCTTTATCGATCGTGTCCTGCGCGATCGACTGCGCGCTCATCAGCGTACGGCGCATTCCATCCTCTACACCGCGGTACTCCTCGATCTTATCGACCAGCACCTTCATTTTTGCCTTTAACGCGGCATTTTCTTTCTGCATCGCTGCAAATTCCTCTGCAACACGCTCCAGAAACGTATCGACAGACTTCATATCATAGCCGCCGAAAACCGCTTTCTCAAAGCCGATTTCCTGTATTTCCTGCACCGTCATATGTTTTTCCTCCGTCTTTCTATCATTTTGCCGCACAGCACGGAAAAATGGCCGGACGAGGCCCGACCAAATTTACGCTGTTTGCCCGGCAGGCTTAAAGCATATATACCAATTGTTCCAAAATGATCAGAACAAAGAATGCCAGCATAAACGCGAAATCAAACGGACTGTTCCGCAGCGCACTCACGCAGCTCAGCAAACTGCGAAAGGGCTGGATGATCGGCTCGGTAACAAAGCACAGAAACTCATAGATCTTGGAACTGCCGCCCTGCACAAACCAGCTCATTATCGCCCGTGCAAAAAACATAAACTGCAGAATACTCAGCAGACTGCCGACAAAATGTATCACAATGATATTCACGATATTATTCACGGTTTACGCTCAGAAGTACATACCGCTGTTTTCCAGCTCATCGATCAGATCGCCCATAATATCCACGTTATACGGCGTGATGATATAAGTGCTGTTTGCGACCTTTTTGATCTTTCCTTCATTTGCATAGGCAACACCGCTCAGAAAGTCCACCAGACGGCGGGCAATATCCTTGTTGGTCTGCTCCAGATTGAGCACGACCGTGCGCTTGTCCTTCAGATGATCCGCGATCTCGGCCGCCGCCTCGAAGCGATCCGGCTTTACCAGAACAACTGCCAGCTGCGTAGTCGTATTGATGTTTACTACTTTATCGCTGCGGCGCGTCTGCGGCGCATCCTGTGCAGCGGTGCTGTCAAACGATCTTCTATTGTTATAGGACGATGCTGCTTCCGTTTCGGGTTCGTCACTTCTCTGACGGGGCATTTCCTCTTCGTAATCGTCTTCCATATCTCCGCCCTTAACCCAATCGATCAAGCCTTTGAAACTCATGCAAAGTTCCTCCTTATGTTTTAAGGCGAAACGATCTGATACGGCCGTGCGCCAAAGATCGCCGTGCCGACACGAACCATGTTCGCGCCGCACGCAATCGCCGTTTCAAAATCATTCGTCATTCCCATCGACAAATAATCCATATCTACATTATCGTATTTTTTCGTCAAAATGTCAATAAATACTTGATGCATTTCGTTAAAATAGTTTGCATTTTTTGTTTTTTCATCCGCAACGGGCGGAATCGCCATCAGACCGCGGATGTGAACGGACTTTTTCGCACTCAATTTTACGATTGCATCGTGCAGTTCTTCGGGCGGCAGACCGCTTTTTGCGGTTTCTCTTCCGATATTTACCTCCAGAAGAATATCCTGACATACGCCTCGTTTTTCGGCTTCCTTGGCGATCGCCTCACCCAGATGCACCGAACCGACCGACTGGATCAGCGATACCTTGCCGATCAGGTATTTTACCTTGTTGGTCTGGAGCGTGCCGATAAACTGCAGATCTGCGCCCGCATAGGCATTCTGCTCATATTTTTCCTGCAGCTCCTGCACGCGGTTCTCGCCGCAGACCTTGATACCGGCCTCGATCGCAGCCTGTACGCGCTCTGCATCATTCATTTTAGTCGCAGCTACCAGTATGATCTCTTTCGGGTCACGGCCCGCCTTGACGGCGGCATTGTTCACGCGCTCAATTACAGACTGAACACGCTGCTGCAATTCTCTTTTTTCTTGTTCCGTCATGTCTTCACCACCATATTATTTTGCAGATTTTTACCTTGAACGATAACCTGATCTCTTTCGACCAGCATATCGGAGTTGGTCGCACTCTGTTCGACAACGTAATAATCGTCTGCATCGAACAGCTTGTTGATGAGCTTGAATTTCTGGATCGAGCCGCTGAGGATGAACACGCCCTCCTGCTGCTGAACCTTGCCGCTGCTGTCCGTGTATTCCTGAATGCGGACGGCGGATTTGGGCACTTTCAGGCCGGTATACGTTGCAATGATGATCTCGACCGGCTGTTCACGCATGGAAACCATCTCACTGCTGAACTGTGTGCCTTCCATCACCAGCAGAGCAGTGTCGCTGTCCTGCTCCTGATTGATGGCATAAACCGTTACCGCAGAGTCCATCGAAGCCTGCGTGAAATTCACGGTCAGAGCCTGTCCGATCGTGAGGCGCTCGGCCTGCTCGGCAGGGATCTCAGCCGCCATATACCAGCTGAAGCCCTTGACGATCTTGCCCAGCGTGTTCGCATCGGACTCCGGTGCCTGCTGTGTCAGTTCCTCGAACTGCGAGGGCGTCATTTCTGTCAGTGCATCCGGCGTGAGCAGATTCTCGTAGCCATCCACCACCTCGGAAAAGTAGCCCGAGGACGAAGCCGTCAGCTTGGTTGTGCGACCGGACAGCTGTCGCTCGAGCATGGTCTGCTCGGAGGTCAGCGCATCGCGTTCCGCAGTAACTTCGGTGGTATCCACACTGCCGGCCTCCCGGCGGAGCGCAAGTGTCCGCAGATTGGCCGCCGAGGAGGCTACCGCCGAGCCCGTGCCGTCTTTGACCTGTGAAGCCATCTGTTCAACGGTCATCGTGATGACCTGATCCAGCTTGGCTGTGTTCGAGCTGTCCGAAGCGGACTGCAAAGCCGTATCCAGCAGTGCAATGCGTTCTTCCAGCGGATCCAGCTGACGGCTGAGCTCCAGCGACTGCTCATCCGAGTAGATGATCGCCAGCGGCGCATCCTGCTGGACACGCTCGCCGCTATATACAATGTGCTTGACGTTTTCACCCGACACACTGGTGATCGGCTCTTCATCGCGGAAGAACCAGCCGTCTGCCGTGAAGCTGTCGTTCACTGTAACACGCAGAGCCGGTGTGGTTTCCGGCGCTGCCGAAAAGGCGTTGGACAGCCGCCCGCCCACATAAATCACGATCAGCGCCGCCGCGAGCAGCAGGACGATGCGGTTTCCGCCGTCCGACCGCCGTTTGCGGTGCTTTTGTTTGTTGTTGCCTGTTTGTTGTCCCATGTAAAGACCTCATATATTTTACTGTTCCGCACGCTCCCCTCGCGGTGCATGAAGCTCCACATGATGCTGCGGGATCAGGGTAGAGATCGCGTGCTTGTAGATCATTTGCTGTTTGCCGTCGCTCTCCAGAATCACAACGAAGCTATCAAACCCGCGGACAATACCCCGCATTTGAAAACCGTTCGTCAAAAATACCGTGATGTTCTGAGCCTGCTGGCGCAGCGCGCTCAGCATTCTGTCCTGCAGATTGATTTCGTTTCGCACAATGATTCCTCCAGTTGAATTTACAATTTATGGTATCATTGTACACCGTGGTTTTGGAGATATTTTGTCGTTTCCTGTAAGACGAACGGAAGATCTTCACCCTTATTATAATATATCCAGTGGATGCTGTCATCCCTTTTCATCCATGTCAGCTGACGTTTCGCATAATTTCTGCTGCGGCGTTTAAGCAATTCGGCACATTCTTCCAGTGTTTGCTCCCCATTCAGGTATCCGAGCAGCTCTTTGTAACCGATGGCCTGTGCCGCTGTTCCGGTCAGCAGACCGCGCTCCACCAGTCGTTTGGTTTCTTCCAGCAGACCGTTTTGCAGCATCAGATCGACCCGGCGGTTGATGCGGTCGTACAGCATTTCGCGTTCCGTCGGGCATACGCCGATTTTTATGGCGTTATATTTGGGCTCAGGCCGCTTATTTTTGCGATTGAGCTCATCGATCGTCATGCCGGTCTGCTCGTATACCTCGAGTGCGCGGATAACACGTTTCAGATTGTTCGGGTGCAGCCGTTCCGCACCGGCAGGATCGACCTTGGCAAGACAGTCATGCACTGCCTGATTACCCTGCTCCTCCGCCATGCGCTGATACTTCTCACGCACGTTCAGATCGGTTTCATCGCCGGAAAATGTACTGCATTCGATCAGCGCATCCATGTACAGACCGGTTCCGCCGACCACGATCGGCACCATGCCGCGCGAGAGAATATCCTGTGCGGCGGTATCAGCCAGTTCGACATACCGCGCCACCGAAAACGTTTCTCCGGGGTCGCATACATCGAACAGGTGGTGCGACACGCCCTGCCGCTCGGCCATATCCGGCTTTGCCGTACCAATATCCATCTCGCGGTATATCTGCATGGAATCCGCAGAGATGATCTCGGTATGCAGTTGCTGCGCCAGCGCGACCGATAAAGCGGTTTTACCGCTTGCAGTCGGTCCGCAAACGCAGATCAAACGGTTTTCCATGCTGTTTCCTCACTTTTTATTGATTTACACGCTTGAACATTTTGTCAAGCTCATATTTTGTCAGGCGCACCGTGGTCGGCCTGCCATGCGGACACGAACGCACGTTATCATCGTTCAGCACCCGCTCGCACAGGTCCTGAAGCTCGGTCATCGTGGTGGGCTTGCCCGCCTTAATGGCCGCCTTGCACGCAACCGTGTGGATCAGATCGTCCAGACGGTCGGGAACCGTGCTGCGGCTGTTCATGGCCTTTTCTGCCAGTTCACCGATAACACTCTGCACATCGCCGCTGTCCAGATAAGCGGGCACACTGCGAACGGCAAAGCTGTTCTCGCCGAATGCGTCGATGGCAAAGCCTGCCCGGCGAATGTCCTCAATCTGGGACTGCACAGCGGCGGCTTCCTCGCCGGTCAGCTCAACGATTACAGGCGTGAGAAGCTGCTGCTGCGGCATATCGGTTTCCGCGCGCAGTTTGTTGAACAGGATGCGTTCATGCGCGGCGTGCTTGTCGATCAGGATCAGGCCGTCCTTGTCCTCGGCAATAATGTACGTCTGGAAGCACTCGCCGATCACGCGCACACCGGTGTCCAGTGGTTCGAACCTTTGCAGCTGCTGTTTCGGTTCGGATACCGCTCCGACAGGCGGCACAACGACCATCGGCTCCTCCTCAGGCTCCGGCGCCGGTGCAGAAACAACAGAAGCGGCCTCTGCGATTGCTTCTATCGGCTGATATACCGGATCCTGCGGATGTTCCTCCTGCAGAATGCGCGGCGCGGACAGATAGCTCGAGCCGCTGCGCGGTTTTTCCGCCTTGGGCGTAATGGACACGAGAAAATCCTCCAAATCGGGAACTTCCGCCTCTTTTTCCTTGATTGGCGGAGAGGTCAGATTCGGCTTGCTGCTCGTCGGGGTGTACGGTACGGGCTCTGCCGGCTTCGGGATAGCGAAACGCTGCTGCTCGTGTGTCAGGTTGTCCTCGCGCGGCTTGGCAGCTGCTTCTTTATCTTTGTGCTCCAGCTGCGGCATATTGTCGTTCGCTGCAAGTGCATTCTTGCACGCGATATATACCGCCTCGAAAACCGGCTTCTCCTGTGAGAACTTGACCTCTGTTTTGGCCGGATGCACATTGACATCGACTGCCGACAGCGGCAGATCGAGAAAAATCGCGCCGGACGGGTATTTGCCCGTGATGATGGCGTTGCGGTAGGCTTCTTCCATCGCCGCCTGCATCAGACGGCTCTTGACATAACGCCCGTTGACGAAAAAGTGCTGCATCGATCGGTTCGCGCGGCCCGCGTGCGGCTTGACAATGTAGCCATGCACCGTCAGTCCATTATGCTCGGTCGCCGGCACCTCGATCATATTCGCGGTCATTTCCTTGCCGAACACACCGAATACCGGTGCGATCAGCTTTCCCTTGCCGTCCGACGAAAATACCTGCTTGCCGTCGCGGATCAGCGTGAACGCAATCTCCGGATGGGAGAGCGCCGCGTGCTGTACCACACTCAGAATATAGCCTGCCTCGGTGAAGTCCTTTTTGAGGAACTTCATGCGTGCCGGTGTGTTGTAGAACAGGTCGCGTACCACAATGGTCGTGCCCTCCGGACAGCCGGCCTCCTCCTGTGTCTGAATATCCCCTGCTTCAAGGTGCAGGTGCAGACCTGCGATAGAATTTGCCTGACGGGTAAACAGGTCGATACGGGTGACAGACGAAATCGCTGCCAGCGCCTCGCCGCGAAAGCCCAGCGTACCGATGGCATTCAGATCCTCCTCGGAGCGCAGCTTGCTTGTCGCATGGCGGCGGAACGCCACCGGCGCATCCTCTGCCGACATACCGCAGCCGTTATCCGCAATACGCAGATAGGTGATGCCGCCGTTTTCGATCTCTACCGTGATACGGGTAGAGCCCGCATCTATTGCATTTTCTACGAGCTCCTTTGCCACGGAGGATGGCCGTTCAACAACCTCGCCCGCAGCGATCAGGTCCGCAAGATGCGGAGATAATTCGTGAATAACTGCCATTGTATTCTTTGTTTTCCTTTCCGGTTATGCTCCGATGGAACAATTCGGATTTGTGTGAATATCCTTTATCCTTATCTGCCCACTCAGTGCTGCAATGCAAAACGGAATTCTTCCAAGCGTTTCTGTTCCTTCTCGCTGGTTACACCAGCTTTTTCAGCTCATACAGCGCGTTGAGTGCTTCGATCGGCGTCATGGTGTCCACCTGCAGCACACGCAGGCGTTCCGCTACGGCATCGCCCGAAAGCGAATCCATCGTAATCTGCGGGATTTCTTCCTCCTCGGCTACGGCGTGCAGCTCGATCTTGGGCATACTGGATTCCAGATCCGCCAGTACAGCCTTGGCACGCTTGATGACCGGATTCGGCACACCGGCGAGTTTTGCGACTTCGATGCCATAGCTGTCATCCGCGCCGCCGCGCACGATCTTACGCAGGAACGTAATATCGTCGCCGCGCTTCTTGACCGCAATGTTGTAGTTCTTGACACCCTTGACCAAATCCTCGAGCACGGTAAGCTCGTGGTAATGTGTTGCAAACAGTGCACGCGCACCGATGCGTTTCTTGTCCGCGACATACTCTACGACCGCGCGGGCAATGCTCATGCCGTCATAAGTGGAAGTGCCGCGGCCGATCTCGTCCAGAATGATAAGGCTGGACTTGGTGGCGTGCCGCAGAATCTCCGCGACCTCACTCATTTCGACCATGAACGTGGACTGGCCGCTCGCCAGATCGTCCGACGCACCGACACGGGTAAATACACGATCGGCTACGCCGATATGTGCGGAAGCCGCCGGTACATACGAACCAATCTGCGCCATGATAGTAATAAGCGCCACCTGCCGCATATAAGTAGATTTACCTGCCATATTCGGGCCGGTGATAATGGCAACGCGGTTTTCCTTGCTGTCCAGCAGAGTGTCATTGGGGATGAACAGGCTGTCTGACAGCATTTTCTCCACCACCGGATGACGGCCGTCCCGAATATCGATACGGTCAGAGAAATCTACCACCGGGCAGACATAGTTATTATCGCACGCCACATCCGCCAACGCGCACAGCACATCCAGCGTTGCGATGGCCTGTGCCGTTTTTTGCACACGATGTACCTCGGCGGCAATCTTATCACGCACCGAAATAAATACCTCGTACTCCAGCGCGGTCAGACGTTCCTGTGCACCGAGCACAGTGCTCTCGAGCTGCTTGAGCTCCTCGGTGATGTAACGTTCGCTGTTCGCGAGTGTCTGCTTGCGGATATAATTTTCGGGAACAGCTTCCGAATTGGAGCGGCTGACCTCGATATAGTAGCCAAACACGCGGTTATAGCCGATCTTCAGCTTGCTGATGCCGGTTTTCTCGCGCTCGGTCTGCTCGATCTCAGCGATTTTACCCTTACCGCCGGAGGCGAGGTCGCGCAGACGATCAATCTCCTCGTTGAAGCCCTTGCGGATAAGACCGCCCTCGCGGAGCAGGATCGGCGGCTCGTCTACGATGGCCCGCTCGACCAGCGCGCGGATGTCCTCCAGCAGGTCAATCTTGCCGGTCAGGTCGCGCAGCATGGCCTGTCCGAACAGACCCGCCTGTGTTTTGATCTCCGGCAGGCACGAAATCGCGGCAGCCAGCGCCCGCAGGTCGCGGCAGTTTGCCGTGCCGTAGGCCACACGGCCGATCAGGCGTTCCATATCGAACACACGCTTCAGTGCATCGGTCAGAGCCGTGCGGGCAATCACATCATCGCATAGTGCTCCGACCGCCTGCTGACGGCGTGCAATGTGCAGTGGATTGTACAGCGGTTTTTCGAGCCACTGACGGATCAGTCGCGAGCCCATCGCCGTGCGCGTGCGGTCGAGCACCCACAGGAGCGTACCCTTTTTCTCCTTGGTTCGCATGGTTTCGCACAGTTCGAGATTACGGCGTGCGATAAGATCGAGCTCCATGTACTGTCCCTGATGATACACCTGAAGCTGATTCAGGCTGGACAGGCTGGCTTTCTGGGTCTGTTCGAGGTAATCCAGCAGGCCGCCGAGGCACTGGATGGTGCGCGGCAGATCGGTCAGACCCGCCGCATCGAAATCCTGCACATGAAAGCGCTCCTCAATACGTTCGGCGCTGCGCTGTGCTTCAAAGCTCTCCTCGGGCATGGGCTCGATAAGCGCCTCCAGCCGCTCTTTCAGGAATGCAATGAACGAATCCGCCGAAATGGCGCCGCCGCCCACCAGCACCTCACGCGGTGCAAAGCGGCCGAACTCACTGGCGATGTCTTTCCAGTCGTTCGAGCCGGTGGCGTATACCGAACCGGTCGTAATATCTGCGAAGCATACACCGATCGAACCGCCGGCCGCATACACGCAGCCGAGGAAGTTATTGCGGTTTTCGTCCAGCATGGAGGCCTCGACAACTGTGCCCGGCGTTACGCGGCGGATAATTTCGCGCTTCACCAGACCTTTCGCCTGCTTCGGGTCCTCCATCTGCTCACAGATGGCAATCTTATAGCCCTTGCGTACCAGCTTGGCAATGTAGCCCTCCGCACTGTGATACGGCACGCCGCACATTGGCGCGCGTTCCTCCAGACCGCAGTCACGGCCTGTCAGTGTCAGCTCCAGTTCGCGGGAGGCCAGTTTTGCATCGTCAAAGAACATTTCGTAAAAATCGCCCAGACGGTAAAACAGAATATAGTCCTTGTTTTTGTTTTTGATCTCGAAATACTGTTGCATCATGGGCGTTAGTTCAGCCATGTTCTTCCCTCTTTCTTATAATTTATGTGCAAACAGACAGCGAAGCGAGGTTTTCTCGATCTCCGCCTCGATAAATTCACCGATCTTGATGTTTTCGCCGCGCACGCAGACGAGCAGGTTGCCCTCAGTGCGGGCCGTGAACGGATACTCCGGGCCTTTGGCTGTTCCGTCTACCAGCAGACGCAGCTTTCTGCCCTGATACGCCGCCTGTTTTTCGGCTACGATCTCGTCCTGCGCTTTCAGCAGGCGCTCAAAACGGCGCTGCTTGTCCTGCGGTGCGGCGTTATCCTCATAGGAAGCCGCCGGTGTGCCGCTGCGCGGCGAATACAGAAACGTAAACAGCAGGTCAAAACGGGTGTCCTGCACCAGCTGCAAGGTCTGCTCAAAATCTTCCTCGGTTTCGCCGGGGAAGCCGACGATAATATCGCTCGACAGCGTAATGTCCGGCATTTTTGCCCGTGCATCCGCAATGAGCGATTTATAATGCTCTGCCGTGTAGCGGCGGTTCATGCGCCGCAGGATTTCGTCGCTGCCCGACTGGAACGGCAGGTGCAGCTGTTTTGCGACCTTGCCGCACTCCGCCATAGCAGAAAACAACTTAGGAGAGGCATCCTTCGGGTGGCTTGTCATAAAGCGCAGCCAGAAATCGCCGGGAACGGCATTAAGCCGCCGCAGCAGGTCGGAAAAATCGACATCGATACCGAGATCTTTGCCGTAGGAGTTGACGTTCTGGCCGAGCAGCGTGATTTCTTTATAACCGGCATCGACCAGCTCACGCAGCTCTTTCTCGATCTCCTCGGGGCGACGGCTGCGTTCTCTGCCGCGCACATACGGCACAATGCAGTAGGTGCAGAAATTATTGCAGCCGTACATGATGGACAGCCACGCTTTCGCGCCTTCGGCGCGCAGCACCGGCAGACCCTCGGCAATGTCGTCCTCACCGCCGATGTCGAATACGCGCTTCTTTTCGGTCATCACACGGTACAGCAGCGACGGAAACCGCCACAGCGCGTGTGTACCGAACAGCAGGCGCACCTGCGGATAGCTTTTCTTAATCTTTTCGACGTTCTTCTCCTGCTGGGCCATGCAGCCGCACAGTGCGATGATCACATCCGGACGCTGCTTTTTCAGATGGCTGAGTGCGCCGATGTTGCCGAATGCGCGATCTTCCGCGTGCTCACGCACAGCACAGGTATTGAACAGGATAAAATCCGCCTCGTTAGGCGTATCGGTCATTTCGTAGCCCATTTCAGCCAGCATACCGCGGATACGCTCGGTGTCCGCCTCGTTCTGCTGACAGCCGAACGTGTGTGTGTAGGCCTTGGGCCGCTTGTCGCGCACCAGACGGGCGACCGCATCAATATAGGTAAACTGCGATTGCAGCTGTTCTTCGGAAACAGTTTTCTGGGTTGCCATGAAACTCTCCTTTTATCGGAATGGAGTGCCGTCAGCGGTGAACACATTCATGCGGTGGTATGCGCTGAACGGGATCTCGTACTGCGGCAGGTACTGCCGGATGGCACGGGTCAGGTATTCCGGACTCATATTGTTGTTGCCGGCAGCGGTGGTGACAACGGCTGTCACCTCGTCCGGGCCGTCGGTGACGGTCAGATCGCGCATCAGCTCACGCATATTGACCGTCTTTTCGCCGCGCTTGGAGCGCTTGACGATCTCGACCACCGGGCGGCGGAACAGGTCGCGCACATCCTCGGCAAAGCCCTTGGGCGTGCCGTCCTCAAAGCCCCATGTGATGCGGTACTGCGACCACTCGATCGATCCGACCTTCATGCCGCCGTCAGCGAGCGGGTAGATCTCGATGGCGCGCAGACCCTCGGGAAATACGTCGTTGAGCGCCTCCACTGCGTTCTCCGGCACGGCTTCAGCAGTAATGTTAAAGTCCAGAAATTCACACTCGCCGGAATAGCCGGTCGAGAGCGGCAGCGCCACCGAAACATAGGCGTGCTGATTGAAGCCCTCGGTAAACCACAGCGGCATTTGGCAGCGCGCCATCGAGCGCTGCATGGCGTGCATCAGGTCGAGGTGAGAGATGTACTTGGCTCTTCCCTCTTTGGCAAACTTCATTCGAGCCTTAAACATGGCACTTGCCTCCCTTCAGCAGCGCACTTGCACCGCAGCCCGCACACTGGTGCATACAGTCCGGCGTAATAGCCGCTTCGCGCGAACGCTCCCACTCGCGCTTGAGGTGTTCCTTGCGCGTGCCGCAGCCGATGTGATCCCACGGGAATACCTCGTCCATCGGGCGCTGGCGGGATGCATAAAATGCCGGATCGAGGCCGCAGTCGCGGAACGCCTGCATCCACTTCTCGAAGTCGAAGCACTGATCCCAGCCGTCCATCTTGCAGCCGCGCTGCCATGCCAGCAGAATGGCTTTGCCCTGACGGCGGTCGCCGCGCGCGATAACGCCCTCGAGCACCGAGGTTTCGGCATCATGCCAGTTGTAGGTGACGTTCTTGGTTTTCATGACCACCTTGAGGTGCGCCTGCTTCTCGCGGAACTGCTCGAGCGTATCCTGTGCATCCCACTGGAACGGAGTCTGCGGCTTGGGCACGAAGCACGATGCCGAAGCCGTGATTCGCACGCCGCGTGCGCGATTGGGCGTGTTTTCGCGCCAGCAGTAGGCAACCTTTTTGCAGATGTCGGAAATACCGTCCAGATCTTCATAGGTTTCGGTCGGCAGACCCATCATAAAGTACAGCTTGACGTTGTTCCAGCCGCCCTGAAATGCGATCTCGCAGGCGTGGAGTACATCTTCCTCGCGGATATTTTTGTTGATCACGTCGCGCAGGCGCTGCGTGCCCGCCTCACACGCGAACGTCAGACCGCTCTTGCGGGTTTTCTGCACACGCTCCATCAGCTCGGCGGAAAAACTGTCCGCACGGAGCGACGGCAGCGACAGGCTGATGTGGCGCGGCTCACAGTAATCCAGCATACACTCGGTCAGTCCGGACAGTTCGCCGTAGTCACTGGTGGACAGTGAAGACAGCGAAATCTCCTCGTAACCGGAGTTTTTAAGCACGGCCTCGGCCTGTTTGAGCAGCACCTCCTTGGATTTGGTACGCAGCGGACGGTAGGTGTGTCCCGCCTGACAGAAACGGCAGCCGCGCGGACAGCCGCGGAACAGCTCGATCATCGCACGGTCAAACACGATGTCGGTCGAGGGCACGACAAAGGACTCCGGATAGTACATGGTATCCAAATCCTTGACGATGCGCTTCTGCACAAGCGCCGGTGCGCCGTGTGTCGGCGTAACGCTCTCAATCGTGCCGTCCTCGTGGTACTTGACCTCATACAGCGCGGGCACATACATACCCTCGATCTGCGCCGCTGCGATCAGGAACTCCTGCTTGGACCAGTTCTCGCGCTTTGCCTTGCGATACAGGTCGGTGAACTCCAGCATGATCTCCTCGCCGTCACCGATCATAAACAGGTCAACGAAATCCGCGAGCGGCTCCGGATTATAGGCGCACGGACCACCGCAGGCTACGATATGCTTAAGGTCGGTACGATCCTTAGCCAGTACCGGAATGCCGCCGAGATCCAGCATATTCAGAATATTGGAGAACGACAGCTCATATTGCAGCGTAAATGCGATAATATCAAAGTCATAAAGCGGATCACCGCTCTCCAGACCGTACAGCGGCAGACCTGCCTCGCGCATCTCGGCCTCCATGTCGATCCACGGGGCGCAGACACGCTCACACCAGATGCCTTTCTGGTCGTTGAGCAGGCCGTACAGGATACGCGAACCGAGATGCGACATGGCAACCTCATAGGTATCCGGGAAACAGAACGCGAACCGCAGATCGACGTTCTTTTTATCTTTCATCACCGAGCCCCACTCGCCGCCGACATAGCGCGCCGGCTTCTGTACGCGGGACAAAATGGCTTCCATCTTTTTATGCAAGACGTATTCCTCCATTTTCATTCATACAGGTTATTGTACCATAATTCGAGCAAAAAAACCATACTGTCTTTGCACGTTTTCGCACGAAAAAAGACAATCATAACCATCACTGAAGTGGTGGTATGCACAGACCCTAGAAGGGTCATTACAGGCTGAACCCCTAAAGGGGCATTGAACAGTTTG
>CAKSVR010000053.1 GCA_934504345.1 uncultured Agathobaculum sp. | reverse complement strand
GGCATTTTGCTTCCCTCCACGGTTATATCTCTATTTTACACCTTCGCGGAGGTTTACACAAAATTTGGGATGGCGTCTTGTACTTCTCGAACAGCTCAGTGATCAGTGCCTTATCAGCGATGCTGCCTTTTACAAAAGTAAATGTGGGATACTTGGCCAGCTCTTTCAGACGGAACTCTTTCAGTGCTAACATCATAGTAGGCATTCATGTTATCGATACCGATAACCGTAGCAGAAGCAACTTCCTGACAGATTCGCTTCACAAGGTTAGAGCCGATGAAGCCGGCTGCACCTGTGACTAAAATCGTTTTATTATCTAAAGTAACTGTGCTCATATGCATCCCTCCGTTTTTGTTAACTTCCTAATCTATGTACACATCTGCTCATCGCAGATGGTATTTCTCTCTAATTTCTCATGTGTTCATCACACAGTCAGCTAAGTGTTTTCTCATACTGTCGTATCCAATTACTCCAGCAATCATGTTTTCTGCTCCATAAACATCCGTTGCGTACACTCGTCTTTCGTCAGCAATAATCGAAGTATTGATTTATTCAGTCGAACTCCATATACCCTGCAATGACATTTTTCCAAGTGTTGGATTGTTGAATCGAGCCCTGTTAGCACATGAGCTTTGTTAAAACTATATATCATATTATTCAATTCGTACTCTTCACTGTTAAAGGTGAACAATTCATACTGCTTTTCACGCAGCACGATTCGCCAATATGTGTTCATCATCATCCATGCTCTACTCAACAGAAGTGCTGCAAAATGGAAATCATCTGATTCCCGTATTTTCATACTTCTATCGGCAGGCTGCACGAGAGCAGCCTTACTTTCTGTATCCCTGCGGGTTATGACTCTGCCAATTCCAAGTATCGCGGCACATATCCTCCAGCGTTCTGGTCGTCTTCCAACCAAGAATCTCTGCTGCCTTATCCGCATTCGCCCAGAATTCCGGCAAATCGCCTGCACGGCGAGCACCCATTTCATACTTGATCGTAACACCAGTTGCCGATTCAAATGCCTTGATAATTTCCAATACACTGTACGGTGTACCGGTACCCAAATTAAATACCGAAACACCCTGCTTATTTGCCGCATACTCTACTGCTTTCAAATGACCATTAGCAAGATCCATAACATGGATATAGTCACGGCGGCAGGTACCATCCTTTGTAGCATAATCACCACCAAATACCGTCAGATGATCTCTGCGGCCGACTGCAACCTGTGCGATATATGGCATCAAGTTGTTCGGAATACCCTGCGGGTCCTCACCAATGCGTCCGGATTCATGTGCTCCAATCGGATTGAAATAACGAAGCAACACCACCGAAAGCTTCGGATTCGCTTTAGCAGCATCCTCCAAAATCTCCTCCATCATGACCTTTGTCCAGCCATACGGATTCGAGCAGCTGCCGCGCTTCATCGTTTCCACATATGGAATATCATTTTCTTCACCGTAAACCGTGGCAGACGACGAGAATACAAACTGATTCACATCCGCTTCTGCCATGCACTCCAGCAAAGTCAGTGTAGTATCAATGTTATTGCGATAATACATCAACGGTTTCTGCACCGACTCGCCCACAGCCTTCAAACCTGCAAAATGAATTACACAGTCAATCGCATTCTCAGAGAAAATTTTTCGTACTGCATCTCTGTTCTTGACATCTGCCTCATATGATACAACCGATTTCCCCGTAATCTCCTGAATTCGTTCAACAACTTCGGGGCAGCTATTACTATAATCATCTGCAATCACTACATCATGACCTGCATTCAGCAGCTCTACTGCCGTGTGAGAGCCGATATAACCTGCACCGCCTGCGAGTAAAACCTTCATTTTATTTCTCCTTTTAAATCCAAACAGCCTGTAACGGAACACTTCCGTTACAGGCTGTTACTAAGTTACAAACAAATAAACTCTTGCTAAACATAAAGCATATGAGTCTGTGCGAAACTAGAACAATATGTACATTGTTCCGCTTTGACTTAGATACTGTCCATGCCCAGAACGACTTTCATAGTTCCGAAAATAATCTTCCAATCGACCAGAAAACTGCGCTCACAAATGTACTTCATATCAAGTGCCATCCACTCATCAAAGCTAATATCGTTTCGATGAGGCTGAATCTGCCAGTAGCAGGTCAATCCTGGTGTTACCAGCAGACGCTGCATTTGATATTCATCATATTGTGCAACTTCGCGCGGCAACGGCGGACGCGGCCCTACAATGCTCATATCGCCTTTCAAAATATTGATCAACTGCGGCAATTCATCAATGCTGGTCTTGCGAATAAACCGGCCAACGCGCGTAATGCGAGGATCATCCTTCATTTTGAATGCAGGTCCGTCCATCTCATTCTGCTTGAGCAGTTCCTTGAGTTTTTCTTCTGCATTCGGAATCATACTGCGGAATTTTAAAAACTTAAAAGTCTTACCCTGCCGTCCTACGCGCTCCTGCGCAAAAATCGGACTTGCACCTGGGCTATCAATCCAAATTACCAGTGCTACGATTGCCATAAATGGCCAAAGTACTGCCAACGCAAGCAAAGAAAAGAAAATATCCTGCACACGACGCAAGCACCAGTACCCTTTTTTACTGTTTATAACTTTTTCTTCATCTAATCGAATCTTTTCGCGCTCATTTGAGAATGTATTCATGTCTCTTAGTTGGACACCTTCCAATTCCATGCGCCATAACCCCTTACCTTGCATAAAGCAAGTCTATTTTTTTGAATTCCATCGTTTTTTCTCTTGAAGAAGTATTATCAAAGTAAAAATAATACTCCCGACTACGACACCGCAAGTGTCAATCACAACATCGCTGACCATCGCCGATCGTCCCGGTATAAATAATTGATGAAACTCATCTAACGATGCCAAGACTGCTCCCAGAACGATTGCTGCGATTCCCCAATATCGTTTTACTAAAACCCGCATTAGGCCGCAAAGTCCAATTCCTAAAACGGTATATTCCGTGAAATGGGCAATTTTACGCACAACAAAATCGCATAAATTCATTGCCGTAATGGTTTCATCCGGATCTATGGACAGCCATTTCAAAATATGCAATACAATGTCATAGCTCAATCCATGCGATGTATCGCCATTTTGATTAGAAAAATAAAACATTCCTAAAACGCAACCAGCCGCAACGATCAAAAAAGTGATTGCTATTCGTTTCTTATGCTTCATTTATCCACCTGTGCTGTGTCACTTACCGGCTGATAGAATATTTGCATCACCATATCCTGCACCGCTGCATCATCGACATAGTACTCAACATACTCCTTGCCCATGACCGCCTCGCCCGGAAGTGTCTGAACATCCTTTGCCTTGTAACTGCTCATCTTCTCCGAAAAATCCTGCAGCTGATTCGCTGAATAATCCGATACCATATAATCAGCAATACTCAGTGCCGCACGCTGTGCAAAATCCGGATCTTCTTTTTCGCATTTTGTAAGCTGTTCTTGCAAAGCAATCAGATACTGACGCTGACGCTCCATACGGCTCAAGTTCGTACCATCCGCGACATCCATACGGTGACGCACATATGTCAGCGCGTGCTTTCCCATCAGCGTTACAGTTTCGCCCTTTTTCAAGGTATCATCCACTGCAGAAAAATCATCCCGCACTGTCAGTGTCACACCGCCTGCAAGGTCGTTCAACGTCGCAACTGCATCCATTGTCAACGCGATATAATGGTCGATTTTTACACCATAAAGCAGATTAGATACTGCATCAACCTGATTGATGCAGCTGTCCTCTTTACCGCTGCCGAAAGTATGCGCCAATGCCAACTGCCCTTCAAAGGAACCTGCACCTGTACCGCTGACACCAAGGATTTTAATGTCTGTCATCGTATCACGGTTCAAATGGATTGGCGTATACGTCTGCGACTGCGGATCAAAAACCACCAAAAACAGAAAATCCGCCTGCTGATCATTTTCATAAGTCGTATTCTGCGTATCCGCTTCATACTTATCGACACCCATCAGCAATACGGTATCAAGGTCAGTGCGCTTTGTGTACCACTGACCTTGATAATAAACATCGCCCGTATCCTCTTCTTGAGAATCAGACGGTACTTCCGTACCACTATGTGAAAATTCATACTTTTGTGCGACCTGCATCAACAACGCACCCAGTACAATAACCGCGATACCGACCAAGACCGCAATACCGGCCTTTTTGTTCAGTTTAAATCGCATATTCTATATCACAGATTAGTGCGTCTTCTTGCGGAATACACCGAAGCAGCCAGCTGCTGCCGCTGCAAAAGCGCCGCCGATCCAGAGCAGCAGGCCATTACCATTATCGCCGGTCTGCGGAGAAGTCGGTGCATCAGCGGAAGCATCAGCAGACTCGCTGTCTACAACCAGAGCAACCGGAGAAAGGCTGGTAAACGGAACCGTGATGGTGTTATCCGGATTTACGGTGAAGTCAGTGATCGCTTCCCACTCCGTGCCGCCAACATTATGCAGAACGAACTTCACTGCATTTGCATTTCCGGTGAACTCAAAATCCATGCAAACCGTGTTGCCAGCAGCCATCTGCTCACGGGTGCTGTCCGGAACATCAACATCAAATACAGTGCTTGCCGCCAGCTTGCTGGTATCGTAATCAGCACCCAGGGTCTGCATCAGTTCAACCTTCTGCTCATCGGAAAGCAGATCAACAACGTTCTCTGCATTCTGCAGCTGCTCGATCGCACTGGTGAACTTCTGCTGATTCGCTTCGGAAAGCGTGCTCTGCTTGGTAGAACGGGTTACAGAAACCTGATTCTGCTCTACCACGCCAACCTCAGCGCCGCTCGTGTTACGCACGATGGCTGCTACCTGCTGACCGTTTTCAGCCGTCTGCGTAGCATACGAAACATCTGCCGTGATGCTCGGTGCTGCACTTGCCGAAGCAACCATCATAGCTGCCATAAGAGTTGCTGTCGATGCCTTCAAGAGTCTGTTCATTTTCATTTACCTCCCATGAATCTCTGCGAGATTTTAATCAATTTCACCGAATCAGGATTTCCGTACCGCTACTACAATATAGCGTGCGGAATGATCCGATCCTTGACAAGTGGATAATACCAGAACCTGATCGTTTTCCTCCAGTTCAAATGGATCCTGTGCAAGATTTGCACCGATCGCTCGAACCGAATTGATACTATACGCAAACATATCTCGTGACTGCTGCGTTATCAGGTCGTAATTATAAAGAATATGCCGATTATCATACGGCACTGCCGCTACAATCTCAAAACTCAGTTCTCGATCCGGCAGATAGATATTGATCTGATTCAGATTCTTAAAATTATCCGTATCCGAATAGGTGGATTGCAATGTACCGAACATCGACTGGTCTTTCATGTTATGTCCATAAACGACCGTCAGTTTATCTGCAAATTGCGTTCCATTATATTTACCTTCGGTAAACAATGTACCTTCCGCCGCACTATTGCCATGGACATCATGCGATAAGTAATACGAATCATCTTCGCTGTGCTGTGCGATCGGATAACTGATTTCCGTACCTGGTATATCAATCCACGCATAGATTTCCGGATTTTGCGTATGCAGTGAATCGAAATCAATCGGGCTTTGGTATGTCGTTTCCTCTGTTGTTTCCGGCTCGGTCTGTACCGTATCCGGCAGATCGACCGCCTGTGCTAAATCGCGTGACGGCGGATGCCCAAATGCAGTTGTGATGCAAATAACGCAGCCAGCGACACAAGCCATACCTGCTGCGATATATGCTTTTTTATTCATAGAGTATTCACCTTGCTTTGCAGCAATTTTTGTTCTCTATGCTCCAGCCTGCGAAGTGCATCCTCGCCAAGCGACTTCCGAATCGTATTCCACGCTTCTTCCATCCGCGGCGGACGCGAATGCATATTATGACTGTCTGAAGCCAGAACGTGTATCCTTCCCTCTCGCAGCATTTGCAATGCGCGTCGTCGTGTTGTCCATTTCAGAAAAAATCCTGCATTGGACTGCATGACCACACCTGCCCGCAAAAGCTTATCCCAAACAGATTTGTCCTGCATACGCAGATAGCGTTCAACGTGTGCAAGCATAACACATACCTGACCGCTTTCCTGCAATTCCAGTACATCGACTATCATTCGTTTGGACCATTGCGTAAACGGCATCTCCAGCAGCAGTATATTCGTACCCTCCAGCATCAGCGACGGTAATTGCTTTAGCCGATGAATACCTTCAAAATAATGTACCTCTGCTCCCAAATGCAATTGAGGAACATCAAATGTACACTCTTTCAAAGCCTCACACAGCTTGATATACGCCCATTGACGCCGCTCCAGAAAATGCTCTGGTGAATTTTCTGCCGCATAGAAATGCGATGTTAAACAAATCTGCTGAACGCCCTGCTGTGCAGAGGTTTGCAGCATTTGCAAACTTTCTTCTACGCTGCTGCTGCCATCATCAATCGACGGCAGCATATGCGAGTGGAAATCAATCATCGAAAATTCCTATCTCTTACTGCGAATCTTTGGCAGCCTGGGTTTTCTGGCCATAGCCATAGTGCGAACCATAGCCATATTTTCCGTACTTTTTATACCTCTTATACTTCGAATATGTGCCACGCTGCGTACCGGCGCAAGTCATAACAAAGCCCAGAATTTTAGTATCAACAAATTGCAGCTGACGAATCGTGTCATTCAGCGCACGTTTGTTTGTATAATCCTGCCGCACAACCACTACCATGCCCTGTGTCAAACCGGAAATAACAACTGCATCCGAAACTGCTGTTACCGGCGGCAAATCAAGGATGATATAGTCGAACTGTGCTTCCAAATTCTTCAGAACTTTTTTCATCTGCTCCGAAGCGAGCAATTCAGACGGATTCGGCGGAATATCGCCCGCAGTAATCACTGTTAAATTACTATGGAGTTTTGTCTTTTGCAATGCATCACGTTCCGAAGCCTGTCCTGCAAGCAGATTAGAAAGACCAGGGGTCTTGTTCGCGTTCAAGCGTTTGCTCTGAACCGGCATACGCATATCCGCTTCGATCAGCAGTACGCGCAAATTCGCTTCTGCAAGCGTATATGCCAAATTAATCGAAGTCGTACTTTTGCCTTCGCCTCGCACCGAGCTGGTAACACCAATAACGCAGCATCCCTGCTGATCCGGCAGACTGAACATTAAGTTTGCGCGAAGCAGTCGATATGCTTCTGCTGTTGCGAAGTTCAGCTTATCGCCAAGCATCGCACTCTGATAATCATCCATTGCGACAGCATTCGGCTTTTTCTTCTGTGTCATTTTTCAGCCTCCTGCTCATATGCTCCATAAGAGCCGTACTTGTAATATCCCTTGTCCTTTCCACTATTCAGCATATCCGGAATAGCAGCCAGAACGGGCAGATCGAAATTCTGAGCCAGATAATCCTCATCATGGATCGTTTCATCCATCAGTTCAAGGACAATGATGACTGCTGCACTCAGTACAAAACCAGCAAGCAATCCCATCGCCGTGAGCTTCGTGATATTCGGAGAGGACTTCTGCGACGGAACTACCGCATAGTCAACAATACGCGCAGAGCTGCCTTCCACGATTGCTGCGATCTTATTCGGCAGAACATCTGCAATCGCATTGGCAATCTTCTCTGCCTCCTGCGGATTGGCATCCGTTACGACCACCTCAAAAACCTCAGTGGAGTTTACAGCCTGTGCAGAGATCATCGACGACAGCTGCTCATAGGTGTACGGAACCTCAGCCTCTTTGATTACATCATTCAATGTAGTGCGCGAATTTAAAATTACGATATAGGTATCAACAAGGCTCTGCGCCGCAGACAGCTCCGCCTGCGAGATACTCAGCTTCGTATTGCCGACCGACAGCGAACTGCTGTTGACATACATCAGCGCTTTTGCCTGATACAACGGCGTGATAAGGAACGATGCATACGAGAACATCGCCGCACCGCCGATCAGCATTGCCAGGATAACTGCCCATGCTCTGCGCCACAACGCACGTGCAAGAGCGAGTAAGTCAATTTCTACTTCTTCATTATCTCGTTCTTTTACCATGTTTCAAACCCCACAAAGCCTACATATTCTCTCATATTATTTGTGTTCTGTTGACAGCATCAACATGATACTGTCCCGAATATTATAATTCATATGTAGTATACCACCCTTACCCACAGTTAGCAAGCAGTAAAAACATTATTTTACAGATTTATATGTATTGTTGCAAATCCCTTTATTTTTTCGCATGATTCTGCCATTTTTACCAGAAAGGAAAACCTCCTTCAACCATGATGTATTGAAGGAGATTCCATATAATCCAATAAATGTTGACTCACACTAATATTCGCTTACAAACACTGCAAATACTGACCATAAAGTGTCATTCCCAGCTCTGTGCCTGCCTGATGTACCTGTTCCTGTGCCAGCCAACCCTGATTATACGCCAGTTCTTCCAGACAGCCAACATAGCGGCCGGTTTCTTCCTGAATCTTGCGAATCGTCTGACCCGCATCCATCAAGCTGTCTGCCGTACCAGCATCCAGCCATACAACATCACGATCCAGTGCAACTACCTGTAACTGGTTACGCTCCAAGTATGCAAGATTAACATCCGTAATTTCCAGTTCGCCGCGCGCAGACGGTTTCAGTCCGGCTGCAATCTCCATCGCCTGATTATCGTAGAAGTAAATGCCCGGAATGATATAATTGCTCTTGGGATTTTTCGGTTTCTCCTCGATAGAAATCGCATGACCGCTTTCGTCAAATTCGACTACGCCAAACGGACGAGGATTCTCTACCCAGTAACCGAATACTGTCGCACCGCTTTCCTGCTGTGCACCCTTACTCAGCATTTCAGTCAATGTACTGCTGTAGAAAATATTGTCCCCCAGCACCAAACATACCGAATCATCGCCTACGAACTCACGGCCAATAAGCAGTGCATCCGCGATACCGCGTGCAACCGGCTGTTCCGCATAGCAAATATTGATACCGAACTGACTGCCATCGCCCAGCAGAGCATAGAATGTGTCGGTTTCATTTGGCGGTACGATGACCATCACTTCGGAAATACCCGCCTGCATTAAAATTGACAGCGGATAATAAATCATCGGTTTATCGTAAACCGGCAGAAGCGGCTTACTCATTGGCTTCGTCATCGGGTACAAACGTGTACCTTTGCCAGCAGCTAGAATTAGACCTTTCACATGATCCCTCTATTTCTGTATTTTTCGACATTTTCGCGCATTTTGCGCTGTCTTTGCTATCTTAACCTTAGTATACCAGATTCCACCAGAAACTACAATATCTTTGCGTTACCAATATTGCTATATTTTTATGCGTATCTTTATATATTTTGAATGTATTTCAATAAATTAGTTATTCAAATAGTTGCTTTCTTCTGTATTCGCTCCGGAACAATCCATAGGGATGCATCCTGCAAAGTGGTTTCTGGTATCAAAATAAGGCTCTGTCATAACGCCAGAGCCTTAATGATTCAAATTAGTGCAAATTACTGATAGTCATTCCAGTGTCCGTAGATTTCGCGAACCTGTGTTTGGAGCGATTTCAAACGCGCTTCCTGTTCAGTCTTGTAGCTATTATACTGCTGCACCTTGCCTTCGCTTTCCTGCAAAGCAGTGAATGCTGCTGTAAAATCCACATAGTTGAGTTTTTCTTCAGACTTACGCGAATTCAGAACGTTCAGGAAATCTGTAACATCCGTTTCTGCAAATTTTCCGTTCTTCATCTCTTGCAAGTCAAAGACCAGTGCTGCGCCACCATGTGTATTTACCACTGCATCTGCAAAGTTGCCATATTCTATTGTTGTATCCATGAATTTATACGGCAAATACAGCGTATCTCCATCGCTTCCGGATTCCAACGACTCACTATATCGGAACATATTTTTGTAACCATGCTCAGACAGCAGTTTTCGATTTGTATCTGTATCCAGTGTATCTTTCAGCAAAAATGCCGGCTGATTTGTATACATATACGAGGGCAATAGTTCGCAAATCTCATCTGCCGTTTTCAGCACTGTTTCATCGAACGTATCGCTTGTCAAAAGAATATCATACTTTTCGTAGGTAATCCTCCATAAATACTGTCTCAGTGCTGATGTGCTTTGCGAACAGTTCAGCAGGATTGCAGGCGTAAGATCGTAATTTTCTGTCAGTTTTTTGACTACATCAAGATCATCCGCAGAAGTCGGTGCAAAACAAATCACTGCGTTAGCCACCGGCTGTTCTTCTGAATAAAATGCCTTTTCGTGATTTTCTAAATCTGCTTGAATTGCACTTATTTCATCCTCATATGGCGCAGCTTCTTCTTGTAATGCTTGAATATGTGCAGTTTGCTGTTCTTCATGCCGCCTTTGCACCACAATAAGCCCGCCAAAGCCTATAGCTATCACGATAATTGCTATAACAGCGATTATCGGTACTCTTTTCTGCATAAATATTGCTCCATTCGTTTAATATCCTGCGAAAGATAGGCGAGTAATACAGATATTTCCTATCTTATATTTGTTGTATGTCAGTATATCACATCTTTTATCAAAAGTACATCCCTATTCTGCTTCATCAAGACCAACCACCTTGAAGATACTGCGGTCTGACAGGATGAAATCCAGCGCTATCCGCGCGAATCCATGGCTGAAATGCCGTTTCGCATCTGGACAGAATTTTTCAGTAAGTTCTCCCGCGCATAACGGATACCACTCTCCCTTATACTTCACAGCCGGTTCCGAACCGCTGGAGGCACACCCATCCCCCACAGAAGCGGCGGCACAACTGCCGTTCTACAAACAGGCCATGGACTGGTGGTTCCATGCGTACCCGAAATACGAACGGGAGTTCCAGCAGGTCATCGCACGCGAGAACAACAGCCACGGCAAAATCTCCAACGGCACAGACTATTACATTGCGGATATTGAATTTGTCGAGGGCAGTTCCCGATTTGATATGGTCGGCCTGAAATGGCTGTCCAACGGTGCAGTCCGAAAGAACCGCTGCAAACTATCGCTGGCACTGATAGAGGTAAAATACGGCGACGGTGCGTTAAAAGGATCTGCCGGGATTGAAAAACATCTGGAGGATTTTCGAACGTTTCTCAGCGATAAAGAAAAGGTGAAGCAGTTCTGCGAGGATATGTCTGTCGTTTTTGCACAGAAGTGTGCGCTGGGGCTGGTAGCCGGGCAGGAGGATATACTGCATGAATTCCAGATCAATCCGAAGAATGAACTGCCCGAATTCCGCATCAGCCCGCTGAACCCGGAAGCAATTTTTATCTTCGCGAACCACGATCCGGAAAGCGCGATCCTCCCCGCCGCCATCGAAGCGATCGATCCGGACAACTATCCGTTCCCGATTATGATTGCGGAAGCCTCCAATATGGGGTATGGTCTATATGCGGAGCGTTTGAAGCAGCTAAAAAACGATAAATAATTTTTGAGACACCACCACCCTGTTGTCGCGGCGTTTTGCTATACTGTCCTCAAAAGAGATGACAGAAGGCCGGTTTTATGGCAGAAAAACAGGGAGAGCAGGGCAATCCCATTCGCTCCGGCGCGGAATTTGATATGGCAAGAAACGAACTGCAAAGAGAGGCGGCGGAAAATGAGTCGAAATGACCGTATCAATACTTGATGAAACCGTGCTCTGGCGGGGAGCGTTTGCGATGTTTACCAATACAAACTTGTTGAAACTGTATCCAACGCATGGGGCTCTATTCCATGCGGGATGGCTGCCGAATATGCAAAAACGGGAGAAACCGCAGTTTCTCTCGTTTTTTGCATTTGTATTCTGTTTCCCTTACTTTGCGACAAAATCCGCGATGATATAGCTGTCATCGGTATTCATAAACGAATAGTACGTCTTGACGATCTTCACCGTCTGGGCGCCGGTCACATCCAGCTCTACATGATACGGCTCCATGCTGTATGTGCGCGGAATCTCCGTTTTCTGCACGCCGTCCACATATACCACGAAGCTGGTGCGCTCCGCATTGAGCGCGATATTATAATCGCTGATCGCCGCATCGAACGAAATCGTCTTGTATTTGCCGCCCAGATCGTAAAGCGCGTAAACCTCTCCGTCATCGGTGAAGTAGACCGCAGTCTTTGCGGTCGTGCCGCCGTACAGCTTTACTTTGCTGTCGTTTTCGCCGTAAACCTGTGCGGCGAGAGTCTGGCTCGGCAGCAGATAGGTGCCGTCAGCTGCCGGCTTTTCGCCAATGTAGATCATATTCGCATCGCCGTCCCATGTGACCTGCTTGCCGAGCGCCTCGCTCACCGCGCGGAGCGGCACATAGGTCGTGCCGTTGGAGATGAACGGCTCCACCGTATTGCCCTTGGAGTCCTTGGGCGTTATCACCGTGCCGTCCACCATGATGCGAATGCCGCGATAGGTCGCATAGATCGTTTTGGTGACGGTATTTGCCGCGAGCGCCGTTGTGCCGACTGCGCCAACGCACAGGGCCAGTGCGGACAGCCGCTTCAGTAAATGCAGGTTTTTCATGGTATGCACTCCTTTTATTGATTCTGTATTGGCTTTTGTATTCCCATTATATTGCATTTCCCGTCAGAGTGCAATAGGAAAGGGCAATACTCTTGATGCGAAAAGCGGAGCCGCATTCAGCGGCTCCGCTTTTGCTCGTTTCGGTGTTTGGCGTTACTTTCCGTTATAGGCGCGGTACAGGAACGTAACGATCTGCGCCCGCGTGCAATGCTGGTTCGGTGCAAACCGATTGTCGCCCATGCCGTTCGTTACGCCATTCTCGACCGCCCACGCGACTGCTTCGGCGTAGTAGCTGTCGGCCGGAACGTCTGTGAAGTCGGCCTTGCCGTTTGCCTTGGCATTCAGCGCCCGCGCAAGGAAGGTTACGCTCTGGGCTCTCGTGCAGGTCGCATCGGGAGCAAACAGACCATCGCCGATACCGCCGGTGATGCCGTTTTCGACCGCCCACGCGACCGCTTTGGCGTAGTACGCATCTGCCGGAACATCCGTGAGGCCGCTCAGCGACTTCGGCTCGGGCGAGCCCGCCGCACGCCACAGGAACGTTACGATCTGCGCTCTGGTGCAGGACTGGCTCGGCGCGAACAGGTTATCGCCGATACCGCCGGTAATGCCGTTCTCAGCCGCCCACTTGACCGCATCATACGCGAAGTGCGCTGCGGAAACGTCCGCAAAGTCCGTCTGCGCGGTCTGTTTCGGCTGATATACTACCTGAATCGCAACGGCGCTGTCCGGCTGAACAAAGCGGTAAGTACCGTCGGCATTTGCCTTGACTTCGATGGTCTTGCCGTTCTTGTCCGTCACGATAACCTTGGAAACCTCGTTTCCGTCCGCCGGTTTGGGTGTGATCGTTACCGTATCGCCCTTTTTCGGGTTCGGATTGGAAACTGCGGTCGTGCCATCCTTGGACGGCGCAACAGACGGCTTGTAGGTCGGTACGGACGAACCGCCGCCTCCGCCGGAGGAGGAAACGCGGTACAGCGTGATGCTGCCGGTCAGCTCGGTGTAGTTGACGGTGTCCTTCGGCGTGAACTTCCATGTGTACGCCGTGTTCGCCTTGACAGCGGTATCCGCTGCATCGGCCCATTTTACCGTACCGGGCACGCTGAACGTACCGCCCTCAGCAGTCAAACCTGCATCTGCGAGCGTTTTGCCGCCCGAGGTGATGGCCGTGTACTTCGGCTCGCCGGTGGGGGTGGCCTTGTCCACCGAGAATCTGATCGTGTTGGAGGCGGTGAGATATTGCATGGTGTCGTCCGGGGTGAAGGTCCAGCGGTAGGTCGCCTGGCCCGCGGCGGGAACGGTGGTGAGGGGGGCCTCCCAGGCGATGGTGCCGGGGATCACCTGGCCGCCGTCGGTCGCCTCGGCGCTGAGCTTGATGTCGCCCAGGGTC